>JAHEDQ010000294.1 GCA_024641125.1 Candidatus Competibacteraceae bacterium | reverse complement strand
AAATGCCCTGCTCACCGCCGCGATGGCGACAAGCAGCATGAGCAAAGAGAAATGGCGAGGCGTATGAGCCATCAGGCAGTCTCCCGAAGATCAGCGTCTTCCAGAACGCGAACGAAATGCCGGTCCCCAACCTCCACCAGCCCAAGCGGTGCGTCGCCTCGCACGGTGTAGGGATGGGGCCAGGCCGCGGGATCTGAAGCCTTGCCCTCGGCAATGCCGGCGAAGTCCAATGGCCGTTTCAAATCCGGATAGGGCACCGCGGTCAGCAGCGCCCTGGTGTAGGGGTGCACCGGGTTACTGAACAGCGCCTCCCGGGGTGCGACCTCGACCAGGCGGCCGGCGCACATGACCGCGATTCGATCCGCCACATAATCCACCACCGCGAGGTTGTGGGAAATAAACAAGTAGGTCAGCCCGAGTTCCTGCTGCAAATCTTTCATCAGGTTCAGGATCTGGGCTTGTATCGACACATCCAACGCCGAGACGGGCTCGTCACAGATCAGCAGGTCGGGCTGCAGAGCCAGAGCCCGGGCGATACCGATGCGCTGGCGCTGGCCGCCGGAAAAGCTGTGCGGATAACGACTGAGAAATCTCGGATCCAGTCCCACAAGCCGCATCAACTCCTTGCACATTTCCGCCTGATAGTCGACATCGCCCAGTCGATGAATGATCAGCGGCTCGCGGATGATGTCGAACACGGACATACGCGGGCTCAGCGAGCTAAACGGGTCCTGGAAAATGAACTGCATCCGAGTGCGGAACCGCTCCAGATCGCGTCCTTCCAGAGCCAGTACGTCCACCGGATGCCCCCGATCGTTGTACTGTACCGTTCCGGCGTCGGCTGCAAGCGCCCGCATGATCATCTTGCTGACCGTGGTCTTGCCACAGCCGCTTTCGCCCACCAGCCCAAAGCTTTCACCATGGGCGACCTCGAAGCTGACGTCGTCCACAGCGGTCACCCGGGTCTCCTCACCCCGGCCGAAGAAGCTGCTCTTGCGTATGGTGAAATGCTTGGTCAGTCCCCGTACCGAAAGATGAGGCGCCCGATCCGCCGCCCCGGCAGGCCAGGGTTGTTTGCCCGCCATCAAACTGCCCGTTTCATGTTCAATTTCGCGTACCGGGACCAGGCGCTCGCCGGGTTGCATATCGAAATGAGGCACGGCGCGCAGCAGCGCTTTGAGGTAGGGATGCTTCGGGTTATCGAAAATGTCATGGACGTCGCCCCGCTCCATGATCTCACCGTGGTACATGACCACCACTTCCTCGGCCAGATTGGCCACCACTCCGAGATCGTGGGTGATCATCAGCACCGCCATACCCAGCTCTTTCTGCAGATCGAGAATCAGGCTGAGGATCTGCGCCTGTATAGTGACATCCAGGGCTGTGGTGGGTTCGTCGGCGATCAGCATACTGGGATTGCAGATCAGTGCCATGGCAATCATTGCCCGCTGCCGCAACCCCCCGGACAGCTCGAAAGGGTACATGTTGAGGGCACGTTTCGGGTCCGGAAAACCCACCATTCGCAGCATTTCCTGGGTTAGGGAAATGCCGGCGTCATGATCCATCTTGCGATGCAGAAACAGGGCTTCGCTTACCTGATCTCCAACCGTGTGCAGGGGCGACAGCGAGGTCATGGGTTCCTGAAAAATAATTGAGATCTTGCCGCCTCGGATCGAGCGCATTCTGGGCCCGGACGTATCCAACGCGGCAATGTCGGTGACCGCATCCGGGTCGACCGGATCATGCAACAGAATCTGGCCACCTCGGATGCTCGCGGTATTGGGCAATATGCCCATGATCGCCTGGGCGGTTACCGATTTCCCGGAACCCGATTCCCCTACCAACGCCAGGGTCGATCCCGGTCGAACGTCGAAACTGATCCCGCGTATCGCGGAAACAACACCGCCGTGGATCTGGAAATCAACCCTGAGGTCGCGTACCTCCAGAAGTTTGTCCATCAATGACCCGCTCCCTGCCGAGGGCAGGGTTTATAAACTGTGCTTGTAGACATAGCTCTAACCCGCGGGTTTTGCCAGGTCAAGCAAAACCCCTTAAGCATATGCGGTTGTGCATTTCCAAAGCCGGGGCGGATAATGCCGACCCCTGGCCGATTCCACATGAGCACAGAACCCTATGACAGAGACTCCCTGTCCCTGGGAGACACCCGACACCCGCTCGTACCCGGACATGAACTACCTTCTGACGGAAGGCGCAATGTCACGCTACGTACTGGCGGCACACTATGTCCGCGACTGCCAAAGCGTGATCGAGATCGGGGGCTTCAAAACGCCGATCACCCGGTTCCTGACCCGGGTGCCGGAGCAGGTCCTGGTTGTGGACCCGCTGATTCAACCCTACACCGCCACCCACCTGAACGGGCAGCCTTGCCAGGTCGAACATCGGGCGGCTGCGTTTCAGTCCGAATCATTCCACGTGCGACCCGGCACCTATGGAATGGTCTTGCTGGGTGCTTCCATGAAGCACTTCAGCGATGAACCGAAGCAGCGCCGACGGGAGTGGGACAAGCTGATTGGACTGCTGCACAATGCCCGGGTTGCCGTGCTGGAATTCGCGTTGGAATGGGGTCTAGGCCGGAGCAATGTCGAGGGTCTGGTTGACGGTGCCGACATGGATCTGAGGGTGCAACTGGACATCGACCTGAGCCGCTGTCCGGGCGTGGAAACCGAACACGTCCATCGACGGCTGCTGGTGCTGGACAGCAAGGTGGCGGGGCGCACCGGCCATGGATAAAGATGAGCTCTATCAGACCTTACTGGACGGGCTTGCCCGCTACACGGGGCATCCTCTGATCGGCGATGTTCTGCGCACGGTATCCCGTTATCCGGATCCGAACCTCGCACACAGCCTGAACAAGAACCAGGTGGCCAGCAAGAAGTGGTTGGTGACCGAGCTGATGCGAGCCGCCGTACCCCCATTGGGTACCGTCTATGTGCTGGGTGGCTGGTACGGCGTGCTGAGCGCGATGCTGTTGAACGAGGACCAACTGGGGGTTCGCAGGGCGGTCAGCATCGACATCGATCCGGGGTGTGCACCGGTGGCCATGCTGCTGAATCGACGCCACGTGGAGCAGGGCCGTTTTCTGGCGGTTACCCGCGATATGGCCGGCTTGGACTACCGCTCGGACCGATTCGAAGGGCCCGATGGCCGTGGCGGCACGGCCGAGTTCCATGCCCCACCGGATCTGGTCATCAACACCAGTTGCGAGCATCTGGATGACTTTCCGCGTTGGTACAATGCCATCCCCGCCGGCACTCTGCTGGTCCTGCAGTCCAACGACTACTTCGCATGCGGGGAACACGTAAACTGCGTGCCTGACCTGACGGCGTTCCGTCAGCAGGCGCCAATGTCGGAACTGCTGTATGCGGACAGGCTGCCGTTGAAGCGCTATACGCGCTTTATGCTGATCGGTCGTCGCGGGTAAATACCTGATCCGGCTCCAGCCAGCGCACGCCGGGATGGGCGCAGGTGCGTTCGAACAGGGTCTCACAGAACGCCCAGCTGCGGTCATCGTGAACCAGATGGTGGCTCATGAGTCCGGTGGGCTCACCCACATCCGCCTGGCCCTGGCGACGGGCCGATAGGTGGTTGACCAGTTGCGACAATGCAGCCTCGGCGCCGACAAAGCCTCGCCCTCCGCGCCAGTCGATGAGATCCACATGGGTATTGACCTGGGTGAGCCCGGTGGTCGGCCGGTCCCTAAGCCGCGCGCCAAAAGTGGACAGACCGCTGTACCCCAGGTGCGGCAGATGTTTGATCAGATGGTCGCTGATTCGATTCCAAGGCGGCACCATGACCGGCAACATACGCTCCCCCAGACGCTCGCGCAGAATATCGAGGCCTCGTATCAGCTCCCGCGCCATCACCGGCACCGGGCGATGCGGACCTAGCTCACTGCGCTTCTCGTCGGCCGGAGCATGATTGGCGTGCGCGAAACCATGCTGGCACACCCAGGCCGACCGAGCCTGGGCAATGGGGCTGACCAGCGTCCGATCCATGCCATGGGGTACCGCGGCCAGCAACAACGGAACCCGATACCGGCGGCTCAGATCCAGCAATTTCGCCAACGCCGGTGTGGCGCGCTGGACATCGTCATCGCGCCACCAAAGGGTGACCGGACGGCCGAGGTCACGCCAGGCGCTGAGTTCCGTCGTTAACGCACTCCAGTCAGGCACGGGCGTCCGCGCCGCGAACCCAACCAGCCAACAGCGCGGCGCTGTCGGCGGCGCCTTGCAGATTGATGCGCGTGATGTCTGGCCGGGGGCGCATCAAGGCGGCGTCCACCGCCTGTGCCAGCGCCCCGGGATTGAGCTCGGATTCCTGCACCATGCTGAAAAAACCCATTTCGGCGAAACGCGAAGCACGAAACGTCTGCTCGGTTTCGCCATCGCCGGCGAA
>JAHEDQ010000293.1 GCA_024641125.1 Candidatus Competibacteraceae bacterium | reverse complement strand
AAAACGAGATGTGCTGGGGCTGCTGGACAAGTGTCTGGGAGTGGACGGGCTGCAGATTTTTATCGGCCACGAATCGGGCAACGACGTACTCGACGACTGCAGCGTCGTCACCGCGCCCTACACCCGTGATGGACAGATCATCGGCGTGCTTGGTGTCATCGGTCCGACCCGTATGCCCTATGATCGGGTCATCCCGATTGTGGACGTCACGGCACGCTTGCTGGGCGCCGCCTTGAAAACGCCACGCTGAATCCCCACCTTTCGAACATCATCGGTCGGCCGGCTTGGCTATTGGGCCGATCTGAAAATCTAACTTGCTCTATGGGAAACAGATTCTGGAGGGGCCGTATGGCGACTGATGCTAAGGAACCCGCGATCGAATCCGGCGAGACACCGGATATCGAGGACGAAAACACGATAGCAGCTGGGGATCCAGACGATACGGCCCTCACGCCACCGGACCAGATGTCCGAATTGCGGGCCCAGCTTGAACAGGCCGAAAGCAAGGCCGAAGAGAACTGGGATCAGTTCGTGCGCGCGAAAGCGGAAATGGAGAACGTTCGCCGCCGGGCCGAGCGCGATGTGCAAAACGCCCACAAATTCGCGGTGGAGAAACTCGTCGGCGAGTTGTTGCCGGTACGCGACAGTCTGGAGATGGGAATCGCTGCGGCGCGGGACGAGGGGGCGAGCCTAGACAAACTTCTGGAGGGCAGCGATCTCACCCTGAAAATGCTCAGCGGTGTGCTGAGCAAGTTCGGTGTCGAGGTCCTGGATCCCGTCGGCGAACGGTTCAACCCCGAGTTCCACGAGGCTATCGCCATGCAGCCCGGCGGAGATGCCGAGCCCAATTCCGTGCTGCAGGTGATTCAGAAAGGCTATCGCCTGCACGATCGCGTGGTCAGGCCGGCCATGGTGATCGTGGCCCAGGGCGGCTGAACCGGGGACCTTGAAAATGGTTTTCGCGCCCCAATCTAGGGGTGCAGAGAGTATTTAGCAGTTTCTGAGCCCGACCGAAACGGGTTCCAGCATTGGAGAGTCACACAATGGGGAAGATCATCGGAATCGACCTGGGCACCACCAACTCCTGCGTAGCGATCATGGAGGGGGAAAAGCCCAAGGTCATCGAGAACAGCGAGGGCGATCGAACCACACCGTCGATCGTGGCATTTGCCGAAGACGGCGAGGTGTTGGTGGGTCAGCCCGCGAAGCGTCAGGCGGTGACCAACCCCGAGAACACTGTATACGCCGTTAAGCGGCTGATTGGACGCCGGTTCGACGAGCCGGAGGTGCAGAAGGACATCAAATTGGTGCCCTACAAAATCGTCAAGGCGGACAACGGTGACGCCTGGGTCGAAGTGCGCGGCAAGAAAATGGCTTCGCCCGAAGTATCGGCGCGGGTGCTCATGAAGATGAAGAAAACCGCCGAGGACTACCTGGGCGAGCCGGTCACCGAAGCGGTGATCACGGTGCCTGCGTATTTCAACGACTCGCAGCGACAGGCGACCAAGGATGCTGGGCGGATTGCCGGGCTCGAGGTCAAGCGCATCATCAACGAACCCACCGCCGCGGCGCTGGCCTACGGGCTGGACAAAAAGGCCGGTGACCGCAAGATTGCGGTTTACGACCTGGGCGGCGGCACATTCGATGTGTCCATCATCGAAATCGCCGAGGTCGACGGCGAGCACCAGTTTGAAGTGTTGTCGACCAATGGCGACACCTTCCTGGGCGGGGAAGATTTCGACAAGCGTGTCATCGACTACCTGGCACAGGAATTCAAAAAGGATTCGGGTATCGATCTGCGAGGCGACCCGCTGGCGATGCAGCGCCTGAAGGAGGCGGCGGAAAAAGCCAAGATCGAGCTGTCCTCGACCCAGCAGACGGAAGTGAATCTTCCCTATGTGACGGCCGATGCAAGCGGTCCCAAGCATATGAACATCAAACTGAGCCGGGCCAAGCTGGAATCACTGGTGGAGGATCTGGTCAAGCAGACGGTCGGGCCCTGCCGCATCGCTTTGAAGGATGCCGGCCTCAGCGGTTCGGATATCGGCGATGTCATCCTGGTCGGCGGTCAGACCCGCATGCCCAAGGTGCAGGAGGCGGTAAAGGAGATCTTCGGCAAGGAACCGCGTAAAGACGTCAACCCGGACGAGGCGGTGGCCGTGGGCGCCGCGATCCAAGGCGGCGTTCTGGGCGGCGAAGTCAAAGACGTTCTGCTGCTGGATGTGACGCCGCTGTCCCTGGGCATCGAGACCCTGGGTGGCGTGATGACCAAGCTGATCGAGAAGAACACCACCATTCCGACCAAGGCCAACCAGGTGTTTTCCACCGCGGACGACAATCAGACGGCGGTCACGGTCCATGTGCTCCAGGGTGAGCGTGAGGTGGCGTCGGGTAACAAGTCGTTGGGTCGCTTCGATCTCAGTGACATCCCGTCCGCGCCCAGAGGTGTGCCGCAGATCGAGGTCAACTTCGACATCGATGCCAACGGTATTCTCAATGTCTCGGCCAAGGACAAGGCCACCGGCAAGGAGCAGTCGATCGTCATCAAGGCCTCCAGTGGCCTCAATGACGCCGAGATCGACCGCATGGTCAAGGACGCCGAGGCTCATGCCGAGGACGACCGGAAGCTGAGAGAGTTGGTGGATGCCCGCAATCAGGCGGAAAACCTGGTCCACTCGGCGGAGAAGACGGTTAAGGAACTGGGCGAGAAAGTCACCGAAGACGAGAGGACTCAGGTCGAGAAAGCCGTTTCGGAACTGCGCGAGGCCATGAAGGGCGAGGACAAGGAAGCCATCGAGCGCAAGAGTGAAGCGCTGGCCGAAGTCTCCGGCAAGCTGGCCACCCGGGTCTACGAGCAGCAGGCTCAGGACGCTGGCGGGACGGCGGATGCGGCTCAGGAAACGGCCGACAGCGGCGCCGGTTCGGAAGACGTGGTCGATGCCGAGTTCGAGGAAGTCAAGGACGACAATAAGTAAGACGAGCGAAGCGCGCCATGGTGGGGGCGGACGCTACGCCTCCACCATGGCTGCAACAGAGAACTGCGGGCCCGGTGTTTCCGAGGGGATAGCGCCGGGCCCGTCGATGTATCCAACGTCCGTGATCGACAGGCACCATGGCAAAGCGTGATTTTTACGAGGTTTTGGGGGTTGCCAAAAACGCCAGCGACGCCGAGCTGAAAAAGGCTTACCGGCGACTGGCGATGAAACATCACCCCGATCGCAATCCGGGGGACAGCGAGTCTGAGCATCAGTTCAAGGAGGCCAAAGAGGCCTACGAAGTCTTGAGCGACGCACAAAAGCGCGCGGCCTACGATCAGTTTGGTCATGCCGGCGTGGATGCATCGGGCGGCGGCCAGGGCGGATTCGGTGGTGCCGGCGGCCCCAGTTTCACTGATATCTTCGGCGACGTGTTCGGCGATATATTCGGCGGGCGGGGAGGCAGCCAGAGTTACCGCGGCGCGGATTTGCGCTACAACCTGGACCTCACCCTGGAAGAAGCGGTCTTTGGCACCAGTGTCAAGATTCGCGTGCCGGCGCTGGAGCAATGCGAAACCTGCAAGGGTAGCGGCGCCAAGCCGGGCACGACACCCAGCAGCTGTTCCACCTGTGGCGGCCGCGGTCAGGTGCGGATGCAGCAGGGACTGTTCTCAATACAGCAGACCTGCCCGCGCTGTCATGGCCGTGGCAGCGTCATCGAGGATCCCTGTGTCACCTGTAAGGGCCAGGGCCGGGTTGAGCGCAGCAAGACATTGTCGGTGAAGGTGCCGCCGGGCGTCGATACCGGCGACCGTATCCGGTTGGCCAACGAGGGTGAAGGCGGTGAGGCGGGTGGTCCGCCGGGAGATCTATACGTCCAGATCCGGGTCAAACCGCACGCGATTTTCACCCGAGAGGACAGTGACCTGTTCTGCGAAGTCCCCATTTCGTTTGCCACTGCCGCGCTGGGCGGTGAGCTGGAAGTACCGACCCTGGACGGCAAACTGTCCCTCAAGATTCCGGTTGAAACCCAAACCGGCAAAGTGTTTCGCATGCGCGGCAAGGGTGTAAAACCGGTGCGCGGCGGAACCGCTGGCGACTTGATGTGCCGTGTGGTAGTGGAGACGCCCGTGGCCTTGACCCGGGATCAGAAGGAGCTGCTGGAGCAGTTCGCCGCCAGTATGGAGGAGGGGGGGCGCCGCCATTCACCCAAACATCGATCCTGGCTGGACGGCGTCAAGCAGTTCTTCGAGGAGATGAAACTGTAACACCTTCGTCACCGCCGCCGGTTGGGCAAAGGGACGGCATCCGGCCCCGGTTCGAGGTGGCGGTCGAGCGTTGAAAACGGGCCCGGTCTCAGTTCTTTTTTTGGGTATCGACATGGTCAGAATTGCGATCTCCGGGGTTGCCGGGCGCATGGGCAGAGCGCTGGTTGAATCCTGCCAAGGTCACGAGTCGGC
>JAHEDQ010000292.1 GCA_024641125.1 Candidatus Competibacteraceae bacterium | reverse complement strand
AACTGAAGACTGACTACGATGAACCTTCCACCCATGCTGACCCCCGTTCTGATAGAGATCGCCACCCTCGGCATCTTTTTCGCAGTGCTGCTGATCTACCGACACGCCAAGCAGCGGTTCAACCATCGTCGGCTGCCTTTTCAGGGCGACGCCCTGCGCGCGCCGGGCGAGGCACTTCGGGTCAAGTACGAAGATCTGAAAGCGGACTTCGGCATGTACATGGCAATGGTCATTGTCATGCCGCTGCTCGTCTACGCGAACTATATTCAGACCAAAGTGACAGAGGCCAGCGTCAGCGCGACGCCTTCGGTCATACTGATGCTGGCGGCGGTCGCCTTCTTCACCTGGCGCTCTGTCCAGCAGCTGCGCCGTATCACCCGCTTACGCATCGGTTATGCCGGTGAGGTGGCGGTCGGAGAGCAGCTCAACCAACTCATGCTTCAGGGTTACCGTGTGTTTCACGACGTACCGGGCGACAAAGCCTTCAACGTGGACCACGTCGTGGTCGGCCCGGCCGGCGTGTTTGCGGTAGAGACCAAGACCCGCACCAAGAAGGAATCGCGCGACGGCAAGGCGGACTACAAGGTGACCTTCGACGGGAAAAAGCTCAGCTTCGATTGCGACAAGGGGCGCTACAACACCAGATTCCTGGAACAAACCCGGCGCAACGCCGACTGGCTATCCGCCTTGCTGACCAAAGCCACCGCGGAAACGATCCCGGTAAAAGGCGTGCTGGTTCTGCCCGGCTGGTTTGTAAACCGGACCGGCAGGGCCGATGTGCTGGTAATGAACCATCGGGAAGTCAGAACACTCCCAAAAAGCGGGGACGGCCGAATCGTTGCGCCCGGACCAGGTCCAGCGCATCGTCTATCAGCTCGAGCAGCGCTGCCGCAATGTCCAATTGACGCCGAAGGTTATGCAGAAGGAAAAGGAAGCTTTCTCCTGACGCCCAGCTCGCTACACTTTTTGCACCGAACACGGCACGCCAAACAGCCCGCGGCGGGCTGCGAATCAGCGACTGCGCGTTCGATTCAGGCTCCACCCGACGTTGAAAGATATTTCGTTTGGACAATCACGTTTCGAGCCGCTGGGGCTCACGGTTACGGATACGGTCAAGAGCCTTGGTGTGAGTAGAAAAACGCTGCCCGCAATCTTGAATGGAAGGGCAGGGGGCAGCCCTGAGATGGCCGTTCGGTGCTCCAGGATTCGCCGTTACCAGCGCGAGACGCCTGAGCTGTTCGTGTCGCAGCAGCCGTTCCTTACCACCGGCACCGTACTTTACAAATAGTCGTCTAGATGTGAAATCTGGCGACATGATCAAAGGACTAAAGGTGCTGGCCACCGGCTCTTCCACCCTGACGGCACCCGCAGATTTCGCGATTCGCCTACCGGACGCAAGCAGGCGATTCCCCCGTGTCCTGTGCTCTGGGAGGGCTGCCCGGGGCGAGGACGTCATCAAACGCCTCCTGAGCAACCTTTCGACCGTCGGTCATGGCCTGGCCGAGTTGCGCGGCCACTACCGGACAGGGCATGGGCAGCATGGCTCAACCTCGGGACTCACCGCCCGCCATGCGAAGCTGGCGGTTGGGGCGGCGTCGACGTTGACGGTTTTCCTGTTCGAGACGCACGAGGAAACGAACGGATCATCGTGACGAGTGCGTTAGCGACGATAAAGACGGGTTACACGACATAAAGGAGGGTATGCGTCAAATAAGCTGTTTTATATGTCGCGTAAAAGCTTTTTGCGACATATAATTCGCCACATGCCAAAGAGGATTCCCGGGCAAGAGCTCGAAGCCATTCTCGCGATCGTTGCAGCCCATCCAGACGCCATCCAGGTCAGAACCATCCGTGAGGGGCTGGCGTATGAGCTTCCGCCGCGGATGCTGCAGCGCCGCCTGGCCTTGTTGGTCGAACAGAAACGGCTGCTGGCCGAGGGCCGTGGCAAGGGCCGCCGCTATCGGTTGCCCCCGGGCGACGTCGTGGCCCGCGCCAAGCCCGCGCAGATTTCGATCACAGCGACAGCGCACCCCGACCGTGTCGAAGTCTACCCGCCCATTTCCCAGAAGGCGGAGGCCATCAAACAGGCGGTCCGCGCGCCAATTCAGCACCGGCAACCGGTCGGCTACCGGCGGGCCTTTCTGGATGACTACCGGCCCAACGCCACCTTTTTCCTGCCAGCGGAAACGCGGCAGCACCTGCTCGAGATAGGGCGCCCGCCCGGCGGTGAACGCCCGGCCGGGACCTATGTGCGCAGAATATACAGCCGCCTGCTGATCGACCTGTCCTGGAACTCCAGTCGCCTGGAAGGCAATACCTATTCGCTGCTGGAAACCGAGCGCCTGCTGGAACTGGGCGAGTCCGCCGAGGGCAAGGATGCGCTGGAAGCGCAGATGATTTTGAACCACAAGGCGGCAATCGAACTGCTCGTCGAACAGGCCGACGAAATCGGTTTCAATCGCTACACCATCCTGAACCTGCATGGCCTGCTTGCGGACAACCTGCTCGCCGACCCGTTGGCCGGTGGCCGCTTGCGGCGGATTGCAGTGGCCATCGACGGAACCGTCTACCATCCGCTGGAGGTGCCGCAGCTCATCGACGAATGCTTCCAGAAAATCCTGGATACCGCAGCCGCGATCGCCGATCCTTTTGAACAGGCGTTCTTTGCCCTCCTGCACCTCGCGTACCTGCAGGGGTTCGAAGACGTGAACAAGCGCGTTTCTCGTCTCGCGGCGAACATCCCGCTGATTCGCGAGAACCTCTGCCCGCTCTCCTTTGTGGACGTTCCGGAACGCGCATATGTTGACGGTGTACTGGGGGTCTATGAACTGAATCGCATCGAGCTGTTGCGCGATGTTTTCATCTGGGCCTACCAGCGTTCCTGCGCGCGCTACTCCGCTGTGCGCCAGTCGCTGGGAGAGCCTGACCCGTTCCGCTTGCGTTACCGGGCGCTGGTAGCCGAATTGGTCGCGACGGTGGTTCGCGCCGAGCTGGACAAGAAGGCCGCAACCGCATTGGTCCGGCAACGTGCCGCGCAGCACGTGCCGCCAGAGGACCAGGCGCGGTTTCTCGAGGTCGTGGAAACAGAAATGATGAGCCTCCACGAAGGCAACATCGCGCGCTACCGCCTGCGGCCCGCTGAGTACCAGGTTTGGCGGCAAGGCTGGCGTTGACGGCAATCGAGCCTGCCGATACCGGGAGAACACAAAACCTTCCAAGCCCGGGTCCTCGAATACGCAGAGGCCATCGGTTGGACGGTGTTGTTCCGCGAGGAAGCAGAGGAAAGGAGGGCGGGTTTTCCAGGCCGCCAAATCGGAGACAACGCGGGCAGGAATGCCCGCGCGCCGTTATCGCTCCGCTTCGACGACCTCCTCGACACCAAGGTGCGGGAATTTAACCCGCGCTATACCGAGGCCGAGGGCGCGTTGCTCGGGCAGTTCCACCATCTGCACACCGATATCTACGGCAACCGGGATTTCGTCGCGCACCTGCGGAACTGGGGCAAGTTCTTCGACCACGAGGAACGGCGGCTCGCAAGCCGTAGCTGTACTGGTTACAGTCAACCGATAGATCCCGGTTCACATCATCGCGAGGTCAACAATAGGTACGTGCTCGCTGCGCGTCTCGGGCACCAGGCGAATCACGTTTCGATTCGATGGGCCTGATGCCTGTGATGTCGACTTGGAGGATTATTATTGACCAATATGCACAACCCACCCCACCCTGGCGAAGTTCTCAAAGGACTCTGCATCGAGCCGCTGGGGCTCACGGTCACGGATACGGCCAAGAGCCTTGGTGTGAGTAGAAAAACGCTGTCCGCAATCTTGAACGGAAGGGCAGGGATCAGCCCTGAGATGGCCATTCGGCTTTCCAGGGCTTTCGACACCACCCCGGAAAGCTGGCTCAATCAGCAGATGCAGTACGATCTGTGGATTGCGAACCAAACCATGGGCGATGTGAAGGTGGAGCGACTGCCCGCCACGTAAGCGGCTTCCGTTGGCCAAAAGCGCGATGTCCCAGGCCCAACCAAAACACCGATTCAGCATACCCGGAGTGGGCATTAAGATGCCTGAAATGGGTAATTTGGCATCGACCAGAAGATCCGGGCCGGTAGTGCGCATCACAATGGGCGAGGGAGCCAGCAACATTCATCGATCTCACCAACGGGCTTTGCACCCCTGGCCGATAACATGAGCGACTGCCCATTCTGCAACCCCGACATCGGACGCGTTTTTCATCAGGACCCGGTCATCCGATGTCTCTGGGACGGATACCCCGTCTCGCCCGGCCATGCCCTGATTACCCCAATCCGGCATTTCCCCGAATGGTTCGACGCCACCCGCGTGGAACAGGCCGCGCTGATGGAAGGCTTGGATATAGCCAAGCGCGAGATTCTGAAAACACATTTGCCCGATGGCTTTAACATCGGCATCAAC
>JAHEDQ010000100.1 GCA_024641125.1 Candidatus Competibacteraceae bacterium | reverse complement strand
CGATGGCCCAGCCCTCAGGAATCGGCTTGCCGTCCCGCAGGTGGAGCTGAATTTCACCCCGCGCACTGGCGCTCGATGCTTGATCGAACACCATGGGCGGGTGCCCGGCCCGGGGCCATCCAAAGGCCATCGGGTTGGTGCCGTACAGCGGGCGGGTTCCTCCGGCCGGCGCCACGAAACTGCTGGCGCCGGTAAAAGCGAACGCGACCAGACCCCATTCCACCAAACGCTCGACCTCTGGCCAAAGTGCGGCGATGTGGCAGACATTGGTCAGCGCCAACGCGGCAATGCCCTGTGTCCGTGCCCGCTCCGCGATGGGTTCGGCGCCCAGCTTCAGCGCCAATGGGGCAAACCCCAACCCACCGTCGATCTTTAATACGCCGGGCGCCAGATCGGTAAAGGTCGGCACCGCTTGAGGCCGTACGATCCCGCCGCGTATGGCGCGCACGTAAAACGGGATGCGAAACAGCCCGTGCGAAGCGCATCGGTCGCGCTCCGCCGCGGTTATGGTCTCGGCGATGGCTTCGGCTTGCGGCTCGGAACAGCCCTGGACGCAAAGCACCTCGAAAGCTGTTGCGTACGCTTCTTCCAGCGTCATGGAAACGCCATCGCTCATGATCAAACTCCCGTGGTTTAACGCCACCCTGTCGCGCATTCGGAAAATGGGACGTTGACGGTCGAACCGACGCTGGATCGCGCATGGGTCGACATCAGTTCAGTGTCCGTCTGGTCAGCTTAAGCAGTTCCAACCGACCGGACAAACCAGCCTGGGTGACCGGAATCGCCGAACACCCAGAAAACCGATTTGCGTCGTCTACACTTCATGAAGGGTAGCGCATAGCGACTCTTTGCCGGAATTCCGGCAAATGATTGCATGGGACCGCCATACAGAGTTGGGAGGTCAATCATAGGTAACTGGCGGATAAGCGGCACATACGTTGAAGCATGCAATTGCGAAGCGGCCTGTCCCTGTATCTTTTTTCGCCACCTACCGAGGGGGGAATGCAAGGTCATTCTGGGCTAGCAGATCGAATCCGGCGACTATCGGGGTGTCGATGTTGCGGGTCTGAACACGGCGATGCTGGCCTATGCGCCTGGCAACATGAAAGACGGTAGCTGGAAAGTGGCGCTTTGCCTGGATCAACGTGCCAGTGACGCCCAGGCGGAGGGCGCGGAGAGCATATTTTCCGATGCTGCGGGTGGCCCATCTGGCCAGTTTGGGACCTTTGATCGACGAGGTCATGGGAGCCCACGACCCGGACATTCGATTTGAGGCTGATAGCAAACGCTTCAGCCTGTCGGTTGATGGCGCGGCTTCGGTCGAAATGGAAGCCATCGCGGGACAAGGCGGGGGTGCGGTCAACATCACCGGCCACCCCCTGGCGATTGCGCCACGCCAGCCAGCAACGGTTGCACGAGGCAACCACCTCAGCATCGATGATCACGGTGTGCACTGCGAGATCGACGGCCGCAGCGGTCTGTTCGCGTCGTTTCAATACCAGGGCTGAGGCATGGGCGCGCTGCCACTGCGGGGGCACCACCCGCATGGTTTGATCGCCCGGCTACCGATCTCTGCTGGGTTCGGCTGGTGTTTTTTAGTCTGGGCCGTGGCAGATATGAGCCGACCGTTTGCGCAGCTCATGATGCCTATGACCGCGGCTTGGACGGTCGACAACCTGGCCGCCGCGTTCATCATATGGACAGTGACGATGGCGGCCATGATGTTGCTCTCCTCCATGCCCATGCCCATGCCCATGCCCATGATCAGGACATTCGCAAAGCTCGATAAACGCAGCCGAACGCCAGGACGCCACCTGGTGTTCATGGCAGCCTACATGACGCTCTGGACAGTGTTGAGCGTGGCGGCGGTCTTGGTTCAGTGGGCATTGCAGGCAGGGGGGCTGACCTCACCCATGATGGTCAGCGTGAGCCCTTGGCTGTCGGCCGCCCTGCTGGTGTCCGCCGGCGCGTTTCAGTTCGCTCCGTTGAAACATGCCTGTCTGCGTCGCTGCCGATCTCCCATGGGGTTTCTCATGACCGAATGGCGTGAGGGCACAGAGGGCGCATGGGCCTCACGCATGGCAGCTACTGCCTGGGGTGCTGCTGGGCGCTCATGGCTCTGCTGTTTGTCGCCGGTGCGATGAACCTGTTCTGGCTCGGGGCGCTGGCGTTTTTCGTGGCGGCGGAAAAGCTGCTGCCCTGCGGTCACCACCCAGCCCATGGGGCAGGCGTTGCAATGATTGTCGCCGGCTGCTGGGTGGCCCTGCGCGTGGCTTTTCAGTCCGTGCACCGAGAGACCGCATCGCAGTAATCCGCTAAACGGCGATCCAAACGAGAGGCTGTATCCGCCACCAAGGGCACGGCCAACATGGCGCCATGTGTCCCCTCGATGATCTCTACTTGCAGCCGCGAACCCACCACGCGGCCCCACCCAAATGTGGGATCTTCGGCAGCATCAAGCGTCGCCTGTTGTTGGAACAACAACAGGCGCAACCCACTGGGCTTTGGTTCGTGGCCCCAGTAAGACCAGGTCCTGCGCACAAACGCATAGCTTTTGTCCCACAGCTCGGCCAAGGATTTGGTCTTGAGCGACTGCCAACCACGGCCGAGTAAATCGAGTATTCGCTGAACGTAGCCCTTATTACCCTCAATGGCTGGATTGACGCTGTCGAACATGACCACCAGCGAGTCCGAATCATCCAGCTGCCGGGCCACCTCGAGGGCGAGTGCGCCACCGCTGGAGAATCCACACACCACGTAAGGTCCTTGCTCCTGCACCCGGGTGATCACTCTGCTCGCATCCGCCGCAACTGCGGCGATGTCATAAACCTTTGCACCTTCGGATTTTGGCAGCACCGCGTACACCGGGTTATCGGAGCTCAAGTGGTGTGCGAGGTCGGCGAACTGATCCACATTACCGCCTAAGGTCTGCATGCAGAACATAGGCGGGCGCCCGCTTCCTTCCTTGAGTAAAGCGATGCGGGACTCCATGTCCGCAGGCAGCTGTTCTGCGTAGGCGTCAGGTCGGGCAACAAACCAAACGCAGACTATGAGCAGCAGAGTTGCCCCGATCCAGCGCGGAGATAGTCGACTTGGCTGCTTGGGTCGGCCAGCAAGCGCCTTTAAGGGAAAGGCCATCCCCGCTAGCCGAAAACCGATTTCGAATCCCGTGCGGACGCGGACCGAGCAGTGAATTGCTCCAGGTAACGCTGCACGATTTCCGCCGTCTGGTTGACGTCCGGCTCCTGCATCATGGTTTCGTGGTCACCCAGAACCATTTCCAAGTCTATCCCTGCCTGCGCGACTTCAGACCATCCCAAGCAGGCATCACCGGTGGCGCCGACCGAATGGCTTGATCGGATCAACAAAAACCGGTGGGCGTATGGTCCACTCTGGTAGCCCGAATAAGCCCAAAAGCGGCGGAGAAACAATACACCTCTGGCACGAATCGTTGCCGCCGGATAGTCCCAGACTTTATTCATTATCCGCCGGACCAGCGCAGCCGCACGTTTCGCAACACCAGGCCGTCGCTGCGACGTTGAGTTGTAACTGTCGATCATTATCAGGACCGTCTCCTCCTCCCCCAACAGTCGGGCAACCTCCATGGCAATGACACCGCCACTTGACCAACCGCACAAAAGGTATGGCCCGAAGGGCTGGATTTTGCGAATGGCGTCCGCCGCGCGGCTGGCGATGCTCGGAACGTCGAAATCGGCCTCAGCCTGGGGGGCCACATTGCGCAAACGTATACCCACGACTCGCTGACTGTTATCGAGAGCCCTAACCAGGGGTATATAGTGAAAAATGTCTCCCCCCAGCGTATGCAGGCAGAATAGGGAACGGCCACCGTTACCCTTCTGCAGCTCGACGGCGACGTCAAACTCGTCCGAATCCTGTTGGTTGCGTATATGGTCGGCGATCCGCACCGGGCTGGCGCAATCAAGCCAGAGTTGATCCAAAGGCAGGCGTACACCCAGATGCTGGTGTATTCGGTGCGTCAGCTCTATAGCCAGCAGTGAGTTGCCACCCAGTGCGAAAAAATCTGACCCTGGATCCAACGCGTCGAGATTCAAAACACTTTTCATGGTCTCGACAACGCTGCGCAATACCAGATCACTCTCGTCGGACGGCATTTCGATTGCAGCCGGCGCGGCGTCCGATAAACCGGTAAGCGCTTCGCGATTCAGCTTCCCATTTTCGGTTCGAGGGAGTTCATCCAAGAGCACAAAGGTGCCGGGAATCATGTAAGCGGGCAGCCGCTCGCGCAGGTGCCAACCCACCGTCGAAAGAACTGACGCACCCTTCCAGCGCGTTTTAAAAACCAGGTAGGCCAACAATCGGGCGGTGGTCTCGCCCCGGTCTTCCAGACTGACCGCGCACCCGGCCACGGCCTCATGCTGTCCCAAAACGGCCTCGATCTCACCCAGTTCGATCCTGAATCCCCTGAGTTTCACCTGCTGATCAATGCGCCCAAGGAACTCGATACGTCCGTCAGGCCGATACCGTGCAAGGTCTCCCGTTCGATACAAACGTGCACCCGGCTCGGCTCCGATGTGGTCGGCGACAAAACGCTCCGCCGTCAGATCCGGTCGATTGAGGTATCCACGCGCCAACCCGTCCCCACCGATATACAGCTCTCCGGACACGCCTATGGGTACAGGCTCTCGGCGTGCATCCAGGATGTAGGCGCAAGTGTGGGCAATCGGACGACCGATCGGAATAGAAATGGAAGTGTCTGCCAGATCGGTCGGAATGGGGTAGCAACAGGAAAATGTGGTGCCTTCGGTCGGCCCGTATCCGTTGATCAATCTGGCCCCAGACAACTCCGACAGGGCCTCCCGTACATGGGAGACTGAGAGAGACTCACCACCGATCAGTATCTGCTTTGCCTGGGCCAGCGCCACCGGAGCCTCGGCAACGATAACGTTGAAAAATGACGCTGTCAGCCAAAGCGTATTGATCGCTTCGCGCTCGATCAAAGCCTGCAACGAGTCCACGGTGGGCCTGATGTTCGGATGTAACACACATCGCCCGCCGTTCAGCAAAGCACTCCACAACTCAAAAGTGGATGCGTCGAACGACGCCGGGGCCAGGTGCATCACCACCGTTGACGGTCCAAGCGCAACGTAGTCGGTGGACTGGGTCAATCGAACCACCCCCCGGTGTGGGATCATGACGCCTTTTGGCTGGCCGGTGGAGCCCGAGGTGTACATGACGTAGACCAGGTTGTCGGCACCCACACCACTGTCCAACGTCCCCTCCGGCAACGGCACAGACCAGTCAAAGCCGTCAAGGTCCACCCGCGTCGCCTTCACCTCACTGAACAAGGCATCGAACCGACCCTGCAGCACCAGTACCGGCGCCGACGTGTCCTCCAACATGTACGCTAATCGCGACGGCGGATACGCCGGATCCAACGGAACGTAAGCACCCCCCGCCTTCAGTATCCCCAGGATCCCAACCACCATCTCCAGCGAACGCTCAACGCAGATCCCCACCAGTACCTCGGGGCCAACCCCCAATCCCCGAAGTCGATGCGCCAGTAGCGTCGAGCGACGATCCAGCTCACCGTAACTCACGGATTCATCCTGGTAGATCAGCGCCACCGACTCCGGCCTGCGCTGCGCCTGCGCCGAGAACAAACCGTGCACCGTCTGCTCCCGCGGATACGCCATCCCGGTGTCGTTCCACTCCACCAAAAGCTGTTGCCGCTCCTCCTCGCTCAGCATCGGCAACTGCCAGATCGGCCGGCACGCTTCCTCAACCACCGAACCCAGCAAACGCTCGTAGTGACCCCCCATCCGCTCGATCGTCGTCTGGTCAAACAGATCCGCGTCGTACTCAAACACCAACGACAGACCGTCGGCCGATTCGGTCATCGACAACAGCAGATCAAACTTCGAAGTCTCGGTGGACACCTCGACCCGGCTTAGCCTCAGGTCCCCAAGGCTTAACTCACCCCCAGGTGCGTTCTGCAGCACCATCATCACCTGGAACACCGGTGAGTACGACGCGTCTCGCGGCGGATTGAGCGCCTCCACCAGACGCTCGAACGGCAACGCCTGGTGGTCGTAGGCATCCAGGGCCATTCCCCGCGTGCGATCCAACAACTCAAGAAAACTCGGCGAACCGCTCAAATCACCCCGCAGCACCAGGGTGTTGACAAAAAAACCAATCAGGTCCGCAAACTCCGGACGATCACGACCCGCCGTCGGCGTCCCCACCACAATGTCCTCTCGACCCGTGTAGCGGTAAAGCAATACCTGAAACACCGACAGCAACGTCATGAACAGCGTGCAGCGGCGACTGCGACTCAATCCCCGCAACCCATCCAGCAATCCAGGCGACACCCGCCGCCGCACCTGGCCGCCGCGGCCACTGCGCACCTTCGGACGGGGTCGATCCGTCGGCAACTCCAACACCGGCGGAACACCCGCAAGCCGCTCACGCCAGTAACCTAGCTCACGCTCCAGCCGCTCGCCCGTCAGCCGCTCCCTCTGCCACAGCGCATAGTCCGCGTACTGCAACGGCAGCGGCGCCAACTGCCCTTGCCGGCCCGAGCTCTCGGCCTCGTATAAGATCGACAACTCCCGGTACAAAACCCCCATCGACCAACCGTCCGAAACAATGTGATGCAACACCAGCAGCAGAACGTGCTCGTCCTCGGACAGGGCATACAAACACACCCGCAACAACGGACCCGTGGACAAGTCGAACGGCGCCGCCGCGGCCGCCTTCAGCGCCGCCTCCAACTCCGCCCGATCCCGCACCGGATGCACCACCACCGGCACCGGCATCGACTCATCGATCCGCTGCAACGGCTCACCATCGTGAAACTCGAACCGGGTCCGAAGACTCTCGTGACACGCCACCAGGGCCTCAATGCTTCGCTCAAGGGCGCCAAGGTTCGGCGAACCTGTCAGACCATAGGCCGTCGCAATGTGGTACCCGGCATCCGAACCCCGGAAATGATCCAAAAACCACAACCGCCGCTGCGCATAGGACAGCGGTACATCCGCCGGGCGAACCATACCCCCGGGCGCAGGCATCGACGCCTGCGCGCCATTCCGCTCCGATTCCACCAGGGCCGCGAGCTGCGAAACCGTCGGGCCCTCGAACAATCGGATCAGTGGGAGATCGACGATCAGCACGTCCTGCACCCGGTTCAGAATCTGCACCGCAAGCAGCGAATGACCGCCCAGATCGAACAGGTTGTCCTCTACACCCACCCGCTCGATACCCAGCATCTCTCGCCAGATCTCGGCCAGCACCTCCTCGACCGGCGTACGCGCTCCCACATACCCGGCCCCCAAGGCCCGGTGCTCGGTTCCCGGATCCGGCAACGCATCCCGGTCCAGCTTGCCGTTGACTGTCAACGGCAATTGTTCTAAATCCACAAATGCCGTGGGCACCATGTGCTCGGGCAAACGGTTGCGAAGATGGGCGCGCAGCTCCGCGGGCGAGATACCAGACCCCACATTGCCCACCACATAGGCCACCAACTGATCACCCGCCTGGGTATCCGCCCGCAACACAACCGCACAGGAAGACACCGTCTCGTGCTGACACAGCACTGACTCGATCTCACCCAGCTCGATCCGAAATCCCCGCAGCTTCACCTGCTGGTCAATCCGCCCCAAGAACTCCAGATTACCGTCGGGCCGACAACGCACCAGGTCACCTGTGCGATACAAGCGCTGGCCCGGCACCTCACTAAATGGATCCTCAATAAAGCGCTCCGCCGTCAACTCCGGAAGGTTCAAATAGCCACGCGCCAGCCCGACCCCACTTACATGGAGTTCACCCGGCACGCCAATCGGCACTGGGCTGCCGTGCAGGTCGAAGACGCGCACACTGAGACCGGGAATCGCTTTTCCAATCAGATTGCGCGGTAATTGATCCAGAAGAGCCGGGTCTAGATTTTGAAAGGTGACGTGCACCGTTGATTCGGTTAAACCGTACATGTTGGCCAGCTGAGGACCCGTATTGCCGTATCGGTCGAACCAGGGTCCGAGGTCACTGGGCTCCAGTGCCTCCCCACCGAGAACAAGCCAACGAAGGGCTGCCAATGGTCCCGGTGTTCCACAACCATGGCCGGCTGTTTCGACCGCAAGCAGTTGACGGAAAGCCGACGGTGTCTGGTTGAGTACAGTCACACCCTGCCGCACCACTAAGTCGAGGAAGGCCTGAGGCGAGCGGCTGGTCAGATAAGGCACGACCACAAGCCGTCCGCCGTGCAGCAGGGCACCCCACATCTCCCACACCGAGAAATCGAACGCGTAAGCATGAAAGAGCGTCCAAACGTCGCGCGTGCCGAATTGGAACCACCGCGCAGTCGCCGCAAACAAGTGCACGACACTTCGGTGTTCGATCTGTACCCCTTTTGGCTGGCCGGTGGAGCCCGAGGTGTACATGACGTAGACCAGGTTGTCGGCACCCACACCACTGTCCAACGTCCCCTCCGGCAACGGCACAGACCAGTCAAAGCCGTCAAGGTCCACCCGCGTCGCCTTCACCTCACTGAACAAGGCATCGAACCGACCCTGCAGCACCAGTACCGGCGCCGACGTGTCCTCCAACATGTACGCTAATCGCGACGGCGGATACGCCGGATCCAACGGAACGTAAGCACCCCCCGCCTTCAGTATCCCCAGGATCCCAACCACCATCTCCAGCGAACGCTCAACGCAGATCCCCACCAGTACCTCGGGGCCAACCCCCAATCCCCGAAGTCGATGCGCCAGTAGCGTCGAGCGACGATCCAGCTCACCGTAACTCACGGATTCATCCTGGTAGATCAGCGCCACCGACTCCGGCCTGCGCTGCGCCTGCGCCGAGAACAAACCGTGCACCGTCTGCTCCCGCGGATACGCCATCCCGGTGTCGTTCCACTCCACCAAAAGCTGTTGCCGCTCCTCCTCGCTCAGCATCGGCAACTGCCAGATCGGCCGGCACGCTTCCTCAACCACCGAACCCAGCAAACGCTCGTAGTGACCCCCCATCCGCTCGATCGTCGTCTGGTCAAACAGATCCGCGTCGTACTCAAACACCAACGACAGACCGTCGGCCGATTCGGTCATCGACAACAGCAGATCAAACTTCGAAGTCTCGGTGGACACCTCGACCCGGCTTAGCCTCAGGTCCCCAAGGCTTAACTCACCCCCAGGTGCGTTCTGCAGCACCATCATCACCTGGAACACCGGTGAGTACGACGCGTCTCGCGGCGGATTGAGCGCCTCCACCAGACGCTCGAACGGCAACGCCTGGTGGTCGTAGGCATCCAGGGCCATTCCCCGCGTGCGATCCAACAACTCAAGAAAACTCGGCGAACCGCTCAAATCACCCCGCAGCACCAGGGTGTTGACAAAAAAACCAATCAGGTCCGCAAACTCCGGACGATCACGACCCGCCGTCGGCGTCCCCACCACAATGTCCTCTCGACCCGTGTAGCGGTAAAGCAATACCTGAAACACCGACAGCAACGTCATGAACAGCGTGCAGCGGCGACTGCGACTCAATCCCCGCAACCCATCCAGCAATCCAGGCGACACCCGCCGCCGCACCTGGCCGCCGCGGCCACTGCGCACCTTCGGACGGGGTCGATCCGTCGGCAACTCCAACACCGGCGGAACACCCGCAAGCCGCTCACGCCAGTAACCTAGCTCACGCTCCAGCCGCTCGCCCGTCAGCCGCTCCCTCTGCCACAGCGCATAGTCCGCGTACTGCAACGGCAGCGGCGCCAACTGCCCTTGCCGGCCCGAGCTCTCGGCCTCGTATAAGATCGACAACTCCCGGTACAAAACCCCCATCGACCAACCGTCCGAAACAATGTGATGCAACACCAGCAGCAGAACGTGCTCGTCCTCGGACAGGGCATACAAACACACCCGCAACAACGGACCCGTGGACAAGTCGAACGGCGCCGCCGCGGCCGCCTTCAGCGCCGCCTCCAACTCCGCCCGATCCCGCACCGGATGCACCACCACCGGCACCGGCATCGACTCATCGATCCGCTGCAACGGCTCACCATCGTGAAACTCGAACCGGGTCCGAAGACTCCCGTGGCGCAACACCAAGAACTCAACACTCCGCGCCAGCGCCTTCACCGACAAGCAGCCTCCGAGGCGGAAAGCGCGGGCCATGTTGTAGGTCGAATCAGAACCGTACAGGCGATCCAGAAACCAGAGCCGACGCTGGCCGGCCGACAGTCCGGTCAGCACCGGGGCGATCGTCCAAGCAGGCCTGCGCCGGAGCGGCAAGCGGCATCCAGAGGGCCACGGGAAATCTCACTCATTGGCGCTGCACCTGGAGCAGTCGAACTCTCGCCGCAGCCGTGGCGCATCCGACCTTGCCGCCGACCGTATAGACACCGACCAAATAGAGACAGCGTTCGTGCCCCAGGGTACCGACCCAAACCTGCGGGGCGACATTCCATTTCCTTCAGTTCTCGCATCGATTCCCCTGTCGATAAATTGTGGTCGGCGCCCAAAATACGTATCCCTAACGCCCCATTTTCCACGGCTAGGGAAAATCTGATCAATTGCTGCGATCGCGCCGGCGTCTTTGCGCTCTCTCGTACAAGGCGCACCGAGCGCGGTCGGCCCAAGCCGAATAGGTGAGTTGCCAATGAGCGAGGTGCAACGCGGTACGAGGGGCGCAAAGGCCCGGTCCCTCGCGAATTTCGCCCACAAGGGCAGATCTGCCGCGTTTCCCGGCTTAACCATAGAATGACTATGGCGCTGATCCGGGGGGCCTCAAAACTGCGCCTTTGTGGATCGAAACGCGATTCGTATCAATTGTTCACCTTCCCTAGTGTGCTGTCCCCCAAATAACTTAACACCTGCGCTGGCCCTCGCGGTCCCTGACGGCGTTGCGGATCGTCGCAATAGCGCTGGCTATTCCTCCTCACCGCGCCTTGTCAGTAACCACGATGCCTAACCACAACCGTCAAGTTATTTGGAAGACACTACACTAACGACCAAGCTCGCCTTTCAGCGCAGCACCCAAGTACCATTTTCCGATCATGCAACACCATACGAGAGCCGGAACAGGATCGCTCAAAGCATATCGCGCGTATGGGCTAAAGCAACGATCCTGACCCCCAAAATACTGCCGTCTGTAATCCTTTAGCAGCTTGACCAAGCCGGTTGGGGGGTTATCGGGATCTAACGGGGTTCCACCCAGAACGCCAACCCGAAAACGATAGACTGCGGAATCGAGTGATTCGAACAGCAAACCAAATGCATCCTCGATCGGCTGCAGGAGCAGGCACCCCTGAGGCAGACTCGGGACCGAATTCGGTGCTTCGCCCCGGGCCAGTTGTATCGAAATCAGCGGCTCGTTTAGACCCAATGCCGTTCGGTACCACAGTGCGCGACCAAGCCGCGGGTTGATCTCCATGAGCTTCGGGATCCCATCCCGTACATCGATCTTGGTCTGGACCGCCATTCCGCCCCACAATCCGAGGCTCCGAACCAGTGCGCGCAACTCCGCCTCAAGCTGCTCCGGCGCAGCAGACTCGCAGGCCGCCGACATGCCACTGAACAATCGTCGTGAGTAGCGCAAGACCCGGGGAGACAACACCGAAATGACTTCACTATCGCGATCGGCCATAAGGTAGAAATTTCGCTTTTCCCGCCCTGGGATGTATTCCTGTAACAGTGGTGCGCCCCGCTGAGAACGGGTGGCACGTGTTTCACGCAGCAGATCCGATGGTCGCGATACGATCTTCATTCCCTGGCTGCCCAGGGTGCAACGGGGCTTTATGACCCAGGGTGCTGGGACCTGTTCGGCAAAGGCTGCGGTGGCATCATCGGAACAACCCAGCACAGTCTTTGGGGTCGGGAAATTGGACGCTTGGGCGGCGCGCACAGTACGGTATTTGTCCAAGGGTATCTGTAGCGCCCCGAAATCCGGTACGGGGAGCGTTATTCCCAGAGTTTCAAAACGCGCCTTATTCTTCGACAGCACATAGACCCACGGGTCCGCAGAGGGAAACACGACATCAATGGACTCCTGGCCACAAATCTGCAGGATCCGGTCGATAAATTCCGATTCGGCAGCGGTGTTGTCCGCCTGGACAAGGCCGCGGCGCCAATCGGCTCCGGGATCCGGGACACGGTATCGCGCATCGACCAATCTGGAGAAAGCAGCATGCGACCGCAGTGGCCCGACGCGGGATGGTTCCACGGTCGCAACAACGCGATCGGCACAAGGACGTAGAGCCCGGATGATGTAGTAGGCCTGCGAGTAGCATGTGTTTGTAACCAGCAATCTCATCGGGGCGCGCGGATCAGCCGTCGGCTTCGTGGATGTGCGTCAGACGGTAGCACTGAACCAGGTTTGTCTTTCGGAGTTGGCACAACATGCGCAAGCCACTGGTTTCCATGATAGTCATCACACGAGCCGCCGGGGCCACCCTCGAAGGCGGTTGTTCACAGGTTCACAAGTGACCCAGTACCAGCACGCTGCCCCCCACGGTCAGCAGAAACCCTGCCACGTCAGCCAAATGCTGGCTTGACGGATCAGAGGAGTCTAGCAAAAGGTGCGCTGCAGCTGCGTTTCGACTCTACAGAGCAACGTCTTCAAACGTTTCTGAAACCACATGGATAACCCCATGCGCCCACTGATTCTGATGATTCTGTATGTTTTTTCGACGGTGGTCGTAGCGGAAACCCAACCACCGCCGGCGCCCCCGAAAACCATCACTCTGGTGACCCATTCCAGCCCAGGAGGCGGTAGCGATGTGTTGCTGCGCGAGATGGTCAAGCATCTTGCTCCAATCATGGGCGTCGATTTCGTTGTTCGAAACATAAAAGGCGGAAGTGGTGCTCGTGCCATGGCTCACGTGGCCACATCCGCCCCCACCGGCGCAACGCTGTACGCCACCACGCCAACTTACATTAACGTCTCGCTCATCAGTAAACCCAGATTCACATTTGAAGATCTAGAACCCCTGGCGAACATTGTTCTTGACCCGCAGGTTCTATACGCCCGATCGGACAGCCCCTACAACAATCTTAAAGAGGTGATTGCAGCAGGCCGATCCGACCCACAGCGGCAACGCTGGGGCATCGGCAACCCGGCCTCGCTCGACCGCCAGATTGTCGCCGATCTGGCTCGGCTGACCGAGCTGGACATGATCGTTGCAAGCCATGACGGCGGTGGTGAACTGCTGCTCAACGTGCTGAATGGTTCGGTCGAGTTTGGAATCGGCGAGTTGCAGGAGTTGCTGGGCAATCTGCACGGGGGGAAAACCAAACTGCTCGCCACCTTCAGCAGCGAGCGTCTTCCACAAACGCCCAACGTACCAACCGCCCGCGAGCAGGGTTTTGATATCGAGGTTGCCAAGTTCCGCGGTCTGGCAGCACCGCACGGACTGCCGGCCGGCATCATCGAGGATTGGAACGCGGCGATTCCTGCCCTGCTCGCGGTACCGGCATTTCGGGCTTTTCTCGATCGCACCGGGCTGATCGCTGGCTTCATTCCCCATGACGATTACGGCAGTTACATCGAGCGCTTCGCCAACCAGCAAAGAGCACTGATTCTGAGCCGTTGAGACAATGCCCACATCTGGCCCAACGACCGCCACGCAAGATCTGATACTTGCATTGATCTTGGGTGTACTGGCGGCCGGCTATGGATGGATGACCGCTGGGATAGCCAGCAGCGTGTTGGCTGGACCGGTAGGCGCCGGAGCACTGCCCACACTTCTGGCCATCGCCTTGGGTGCAATGAGCCTGCTGCTGTTGGTCTCAGCTTGGGTGCGGTGGACTCGACACCGATTGCCTTCGTGCCAACGGATCACCCCCACAATTGACAGGCAGTCAATCGGAAGTGGGCTGGCGCTGTTGTTCATTGGACTGGCCTACCTGATGCTGTTACCAGTGCTTGGGTATGGCATCAGCATGTCTCTGTTGATGACGGCCAGCAGCGCAATGCTGGAGCGGCGGTTAAAAATACAGCATGCGGTGTACGGTCTGCTCGGAGCGGGCACCCTCTACTGCCTGTTCGTGCTCTTGCTCGGGGTCCCGTTTCCCACAGGATCCGTGACTTCCCAGGGAAGCCACGGTGGAAATGCCGAGTCACCGTCCGCAAATCACGAAATCGAATCAGCAACACTGGACGGCGGATAGCATGGCAGATGCCCAGTCCGTGATCTGGCACACGCTAACCGCGACGCCGGCGCTCTTCGCCGCCACCGGCGGCGTCCTCTGGGGCATGTTTGGAGGCGCTCTGCCGGGAATATCGCCTTCCATCGCACTGTCGCTTCTGTTGCCACTAACCTATGGCATGGACCCTGCCACGGCCGTCATCCTGCTGGCCTCGACCTACATCGGCGCGGAGTATGGTGGATCGATCCCGGCCATCCTGATACGTACACCCGGCACCAACGCCGCGGTCGCCACTGTTTGGGACGGCTACCCGATGCATCGCGCCGGGCTCGGCGCCGAGGCGTTGGGCATCTCATTGGTATCGGGCGTCTTCGGCGGAGTTGTCGGACTCATCTTTTTGACGATCTTCAGTATCCCGGCAAGCCGCCTCGCCCTGCTGTTCACCCCGGCCGCCTATTTTGGTCTGGGCGTGCTGGCCTTGAGTGCGGTGGTTGGTTTGTCGGGCAAGAGCCGGCTGAAGGGCGCAATGGCGGTGGTCATTGGGCTGATGATAGGTACGGTCGGCACCGACCCACTGTCAGGCGTGCCGAGATTCACTTTGGGCCAAGTCGATCTGCTGGGTGGTGTCGACTACGCGCTGATCGTCATCGGACTGTTCGCCGTCAGTGAGTTGATGATGCTGGCAGCCAGTCCGACGCCCGCTGCACCTAAAACGAACGTGCGTTTCCGTCCGCGGCACCTTCTCATCCCGCGCGGTACCAGACGGGCGCAGATGATTGGCTCTGGAGTGGGCCTGTTTGAGGGTTGCATGCCTGGCGCGGGGGGATCGGTAGCTGCCGTAATCAGCTACAATCTGGCCAAACGCTGGTCGAAACAACCCTGCCAATTCGGTAAAGGTTCACCCGAAGGCGTGGCCGCACCTGAGGCGGCCAATAACGCTGTAGCGTACTCAACGTTGGTGCCAACGCTTGCATTCGGCATTCCGGGCTCTAACTCCAGCGCCATTATCCTCGCCGGTTTGCTGATCCACGGAATCCAGCCTGGCCCGTTGCTGGCGGAACAGAGTCCGGAGCTCATGCTCAGCCTTTACACGGGATTGGCCTTGGCCACACTGGTTCAGATACCGTTGGGGCTTCTGGTGATCGGACCTTGCCTGTGGTTGATTGGGCGTCCAAAACCGTATCTTCTCACCGGCATGCTCGCACTGATTCTTTCAGGCGCATTCGTGGTGGACAACAGTATAACGGACGCAGGTATCGTTCTGCTTTTCGGGCTTATTGGATATGTTCTCCGACGCACCGGCTTTCCATTGGCGCCCATCGTTATCGCCCTGATTTTGACCCACCTCCTTGAATCCAATTTTCGACGTGCACTGGTGCTGTCGGACGGCAGTTTCGCCGTATTCTTAAGCGACCCAATTGCCGCCGGATTGCTGCTGGCCGCCATCGTGCTGATATTGATCTCGGCGATCGGAACACGCAGGTCCCGGTGAACATGGAGACGTCATTCAGATGGACTTCAATTCGACGGTATCGGGTTCAGGCCATGCCCGGCCAAGAGTTGCGGGCGACTCGCAGCAATGCAAACCGCGCCTGCATATGAAGCGGATCGCAGTTGTAGGCGCCGGAGTCCGTGGCCTGTCATCCGCCGCCTGCCTCAAACAACGTGGCTACAGCGTTCAGGTGTTTGACCAAGGCCCGCGGATCGGAGGTATCTGGGATCGGGTGTTTCCGTCATCGTCCATCAATACGCCCTATTTCGGCTACACCTTTCACCCAAGCAATGTCTGGCCCCGCACCCATCCAACACGCGACGACATATTGTCAAATCTGCGCCGTCTGGTGCGGGCGGAAGGACTGGAATCGGCGCTGACGTTAGACACACCGGTGCTGTCCGTTAAACGCTCACAACAGCGGCAGTGGATGATCAATGACGAACCGGCGGGTTTTGACGGCGTGCTGGTCTGCACTGGCATCACCCATCGCCCCAAAGACCCGGAACCAGATCAGGTCAAAGCATACACGGGCTGCGTGCTGCGCCCCTATGGTTTCGATCCGGTGGCGGTCCGGGGCAAACACATCGTGGTTGTGGGGAGTGGGGCAACCGCGTTGGAGATGCTGAAGCTCTGCCAAAATCAGGGTTGCGAGAAGGCGACATTGTTGACGCGGCCGAACACCATGATTCTGGATCTGGGACCGACCCAGCTATTGGCCTATGCGATGACCGGGCATCCATTCATCTACCATTGGCATCGACGGCACCGAGGCCGACCCTCAAGGGTTGCGGCCTGTGAAG
>JAHEDQ010000099.1 GCA_024641125.1 Candidatus Competibacteraceae bacterium | reverse complement strand
CCACCCGCGCCCGATAGCGTTCGGCATAGGCAGCGTCCTGGTACTCGGTCAGATGTGCGCAGCGGGCCGTAATCAGAGCGTCCAGGCCCCCGGTTTCTGGCGCCTTTGAGTCAGTGCTTCGCACCAGCTCCATGACACGCTGGGGTTCTGCGGCGAGACGACGGCCCCACTCAAACGCTTGCTGATTCATGGTGATCGCCTGGCCGTTCAATTCGATGGCGCGCCTCACTGCATCGGCGCCCACCGGCAACAAACCGTTTTGATAGGCGAAACCCAGGATCAGGGTGTTGGCGGCGATGGCGTCACCGAACAGCGCCTCGGCCAGCCGGGTTGCCGGCAGGCTGTGCACCGCACCCTCGCGGCAGCGCTGGGCGATGCGATCGGCTAGGTCGCCACCCGGAAACAGCAGATCCGGCTGCCGGATGAAATCACCGGTCATCATCTGGTGGTCGTTGATCACAGCCCGACTCCGGTCCGGGCTCAGGGTTGGCAGAACCCGATCACCGGCGGCCACCACCTGGTCGCAGCCCAGCAGCAAATCGGCCCCGGCTACGGGCACATGCGGTGCGGTAACCGCCCCCGGCGTGGCGCCCAGAATGATGTGGCTGGCCACCGCCCCGCCCTTCTGGGCCAGGCCGGTCATATCCAGGACCGAGCAGCCCTTGCCTTCGAGATGCGCCGCCATGCCGAGCAACGCGCCGATGGTGATCACACCGGTCCCGCCGACGCCAGCCAGTACGATTCGGTAGGTACCGTCGATCACCGGCAGTGCCGGCTCCGGCAGTACTGCAAACGGCTTATCCGCCGCACCTTGCAGCCCGTTCCGGCGCCTTGTCTTGCCACCGTTTACCGTCACGAAGCTGGGGCAGAAACCTTTGAGGCAGGACTCATCCTTGTTGCATGCGGACTGATCGATCCTCCGCTTGCGTCCGAGTGCTGTCTCCAGCGGCAGAATGGCCACGCAGTTGGATTGGACGCCACAGTCGCCGCAGCCTTCGCATACCCCTTCATGGATGTAAATCCGTCGCGGCGGATCCGGATACAGCCCGCGTTTGCGCCGCCGGCGCTTTTCCGCGGCGCAGGTCTGGTCGTAGACCAATACGCTGGTGCCCGATACCTCGCGTAAATCCCGCTGGACCTGGTCGAGCTGCGCCCTGGCGTGCACTTCGACTCCCGGGGCCCAGACCGTTGCCGGTGGATACTTGGCGGGATCGTCGGTCACCACCACCACTTTCACAGCGCCTTCCGCCGCTACCTGTCGTGTGATCTGCGGGACGGACAGAGGTCCGTCCGGTTTCTGACCGCCGGTCATGGCCACCGCGTCGTTGTACAAAATCTTGAAGGTGATATTGACGCCCGAAGCCACCGCGGCCCTGATGGCCAGCAGTCCAGAGTGGAAATAGGTTCCGTCCCCGATGTTCTGAAACATGTGCTGGCGGCGGGAGAAACGACCCTCGCCCACCCAGTTCGCGCCTTCCCCGCCCATGTGCGTGTAACGCTGCACCCCACGATCCATCATCTGAGCCATCCAGTGGCAGCCGATGCCCGCATAGCCTCGGCTTCCTTCCGGCAAAAGCGTGGAGGTGCTGTGTGGGCAACCCGCGCAGAAGTAAGGGGTTCGGTTCATCGGGCTTTGCGGTTGGTCGGTGGCCTGTCGATAGCGTGCCTGCAGCGCCTCGGTTCGGGTTCTCAGGCCGGCGTCTTCTCGCAGCACCAACAGCGCCTGGGCGATGGCGAGGCCGATTCGCGTTGCGTCCAGGCGGGCGACCGACGGCAGCAGGACATTGCCGGCACGATCATGTTTCCCGGTAACCGGTGGAGCGTTGGGCTCGCCATAGAGCAGCGACTTGATCTGCTCCTCCATCAGGCCGCGTTTCTCCTCCACCACCAGGAGGTGCTCAAGTCCGCTGGCGAAGGCCCGTAGCCCATCCGGCTCCAGCGGCCAGGGCATGGCCACTTTGTAGACGCTCACGCCCAGTCGCTCGGCCTCGGCCCGGTCGATGCCCAGGTCCGCCAGGCTTTGGCGGACATCGAGATAGGACTTGCCGGTGGTGACCACACCGAGACGGGCCTGGGCCGGCCCGAGCACCACCCGGTCCAGCGAATTGGTGCGCATGAATGCCCGCACCGCCATCAGCTTATGCTGGTGTAGTCTGGCTTCCTGCTCCAGAGGTGTGTCCGGCCAGCGGATGTTCAGTCCGCCGGAGGGCCTCGGATCCGGATCCGGGAACGTCAGCGTCACCCGGGCCGGGTCGATTTCCACCGACGCGCTGGCTTCCACTGTGTCGTGAACACATTTGAGACCAACCCAGCAGCCGCTATAGCGGGACAGAGCCCAGCCATACAGACCGTAGTCGAGAATTTCCTGCACCCCGGCGGGATTCAGAATCGGGATCATGGCATCGACCAGCGCATACTCGCTCTGGTGGGCCGTGGTGGATGACTCGCAGGCATGGTCGTCGCCCATGGCGACCAGCACCCCGCCCAGCGGCGAGCTGCCCGCCAGGTTTCCGTGCCGCAGCACGTCGCCACTTCGATCGACGCCAGGCCCCTTTCCGTACCATAGTGCAAAAACCCCCTGATAACGGCCTTCCCCATCCAGTTCCGCCTGCTGCGTGCCCCACACCGCCGTTGCCGCCAGGTCTTCGTTGACGCCGGGCTGAAATACGATGCCGTGTTCGTCCAGCTGCTGCTGAGCGCGGCCCAGTTGTTGGTCGTAAACGCCCAGCGGTGATCCGCGGTAGCCTGTGATATAGCCGGCGGTGTCATGACCGGCGGCCAGATCCCGGCGGTGTTGATCCAAGGGCAGGCGAACCAGGGCCTGAACGCCGCTCATAAACACACGGCCTTCGGTCTTGAGGTACTTGTCATCCAGACTGACGGGGGCCAGCGGCATATGAATCCCCTATTCGACGTCCCAGGAACTCAGGTGTTTCGGATTGCTGATTTTCAGGCGAGCGCGGGTACGGTCCATCAGCAGAGCGAACACATCGGATTGGATCCCGGCCTCGATTCGCCCCTCGCGCAAATCGTCGGCCAGACGGCGGTTGAGTCGTTTCTGCGTCTGCGCCGGATCGGAATCCTCGCCAGCCACGTCCGGGTATAGCGCACGCAATCGGGACGAATCGGACGGCGCACCGTTGCGCCCGGCATCGCCCTCCCGGGCCGCGATTGCCATGGCATTGGCGCACATGAGCGCGGCGTAACGCTGGGCCTGCGGCAGGGCCGGGAGCAGATCGTCAAGTAGACTCTGGCGGGCCACGCGCAGCAGTTCCGCCCCGTCGGGTTGATCAGACATCGTCCAGTTCCCCGGTTTCAATCCGTCGGATCTCCATCAGCAGATCCAGTTCCATTTCCGGCACCATGCGTCCAGTCAGGGCCAGCTCCAGCGACGTCTCTTCGCCTGACAGGTGGCGCTGGGCCTGTTGCAGGGCGATCACCGCCCAGCGCACCGCCGCCATGATTTCCCAGTATCGGACCCGGTCATGATCGACAGCCGCCCCGCTCACCCGTTCATATCCACGATAGAAATCGGATCGTTCACCAATGCCACCGGCGCCCCTGGACCAGGCGCCGAACCGCCAGCAGCGGGCGCAAAACCATCCCAGATCCTCCGCTGGGTCACTCCAGGCCGCAAACTCCCAGTCCAGAATGCCGGTGAGTTCGCCCTGATCCACCATATAGTTTCCAGTGCGGTAGTCCACATGGCAGAGCGTAATGACTGTGCTCTCGCTGGCGTTGCGCTCCAGCCAGGTCAGGGCCCACTCCAGTACCGGGCGCGGTTGGCCTATGTCATCCAGGTACGATCGGTACTGATGGATCCGGTGCAATGCCGGCGTTGGCGCTGGAACGGGCAGGAAGGACAATTCCGAAACCGGTGGACGCACCGTGTGCAGGTGGGCGATTTCCGCGCCCAGCCGCTCAGCCAGCACCGCTCGCTGGCGGGCGTCCAGTGGAGACCGGGTCAGTGCCCGGGGTGAGGCGGTGCCGCCTACCTGGCGCATCAAATAGAAATCCTTGCCCAGCACCGAGGGCGTCCGGCATAGCCAGAGCGGTTCCGGCACCGTCACACCGGCTTGATGCGCCTGACTGAGCACCGCGAATTCCTGGGCCCGGCTCAAGCTGACGGAAACGCGCGAAGCGGCGTCGGTGCGCAGCACCAGTGCCTGGTCCCCGGCCATGGGGCCCCCATCAATGCGCACCCCCAGTGCGTAGTTTTCCTGAATCGCGCCGCCGGACAAGCGGCGGGCCGAGACTATCCGGGCGCCGCCCGCACCGGCCTGTTCGGCGATAAATGCACCCAGCGCCTGCTTCACCTCCGGGTCTGTCAGTTCCAAGACCAGAACTCCATGCCCTCGTTCAGCAAGTACCTTGAGAGCACCATTTTGTGCACTTCCGAGGCGCCGTCCACCAGTCTGGCCTGGCGCGCATAGCGGTATATCCACTCCAGCACCGTGTCCCTTGAGTAGCCATGGGCGCCACACAGCTGGATCGCGGTGTCCACCGCCTTGTGCAGGGTATCGGCCACCGCTACTTTGGCCATGGAAACCTCCTTGCGGGCGAAATCCCCCTGGTCCAGTTTCCAGGCCGCATGCATGGTCAGCAACCGGCCCACATGAATCTCCATGGCCGCTTCGCCCAGCATCCACTGGACACCTTCATGCTGAGCCAGGGTGCTGCCGAAGGCCCGGCGATCGGCCACGTAGCTGGCGGCGATTTCCAACGACCTCTTGGCCAGTCCGAGCCAACGCATGCAGTGGGTGAGTCGAGCCGTACCCAACCGGATCTGGGTCAGCTTGAGGCCGTCGCCCACCTCCATCAGTCGATTCTCGTCCGGGATCTCCAGGCCCTCGAAATGCAGTTCGCAATGGCCGCCGTGTTCCTCTGGTCCCAGAATGGGGATGCGCCGCAGGATCTCCCAGCCCGGGTCGTCCCGGTGGAACAGGAATGCGGTAAGGCCTTTACGCGGATCGTCCGAGGTGCGGGCCACCAGGATGAAGTGTTCGGCCACGCCGGCACCGGTGATAAACCATTTGTGGCCGTTGATGCGCCAGCGGTCTCCCACACGTGTGGCTTCGGTGCGCATCATCCCGGCCGGATCCGAGCCCGAACCGGGGGCCGGTTCGGTCATGACAAAGGCGGAGCGCACCTGGCCGTCTATAATGGGTTGCAGCCATCTCGCCTTCTGCGCCGGCGTGCCCACCTTTTCCAGCACCATCATGTTGCCGTCATCGGGTGCTGCACCGTTGAACACAACAGGCCCAAAGATCGATCGGTTCATCTCTTCGTAGCAGGCTGCCATGCCGACGATGGGCAAACCTTGTCCGCCCCGTTCCACCGGCATCTGCAGAGCCCAGAGCCCTGCCTGGCGGGCGCGGCGTCGCAGCGGCTCGAGATGGTCGGGATGAATATTCTCACCCTGGTCATAGGCTTCGGGCTGGGTTTCCAGCGGCAGAATGTGGGTATCCACGAATGCGCGAATGCGCTGGCGCAAATCCTCGATCTCGGGGCTGAGCGTATAGTCCATGGGGTTTCTCCGGCGATGATTTAGAGCGTGGACTGCAGATGGCCGCCGTCCACCGTGATGCAACTGCCGGTCATGTAGCCCGAGGCCTTGGACGCCAACAGCATAAGCGGTCCGACAAGATCTTCGGGCGTGCCCAGACGACGCTGGGGTATGCGCTTCAGCACCGCTTGCCCGGCGTCGCTCTCGAAGAAGCTCCGATTCATTTCGGTGAGTACGAATCCCGGTGCGATGGCATTGACCCGGATCCGATGCCGGGCCCATTCAAGCGCCAGAGCCTGAGTCAGATGCAGCAGTGCGGCTTTGGACGCGGCGTAGGGTGCCACCCCGCCTGCAACCCTGTAGGCGAGGATCGATACAATGTTGATGATGCTCCCGCTTTGCCCGGCTGCCACCAGGCGCTGGGCGGTAATCTGGGCCACGCGCCAGGCTCCGTTCAGGTTGGTGTCCACCACCCGGTCCCAATCTGCCTGGCTCAGGTCCAGAGCCGTCTGACCACAGGCCACGCCGGAGTTGTTGACCAGCACATCCACGGTGCCATAGCGTGACTCCGCCTGTTCGAAGGCGGCGGCAACGCTGCTGGCATCGGTTACGTCCATCACAACCGGATGGGCGTCGCCACCGGTGCTGGCGATTTCGGAGCAGACCCGCTCGAGCTCGGATTGTCGACGACCCGTTGCCACGACCCGGGCACCGGCCCCGGCAAGGGCGGCGGCGAAGCAGGATCCGAGGCCACCGGAGGCGCCTGTAACCATGCAAATGTGGCCGGACAGGTCGAAGGTTGTCTCCATTGCATCCTCACCAAGTGAGTCGGGTCGGTCTATGGAATTGCCAACACGCACAGGATTCTTGAACGATCAGGTGTACCGCATGCCGTCCAGGCTGATGGCAGGTGGGCGTCCCGAGATCACGTCCGCCACGACCCTTCCCGATCCCGAGGCCATGGTCCAGCCAAGATGCCCGTGGCCCGCGTTGAGATACAGATTCGGTATCGGCGTGGGGCCCAGGCGTGGGGTGCCCTCCGGGGTCAGAGGGCGCAAACCGGCCCAGTAGTTTGGCGCGCTCAGGTCTGCAGCGCCGGGGAACCGCGCCTCGGTCAGCGCCAGCATGCGCGCGAAATCCTTGGGCCTGTGGCCGGTATCGAAACCACCGATCTCCACTTTGGAGGTGATCCTCAGCCGATCGTCCAGTCGGGCCCAAACCAGCAAACTGTGTTCGTCGATGCCACCCAGCATTGGCGCCCGGGCCGGTTCCCGCAGTGGGAGTGTCATGGAATAGCCCTTGGCGGGGTAGATCGGCAGCCGGTTCAGGCCAACCTGACGGGCGAATCCTGGCGTGTGCACCCCCAGCGCCAAGACATACGCGTCGCCGGAGATCGGTCCCCGATCGGTCTCGATTGCTTCGATGCGGCCTCGTCCCTGGACCAATCTGACTATCCGGGTGTCGAATCGAAATTCCACGCCCTGAGTCGCGCACCAGTTCGCGAGTTCGCGGGTAAAGCGACAGGCGTCGCCGGTTTCATCGGTGGGTGCGTAGACCGCCCCGGCAATGGTTCCGCTGCCGTAGGCCAGGGCCGGTTCGATACGCAGCACCTGGTCGCGATCAAGAACGTCAAGGCGCTGGCCCGCATCGATCAGCTGTTTGGCGTCTTCCGCTGCCCTTTCCAAGGATGCCACAGTGCGGTGCAGATACAGGATGCCGTTGCGTTTTCCACCGTATTCGACGCCGGTGCTGTCTACGACTTGATGGAGCACGGCCTGGGAGTAGCGGCAGAGGCGCGACTTGTTCGCCGTGTTGATCGCGGCGCGGGCGGTGGTGCACTGGCGCAGGAATTTCAAGCCCCAGGCGGCCAGCGCCGGGTCGGGCTTGGGCTTGAAGCGCACCGGCTGATTTCGCCGGTAGAGTGAGCGCAGAAATACCCTCAGACGGTGGGGTGAGGCCCATGCCGTGGCGTGGCCCGGGCACACCAGGCCGCCATTGGCGAAGCTCGTGCCCTCCGCCGGTTGCACGGCTTCATCTACCACCGTTACGCGATGGCCGTCAGCCAGGAGTTGATGGGCCGTGCTGACGCCAATCACTCCTGCGCCCAAAATGATGACATGCATGGCGGGCGGCGATTCTCCGATCTGTGGGCCGGGCGCGGGCCGTGTTGGGTATCCTCCAGCGCCAGGTTGCAGTCTACGGCCTGACCACAGCAAGCGGATAGTGCATCAGCGAAATGGATTGTGGGCGCCGGCGGGCGTCTCCCGAATCGTTGCTCCGGCGTCCCTGGACCATCGCGCCCATGTCAAAGGGCGCGATGGTGGCATTCAGATGATATCGATATCAGAACGGTCCAGGATTCGGATCAGCGACGGAGGATGGCGTGTCTATCGAAGGTCTGATCGATTGAACGGACCTTCCGCAGGGAGCCTCTGATCTATACGTGAACGTGCATCTTGGGACTGAAATGCACGGCTTCATCGCTGCAGATGCTGGCAATAGAACAACCGTTAACCTTGATCTGCGCCTTGAAGCTGCACATTCCACCCTGCGATCTTCTTCGTCCAGTATGAATCAGAGGCCCCCTAGCGCGGCCGGTCGGTGCCCGGGTCTGGCGCCGATCGCCCAGACAGCAAGTTAACAGCGCGAGGTCCTTATGGCGGCTTCGGCCCTGAAAGGCGCGCCTTGGACTGTCATGCCCCGAATCTCCACTGATGCATCGTTGCAGCTCAGACCCAGATCAAGCACCTTGAATCGCAGCACCAGTTCCTCGTCACCGTCACCGTCCAGGTCACGCAACATGGTCTTCGGTCGGGGCTTGGCCTTGTTGGGCCCCAACTCGACGCTCGCCAGGTCCACGTACCCGGGGTTGAAGTTGACTCGATCGCCCATGCTTCGACTGGTGGCCATAAGGCTCACGCCGAACAAGCCGTTCACCTTTAGCGTAACCCGGTTCAAAGGATCATTCGGTTTGAAGTCCATCTCCACCGTCTTTTCGTTACACCCGACGGCGGCCATTTGATCGGAGCCCACTTGGAGCTTGCCCTCGAATGTTTCAGCGATTACGTCGATCTGTTTGTCATCGCAGGCCAACTGCAGTTGTGGCACGAATATCGGCACGATCAGATCGCGATCGCCGTCGCGATCGAAGTCTTGAATACGGCTGGGACGCGCCGACGCGGTGGCCTGCCCGGGCCCAACCCGCACCGTCATGGGGTCGATTTGAGGCGCATCCAGATCCGCGACTTCATTCTGGGCCAACTGCGTTGACTTGAGCATGACGCCAACGTAGCCGTCTGACATGGGTGCCACCCAGTTCCAGGGATCATTCGGCTTGAAATCGACCGCCAGCGGTTCTGCGCGGTCATAGCTGAATACGTCCCAAACCCGGTTGGTGTCGCCTGGAACCAGATTGCTGGCGCTGGACGCGAAGGCAATGTAGCGGCTGTCGGCGCTGATTGCCGGTTCGAATGAGACGCCGCCTGATTCGCTGCCATTCAGGCCGAGACTGACGCGCACGGTGCTCCCGTGTTTGCGATCGCGCAGGAAGATGTCGTTAAAACCGTTGCGGTCGTTGGCAACCAGATTGCTGGCGTCGGAACGGAAGGCCACCAGCCGCCCATCGCCACTGATACTGGGGGAAGTGCTGTCGCCGTCGCCCTCTTGCCCGTTGCCGTCCAGGCTGACGCGGCTTGTTTCACCACTTTGCAGGTCATGTACGAAGGCGTCGTTACGGCCGTTGAAGTCGTCAGCCACAAGGTTGGCCGCGGCTGACCAGAAGGCGACGTAGCGACCGTCGCTGTTGAGTGTCGGCCGAGAGCTGGCGCCGTTTGATTGGCCGCCGGTGCTGTTGATGCTCACGCGCTTGGTTGTTCCGGATGCCAGATCGTGAACGAAAATATCCGCTTGGGCATTGGTATCCCGGGCGACCAGTGAGGAGGCTTCGGAACGGAACGCAACAAAACGTCCGTCTCCGCTGATGGCCGGGTAGGTGCTGCGTCCATTGGCCTCGGTCCCGTCGCTGGCCACGCTCACGCGTCTGATCACCCCTCGCTGACGGTCGTAGGCGAAAATATCGGTCACACCGTTGTTGTCGTTCGCGACCAGGTTGTCCGCGTTGGAGCTGAAAGCAACGTAGCGGCCATCCCCGGAAATGGCGGGCGCATCGTCGTCGCTGCTACCGGCATTGCCTTGGCTGCCGGCGTTCGAAATGCTGACGCGGACGGTGGTATTGCGGGTCCGATCGCGCACGAACACGTCGCCGGCCGAATTGGAATCGCCCCGAACCAGATTGGTCGCCGCCGATTTGAACGCAACGAAGCGGCCGTCTTCACTCAGGCTCGGCAGCGCGCTCTCACCGTTGCCCGGCTGACCCGTTGTCGAGAGGCTGACAATGGCGGTCTCTCCGCTTTCGCGATCATGGACAAACACGTCGCCGGCGTCGTTGCTGTCGCCTGCCACCAGGTTGCCAGACAGCGACCAGAAGGCGACAAAGCGGCCATCGCCGCTGACGGCTGGAAATGCGCTGAAGCTGTCGCCTTGACGTTCATTCGAATTCACGCTGACCCGGCTCGAGCTGTCGGCCAGGCCGACGGACGTGGACAACAGCGCAACCATGCTGGCTGTGCCCACAATGCTTAGGTGACTGGTCGATTGACGGCGTCCGGTCATGAGTCTCTCCCTATGCCTGACGTGGATGTGGGTGGACTCACTCTTCGGTGAACAGTCGCCACATGCGCGTCTGTGGTAAACACCGTAAACACTTTCCCCAGAAAGCATTCCCGATCTGCCACTTAGGGTAATGGTGTTTGCCCACCAATCCAGTGAGAATTCGGACCTCAGTAAGTAAGAAATCCGACCTCTCGACAGTGGGCAATCTCTCGCAGGTGTTGTGTGGTTTCCGACCGAATCGGGCCGGCAAGCACGGCTAAAAGGCGCACCTTTGCGGTCAGATCAGGGTGTGGGGATTGGTTGACAGGTCGGCCGGATTCGTAGGTGATTATTCCCGTAGCTGCAGTCGCAGTGCCCCGTCCTCCACCTTCAGCGCTTCGATGCCGGCGGCAAAGGATTGCCAAAAGCCGGGTTGCTGGCCGAACTCCTGCACCAGATCGATGTTCTTCAGACCGCCCAGCCAGGCATTCGGGATCGGCACGCCCATGATGCTGACGCCGCGTAATTTGACCACCGGCTTGCCTTGATCGAAGGTCAGCTCAACGCCGGCTCTTACCTTCAGAATTTTGCCCGATAAAATGGGGAAATCCTCGTCCACCGGCACCAGCAATCTCGCGCTGATCAAGTCGTCCGATAGATCGATGGCCAGACGTCTGGCCATATCCGGGTTGCGAGCCACCAGCGCATTGAGCTCACGCTCGGTCAGATCCACCGACCGTTTGGCGCCGGCTTCGGAGTAACGCTCAGGTTCCAGCCGACCGGCCGGCAGGCTTTCGACCGGAGGGGGAGTCACCTTTTCCGAGGCGGCCAATCCCTCCAGCCGGGTCAGTTTGGCGTCGAGTATCTGTTCCTCGCTGTTGTCCAGTCGAACCGGCTTGAACTCGGTGGGGAACAGATAGGTACGGGCCAACCAGGCGCTCACCCCGGCCGTGACTATGATTGTCAGCAGAACAAGCAGCGTAACGTGCAGCCAATCAAAGCGTTTGCCGCTGGCCGCAGGCGCGGACTCCGGTGCGGTGGTGTTCGTATTCATCGGGCGATGGTCGCTGATCGAGCGGCCACGGTAAAGTTCGGAACGCCTGCCAACAGCGATCCGATGCGGATCCATTCGACCTATACTACCCCACCATGACGCCACCCTCACTCAACTTGACCTGACAGCTTGGACAAGCGTCGGATCGGCATCCGCATCCAGCTGTCCACGGCGTTCGCCGTGGGTATGGTGCTGGTGGCCTTGGTGCTGGTCGCATTGGATTTCGTTCAAACGCGGAGCTATTTGCTGGAGTTCGCCCGAAAGGAGATGGCGCTGGCGGAGCATGCTATCCATGCCAGGGCCGGGCGTTACTTCGAGCCGGTAGCCAGCGCTGCCGAGACCTTGGTGGCGGCCGGTGCCGAATCGTTTTTCGCTGACCATGGGAACGGAAGTTTTTTCAGAATTGCTGAGCGTCTGCTCACCCGCTATCCCCAGATATACGGCATCTACGGCGGCTTCCCGGACGGCACATTTATCAAAGTGGGCCATCTCACGGAACGCATTCGCCTCGAGGCGCATATCCCGAAAGCGATCGCGCAGCTGACGTTGCGCACCCGCGTCGGCCCCAGATCGGACCCTCGGGAACCGGCGACCATCACCTGGCGTTACCGGGAGGGCCGAGCCGCGCCGTGGCAGGAGCGTACTGGCCATACGGACTTCGACCCGCGCGAGCGGCCCTGGTATCGCGCGGCGCGATCTCGTCCAGGGCTGCATTGGTCAGATGTCTATCAGTGGTCCTCAGGTGTTCTCGGCATCACCGTGTCCAAGGCGCTGCGCGACGGCGATCAGGGCTTTGTCGGCGCCGTCGGTGTCGACCTGCGGCTGAGCGATCTCACCCGATTCCTCGATTCTGCGCGCGTGTCGCCGAACAGCGTCGCGTTCATTGCGCGGGGTGACGGTGGTTTGATCGCGCACAGCGCATTTGCGCTTGACCATGATCCGGCACCGGATCAGAACCGGCCCCGGAGCATCGCTTCGGCCGGCTTCAAGACCGGTTGGCCGCTGGAGCATGCCTTGTTCGCGGCTGTCACTCCGGGTGAGTCCGCTGTCGTGTTCGACTACCAGGGCCAAGCGATATTGGGCGTCGCCAATCGTATAGCTGCCGCCACCGAGATCAACAACGACGCCATTCTGTTTATGGCGGTTCCGGTCAAGGATTTCGTTGGATTCGCCATACGGTCCAATCTGGCCACGCTGGCCGGGGCAATGGCCCTGATCGCTCTGTTGATTGGGATCGGATTTAGGGTTGCACGCCAGATTGCATCACCCATCGAACGTCTCGCCCGGCTCGCGACACAGGTCGGGAAAACGGGTTTCCACGACGCCGCGCCTCACCCGGGCAGCATGATCCGCGAGATCGATGACGCCGGCGCTGCTTTCAACGCCATGATGGTGGGCCTGCGGGAGCGTGAGATGATGCGCGATCTGTTCGGCAAGTATGTCCCGGAACGGGTCGTCTCTGACCTGATCGCGCGGGGCGGAGCCTTGGAGCCGGTTGCCGCCCAGTGCACCATCCTGTTCACCGATATCGAGGGTTTCACCGGGCTGACGGAGCGGCTGGGCCCGGCGGAGCTGGTGACCGTCCTGAACGCGTATTTTACCGCCGCCAGCGCCGTGATCGAGCGTTACAAGGGGGTCATCACCCAGTTTCAGGGCGATGCCATTCTGGCCATATTCAACATTCCCATCGCTGATCCGGACCATGCGGCCAAGGCCGTCCGCACCGGGCTCGACCTGCTAGAGCAGGTCGAGCGGGCTGAGTTCGGTGGTCAGCGGATCACGATCCGGGTGGGCATCGCCACCGGGGAGGTGGTGGCCGGTAATGTGGGCGCAGAAGCGCGGCTCAGCTATACGGTGCATGGGGACGCTGTGAACCTGGCAGCGCGACTCGAGGCCCTGAACAAAGAGCTTGGGACCCGCATTCTGGTGTCGGAGTCCACCCGTGTCCAATGTCCTGAGACAGGCCTGGTACCGGTGGGGAAGGTTTCAGTAAGAGGTCAATCCAAACCTTCTCTGATATACACCACGCCGGCGGCGGAGTGCCGTTAGCAGATGACCGGGCGATGCGCGCTACACGGCAGACGGCACGACCCGGCGATTGGGCAGTGCCGTGCGTTTTTCGTCAATACACGTAGCCGTCGTCAGAAGCGCTTGCCCAAGCCGACCATGAACACCCAGGGATCGACATCCACGTCGACCTTGAGGTTTCCGGCGCCTGCCGTCTTGAGTTTCGCGGTGGTGTTGATGTCGATATACCAGAGAGCGGCATTCAACATCCAGCCGTTGCTCAGGGCATAGTCCGCACCGACTTGTCCTGCCAGACCCCAGGAATTGTCCAGCGACAGATCGGTTTTCCCAACCAGTCCTTCCAGTTCGCCATCCGCATCTTCGTCGAAGAAGTAGGTGTAGTTCACGCCCACGCCCACATAGGGCTGAAACTTGGACTGAGGCATGAAGTGGTACTGGGCCGTGAGCGTGGGCGGCAACTGTTTGATCGAACCGATGGAGACCCCATCTAGCCCATCGTTGCCCTTCAAATCGTGCTTGAATGGCCATGCGCCCAACAATTCGACCGCGAAGTTGTCGGTGAACATGTAGGCAAAGGTCAGCCCCAGGGATGTGGCCGAATCCACCTTGACCGGAGAACTGCCTAAACCCACGTCCGATCCGTTTGATTTGATGGATCCGCTGTCGTCGTTGGGATTGACGTAGGCCACACCCGCTCGGAATATGAAATCGCCCGCCTCGTGGGCATTGCCGGCCACCGGCAACGCACATAGCCCGGCAAGCCCCGCGGCCAGCCAACCCATATGTCCCATGCTCATGACACCCCCCTTTGAATCAGTTCAGTAAATCAGAATTCACGCAAGCACTTATGCACCGGTAGTTTCCGGCACCGGTGAAGCTGTTACATTGATACGCATCAGATTTTTTGGCCGGATGGTCCCGCGGCCATCCGTATCCGGAGCGGACCATGAACGTGCGCAGGTATCGACCGCGGGACAGAGCCTCTTTGATCGAATGCTGGCAACAGGTGTTTCCCGACGACCCGCCGCACAATCGCCCGGACCTGGTGATCGATGCGAAGCTCGCCGTCGATGACCTGATTTTTGTGGCGGAGCAGGCTGATCGTATCGTCGGCGCCTGCATGGCCGGCTACGATGGCCATCGGGGTTGGCTCTACGCGGTGGGCGTTCTGCCCGATCATCGCCGCGACGGAACGGGCACCGTCCTGGTGCGCACGGCGCTATCGGCGTTGAAAGACCTGGGCTGCGTCAAGGTCAACCTGCAGATTCGCTCCACCAACATCGAGGTGGCCGCGTTTTATCGGTCCCTGGGCTTTGCCGCCGAGGATCGCCTCAGCATGGGGGCGTTCCTTGAGGGTGGCATGTGATTGAGTGCGGCTACAGGATTCGCGGCCCCTGCATCGCCAAGCCCGCCTTCTGCAGGCCATCGATCAAGAGATCCAGGTCATCCGCACGCCTGTATGCCGCCATGTTCCAAACATGCTCATAGGAGAAATCGGGGCTGATCCGCCAAACCTCGCCCATGGCCTCGCGGGCGACGGTATCCTCACCCAGCTGGCCGGCGCAGGCGGCAAGATAGAACTGTGCCGGCAGGGATTCGGGATTGTGGGCGATGCTCCGCTTGATCGCCGTTAGCGCCTGTTGGAATTGGTGCATGGTGAAACAGGCTTGGCCGACGTAGAGCGTATAATAGAAAGGATAATATGGATTGAGGCGCTTCGCCTTTTCGATCAATCCCTCGACCCGTTCGGGCTCGCCGGCGAAGTGGAGCACGCCGGCGAGGTTGGCGTAGGCCTCGGCGTTGCCGGGTTCGATCTCGATCCACTGTTCCGCGGCGCCAATGGCTTGCGCGTGTTGCCGTTTGAAAAGATGGGCGCCGGTGAGCGCCTCATAGACCAGCGGCAGTGACGGATCCAGGCTCTTGGCCGACTGCGCCAGATCGAAAGCCCGGTCCAGCGCATCGGGTTCGCCATGGAACCAGTCATTCATATAGGTCTCGGACAGGCCCGCATAGGCCGCCGCATAGCTCGGATCCAGCTCGATCGCCCGCCCGTACAGCCGCCGCGCGGCTGTGTTGCCGGCCTTGGAAAACAGGCGATACTGCTCGCGACCGCGCAACACGCAATCGTAGGCTTCCGGATTGTCGGTTTCGACCCGGGCGGATCGGCCTCGGTGGCGGTCGACCAGGTTGACTTCGAGGGCGCGCACGATCCGCTCGGTTACGTCATCCTGCACCGCGAAGACGTCCGATAGACCACGATCGTATCGCTCGGCCCAGATATGCCCCCCTGAACCCCCGTCGATCAGCTGCGCCGTGATTCGAACCCGATCGCCGGCTTTGCGGACGCTGCCCTCCAGCAGATAGCGGACGCCCAGATCGCGGCACACCTCCTGCGCTTTGGTTGCTTTGCCCTTGTAGGTGAATGTTGAGTTCCGAGAAATCACCATGAGCCCGGGGATTCTTGAAATCTCCGTGATAATGTCCTCGCTGATCCCGTCGGAGAAGTACGACTGTTCCTGGTCGCCGCTCATGTTGTCGAACGGCAGGACGGCAATCGACGGTTGGCCGGACGTTGGCTCCGATGCTTTGGCAGGCACCGTATGTTCCGCGGTGGCGTTCGCGTCCGGGTGCCAAAACCACACCCGGAGCGGGCGGTCGATGTTCTTTACGCTGCGGTTTCCAAGATCCCGGAACGAGAGGCGGACGCGATCCCGGACCTGTTCGTACACCGCCTCGGCAATGCAGATTCCGCCGGGGGATGCGATCCCTTCGAGACGGGCCGCGACATTGACACCGTCACCGTGGATGTCATCGCCGCCGACCACCACATCGCCCAGGTTGATGCCGATGCGAAACACCATGCCCCGTTCCTGTGGCAAGCTCCTGTTCCATTCGACGAGGGCTCGCTGAATCGCGACGGCGGCGTTCACCGCGTCTACGGCGCTGGCGAACTCCACCAGCAGACCGTCGCCCATCAGCTTGAATGTGCGCCCACGATGCTCGCGGAGTCTCGGTTCAATCAGAGTCGACCGCACCTCCCCAAAGGCCGCGATCGTGCCTTCTTCGTCAGCCCTGGTCAGCCTCGAGTAGCCGACTACATCGGCGGCGAGAATCGCGGCGAGACGGCGTTCCATCGGTTTCCCTTCAAAAGACATGAGTGTCTCGCTCAGTTGATCAGACTCTGTTTAACAATGACCATACGATAGTTTGGCAAGCACATCAGGAACGATGCGTCTGCGCCCCGTGGCGGAGATGTAGACGGTGATGGGTGGCAGTGTCTTGCAGTTGGACCAATTGGATCAGGACCGACTCGATGGCAGATTGGGCAAGGCCA
>JAHEDQ010000098.1 GCA_024641125.1 Candidatus Competibacteraceae bacterium | reverse complement strand
GCCGATGGCCGCCCACGGGATGTTCGCGATTCCCAGATAAATATGACACGGGGTCGCTAGCGTGCTGTCCTGTAAGTTCGTTGCATTTCAGCAACGAACTTGCGGGAGAGCACGCTAGAAAATAGGGTTCTGAGGCGACGCTGTCCAGCACGACCGCATGGAAAGCGCCTGACAGAGCAGTCGGCGCGCAAATCTGCGAACAACGCCCGATGGCGTCATGCTGTGGCGCCCCAACGCTGCCGCGCTGGTTGGGTCCAGTCCAACGCGCTGCCGCAGCGAGGCACACCATCGGGATCCAGCGTCGCGTCCCGGCCGCATCAAGAACGCGCCGATATATGCCTGGTGTAGCCTATAATCGGGCGCAACCCTACCGCAGCAAACAGGAGCTCACCATGGCCCGCGCTGAATCCACCATGCTCGAACTGGCCACCAAGGCCCCACCTTTCAGCTTGCCCGACACGGTCAGCGGAACAACCGTCGGTCTCGACGACGCACGGGGTCAAGCAGGATTGCTGGTTGCCTTTATCTGCAACCATTGCCCCTATGTGGTCCACATACGGGATGCTTTCGCAACCACAGCCCGCGAACTGCAGACCCGGGGGATTGGCGTGGTGGCGATCAGCGCGAACGACGCCACCGGATACCCGGCAGATGGTCCGGACAAGATGGCCCAGGAAGCGCGTACAGCAGGGTACACCTTCCCCTATCTGTACGATGAAACCCAGACCGTTGCGCAAGCCTATACAGCTGCCTGCACGCCGGATTTTTTTCTTTTCGACCAGAACCTCTGTCTGGTCTATCGTGGCCAGTTCGATGGCAGCCGACCCGGAAACGGCGAGCCGGTGACAGGCAAGGATCTGCGCCGTGCCGCTGATGGTCTTCTGGATGGCGCCGCCCCAATCCAGGAGCAAAAGCCTAGTGTTGGCTGCAGCATAAAATGGCGAGCCGGCAACGAGCCCAGCTACTTCAGCTAGTACTAGGGAGCCTCCAATTTATTCTGGACGAAGCAGATTAGACGGGTGGAATGCAGCGCTTCAAACCACAGATCGCGGGTAATGGTTATTCTATTGCCAAGATTTGCGACGATGAAGCTGTGCGTCTCAGTCCCAAGATGCATGTTCATGAATAGATCAGAGGCTCCCTGGGCAAGGCCTCGCGAGTTTGCCGCATTTCAGCAAGACAAGTGGCGCCAGGTGGGCGCAGAATCGAGGCATGGGTGGCTGAATGACAGTGATATCGGCCGATCAGGACGTTGTCGGAAATAATTCGGAATCCGCTTCCTTGGCACCCATGCCCAGTGGCGCAAAATCGCTGAAACCGTGGGATTTCAAAACCGCAGCAACACACTCCCGCGTCTGAGAGTCCTCGTATTGGAAGCGCAAGGCAACGCCCCCACCGGTGCTGCGCACAAACCGGGCGCGGGCCAGACATTCCGGCCCCCTGAGCAATTCTGGACCGGTCAGAGTGACCAGAATGGTGCGATCCTGCTCCAGCCTGAGGCCGCTTGCCTTGACTCGAATACCGGCCAGGCTGATATCCAGCACCGCCGCATGGTAAAGGTCCGCGGAACCGAACTGGAACAGATCCACATCCATGGGCAGAACGGCCCGAGGGAAAGCTCTGCGGTCGACGTCGAAAGATCCGGTTGCGATCTGCATAGGTGGTGATCCTGGGGGGCCGGCTCCGACCCCGGTTCTTATTATTGACAGGCCATTTTGTTCCTATTGGTACCAAATAACGCCAACGATGCCAACCGTACAACCGGCGGGTGGGTGTAGCGGGTGACACGGGCATTCAGCTCCGGGATGCTGCTGCGCCGGTCCGTCGCGGGCTGGCTGCTGCTGTTGACAGTGCTGACCGCGGGTCTGGCAGCCCTTGTTGGTGTCGTTCCGAAATGGCCGGCCGGCGTTCTGAGTTGGGGCGCCGGAGTACTGCTTTGGCCGGATTTGCCGACCGCTTCCCGGCGACCGATAGCGGTCCTAGCAGTCATAGGGGGTGCGGGCCTGGCCCTCGGCATCGCCCTGGGCCAGTCCCCCGACTGGCAGATGCTGGTGTCCGCAAACACGGCTCTCATCGCTCTGTTGGTATCGGTGAGTTTTCTGCGCCTGGTGTCCACCCCGGAGACGACCGAGCACACAGCCCTGCCGTCCGGCGCGCCTGCACTCATTTCCACTTTGTGCGGTGTTCATCTGTTCGGCGCAATCATCAACCTGAGCACGATTTTTATCGTCGGCGATCGCATGGCGGGCGCAGGACGTCTTTCCCGGGTCCAGGCTCTGGTACTGACCCGTGGATTTTCGACCGCCGCGTTCTGGTCGCCGTTTTTTGCCGCCATGGCGGCTGCCCTCACTTATGCCCCAGGCGCGCGGGTGGGAACCCTGTTCGTTCTGGGTGCCCCCCTCGCCGTGCTGGCCATGGTTGTGACCTATCGCGAAGTAATGCGTCTCAGCCCCGAAGGCTTTATGGGCTATCCCATGCGCTACGAAAGCCTGTGGCTGCCCTGCCTGCTGGCGATTTTGGTACTGACCGTACATTCGATCTACCCAGAGCTTTCCGTGATCGGATTGGTCACGCTCATTTCACCGCTGCTGACCGTCCTGGTGCTCGGCCTGAAAGGTGGAAGCGAATCGCGGCCGATGCGCAGGCATGTGATCGGGCGGCTGCCGCTGATGGTGGCTGAGGTGAGCCTGTTTCTCGCCGCCGGGGTAATGGCGGCCGGGCTCAAGAGCGTATTCATGAGTTTCGGAGAATGGTTGCCGTTCCAACAATTCGGCGGCCTTGAGGCGGTTGCCACATTCCTGGTCCTGACCACACTCGCTGTGGTGGGCGTGCACCCACTGATCGGCATCGCCGCGGCAGGGACACTATTGGCGCCAACGGTGGCTGATCCCAACCTGTTGGCTCTGGTGTTTCTGGCCAGCTGGGCACTGGGCGCCGTGATCAATCCGATTTCCGGCCTTAACCTGGCGTTTCAGGCCCGTTATGGAATTACCGGAACAACCCTGATGCGATGGCACCGAGTCTACGTAACGAAAATGTCTGCGGCCGTGAGCGCCCTCCTGCTGGGCTATGCGAGCCTGTGGTCCGTATGAAGGGGGCGTCTTCAGCTGATATCATCATGGGCTTTGTCGTGAACCGATCAGCACCCATGAATCCAGATCAGATCAACGGTCTCATACAGCGCGTCCACGCATTGCTGGACCGCGTGGAAACACAACTGCCTCCCAAGCCCGAGTCAATGGATTTTGGGCGTTACATCGCATTCCGGTGGTACAAACCGGGTGCTCAAGGTGCGCTGGAAGGGATATCCGCGCCCCATCGTATCGGCGCGGAGGATCTGCTCGGGCTGGAACGACAACGGACGGAGCTGGATCGCAACACCCGCCAGTTCGTGCAGGGCCTGCCCGCCAACAATGCGTTGTTATGGGGGGCGCGTGGTACCGGCAAATCCTCGCTGATCAAAGCCATGTTGAACAAGTACCACCATGAGGGACTGCGGCTGGTGGAGGTGGACAAGGACGATTTGGTCGATCTGACCCATATCGTGGAACACCTGAAAGACCGGCCAGAGCGTTTTTTGATTTTCTGTGACGATCTCTCCTTCGAAGCGAATGACCCCAGCTATAAAGCCCTCAAAGCGGTGCTGGACGGGTCTGTCAGCGTTGCGCCGGACAACATCCTGATTTATGCAACCTCCAACCGAAGACACCTGATGCCCGAGTTCATGAGCGAGAATCAAGACACCCGGATCGTCGACGGGGAGTTACACCACGGGGAATCGGTAGAGGAAAAGATATCCCTGTCGGAGCGCTTCGGGCTGTGGCTGTCGTTCCACCCGTTCAGTCAGGAACGTTATCTGGAAATCGTAAGCCACTGGCTAAGCCATTTAGGTGCATCTACACCGATGGATGCGGAAACCCACCGGCAGGCACTGGAATGGGCTCTAACCCGGGGTTCCCGCAGCGGGCGCGTGGCGTGGCAGTTCGCCCGGGACCAGGCCGGTCGCATCGCGCTACGAGAAAGGGCCGCCAACGCGGATACGAAAACCCACTGAATCGCCCTTGCAACCATCCTCAACTACCCGCGAGCAGCCCGCTCACCAACTCCGGGCGCGTGTGGTCCGTTAACTGCTTCCAGTTGCGATGATAGAAGCTGATGACTGCGCCGCGAATGGACTTCAGGTCGGTGGTGCCCACCAAGTCGCAGTGTTGCGCGAGTGCTGTGAGCGTGCGCGGCAATTCCAGAATCTGGTCAACTTGAAAACGCTGGTCCGCCCGCCCTTCCAGTTCACGGAAGGCGACTTCAATGGCCTCTTCAAGGGTCTCCTCAGTTTGCTGTCCGCCCAGAAGGCGCCGGTAGACGGCATCGCACACCAAAGGCGGTGCGCCATCTCCGAGGCGTTCCAACTGTCTCGACAGCCGCGATCGGGAATCCAGCAGCAGAGCGTTGACCCGGCTCACAAGCGGGCCGGGATCTAGATCCGCCTGTTTCAGCCATTCGGCGGCGAAGCTCAGTATGAAGGGCAGTTCTTCCAGATTGCCCCGGTCATAGCGCAGAAACCCCTGTGCCTGCTCACCGAGTTCCCGTGACCGTTGACGTTTCCAGTGCCAACGCCCATTGACCAACGTCTGAGCCATTTTGAAGATACCGGCGACCGCGGCCACTTCGCGACCCACGCCAGCAGTTAAACCACCATCCAGATCGGCAAGCACAGTGCGCAGGCGACCCGGGCTGTCCTGAGACTGGATGATGGCCAGCACCGCATCCCGCACTACGCCGGGCGGAACTGCGCCGTGACGCAGAAATGCCACTGCGGAACTGACGTTGGTGTTGAGCAATCCGACCAGATCGTCGTCGGGATCGTCAGCACCGTTCGCCTTGGAGGACTTCAGCAGCTCACGCACGACGCGCGTGTCCAATTGGCGGCGATCAAGACTGGAAACCTGGGCAAAAAGACGGAGCACATCTGCCTCTCGGCTTTCGCCCTCGGCCGTCAAGACGCCGCCGTAGGCATGATACATACAAACTTTATCCAGCATCGCACTGCCCTGATCGGACAGAGTCAGGCTGTCTCCAACCAGGCTGCGGGCGACGGCGCCCACGTTGACCAGATGCTCGACCAGACGCGGATCCTGCGTTTGCCTGATGGCCAAAAGGTCGAAATCCGAATCGGGCAAACGGGGGTAGTCGTCGTTGGAAACGGTCAGCCCGGATGGGGTTCGGCGTATGGTGACGGGCTGCTCCAGCTTGTAGGCGAACACGAGACCCAGCTCAGAGTAGGCGTGTGCGTCGGGACTTCGTTCCACGAACGTGGTGGGATCGGCCTCGCGAGCGGCGACGCCCCCGGTTATGAAGGCTTCATAGCCCTTCGAACCTGAGAACAAACGATACAGGGCGGGCAGGCGGTGCACTTCATCCGCCGGGAGCACCACAGCGGTGTTGGTAACGGCATTGTCGACCACCACCAGATCCTCTACGCCATAGAGGCGGACCGGTAATTCATCGGCGATCACCAGACAACCCGTGCTGCCCACTAGACGTACAACCTTGGGATTACCGATACAGGTGTTTCCGTGTCCGAAGTCGTAATCGGGATTACCGGCATAGAAACGCTGGATATTGCGACCGGGAACGCCAAAATCCTCGAAACGCGTGCGATTGTCTAGCAGGGCTGTAGCCAGTTTCACCGAATCGACTTGCTGCGCATCCCAGGGCACTGCCTTGGCCAACAAATCCTCCGCCAAATTGCCGGACTCTGGATTCGGCGGCACCAGTTTACGATACACACTCTCCCTGAAAATGACGGTTCCGCATTCCCAAGCCAAACCACCCGGCCACCGGCTGAACTGCTCACGCTGACTGGCATCGGGTTTTTCCACAAAACGATCGACCTGATGCGCCCGGTAGCCCGACACCTGCTTTTTGTAAAACAAATGCCCGAACCGGCTGTCCACGCGGGCGGTCTGGTCCGCCGGCTTACCGACGCTGACGATGCAATCGTGCTCGTGGGCCGATATCAGCGCCGCGCAGACGGCGTTCTGAAAACTCCAGTAGGGCTCGATCACGTTGTCGCCCATACTGATCACAATCAGACGATCGTGATCCGGGGCGGCCGGCGGCAGCCCGTCCAGGGCAACGGCCACCGCCGGCACCGTGCCACGAGGCTCCAGTTCTATGACACAGTTGCCCTCGGGCACGCCCTCCTCCAGGGCCTGTTGGGTGGCCAGGGCCATGGCGTTTTCGCTGCACAGAATATGAATGTTACCCGGTGAGATAAATTGCCCAGCGGTGTATCGGCGAATGGTCTCCTGCAGCAATGAACGATCGCCCAGCAACGACATGGAGACCGGTTTGGGACGGTTTTCGCAGGAAATCGGCCAGAGACGCGAGCCGATGCCACCCGCCAACAGAGTCACGGTGGTGCGGCCGGTCAGATACGCGGTGTAGTACTTGACAAAGCCCCGCAGGCAGAACATCTGCGTCCAGTAACTGCGGGTGTCGGACTCGAACTTGCCGTTGAACTCACGTTCGTAAAAGCCGTATTCGTAATAGCCCCCAGGACCGGTTCGCATAGACAAGACCTTGGCCGCCAGTGCGTCCAGGGTCTCGTCATGTTCGGACCCCAGCGCACCGATCAGTCGAAGGTCCGCCGACAGGGCCAAGACTTGGGCCAGGGAATCGGTCCTGAATCGCGACAGCGCCTTGTCGGCCAGGAGATCGAAGCTTTGCGCTATTTCCCCGTCACGAAACTGCTCAAGCGCCCATACTGTTGCGCGACGTGCAACATCGATAAAATCAGTCCGCCCGGTCTGACGCCCCACATGCAAAAAACCTTCGGTGGCGTAGCAGTGGGGGTGCAACTCGGCGCGCCCCGAAGAGGTCTCGAATGCCCCTATCTCGGTCTGAAACCGCATCGCGGCGTCGCATATTGCAATGGCGGAGTCCCGATAGCCCTCATCGCCGGTGCTCCGATGCAGGTCGATCAATGCCTCGGCCACTTTCGTATGAAACGCGCTGAAACGACGCGACCAGACCTCCGGGTTTGGATCGCACGGCGCATCCGCGGCAGCATCGAAAATCGCCGACACGCCCCCGTCGGCATTCATCATGCGCTGACACAGAAAATCTCCCATCCGGCGAGCCGAATTCAGCAGGGCGGAATCGCCAGTGAAATCGTAGAGGTTGACCATGCCCCGCAGACAGATCGCGGTGTCGAAGGCATAGATTCGACGGCCTGAGAACGATTTGTCCGACCATGCGGTGTCCGAATCGTGCTCGAAAAAATAACGCGTCAATACGCCGCCACAGGGGTCCTGCGCCCGGCTGTGTATCCACTTGGCCGCGCGTTTTGCCTGTTCGATGTGGTTTTCGTTACCGGTCAGTCCATACAGCCGCAAGTAGTCCAGCAAGGCGTAGCCGGTCACCTCGGTGAACAGAAAACGCGGCGTGCCGTCTTCCCGCCCCGGCTCTTGCACCGCACCCGTCTCCGAATCGAAAAAAAGGCTTAACGATTTCTCGTATGGCGCAATAATATCGTCGTATAACTTATTGATAATCATATTTTTTAAGGTCCGAATGGCTCAACTTGACACCCTGCATTCACGATGGCGGACTCACTGTTATCGCTAAACGGCCTGATATGTACGAGTGACCCGACTGCGGGCCGTATGCAAAGTGTTGGACTGGATACTTTCAGTCAAGAATTCGACTCACGATCGAGCAGGTACAATTTCAGTGACCGGTGGCTGACCCGAACGGATTCGGGCTGCCTATTCAAAAAAGCAGTCAGCAGTGCGTCACTTTGGGAGCCGGGCTCAGCCCGCGCCCAGCGCCCGATTGAGTTCCCGAAGGTTGTCAAGATTCCAGGCTGACGCCGCTGCACCCGCGCGCTCGCCCAGGTCGGCGGCCAAAGCGGAATCGGACATTACCCGGTTCACCGCTTCGGCGAAATCATCCGGCTCATCGGCGGTGAGGAAGGCGCTACCGGCACACTGTTCCAGGCCATCGGCACCCGCCACACAACTCACCAACGGACGTGAGTAGGCCATCGCCTCCAAGTTCTTGATGCTGAGGCCGGTGTTGAAACGCACAGGATTAATGACGACGTGGGCCTGACGATAGACTTCCGACAAATCGTCGATACGCCCCATCTTGATCACGCCGGGCCGGTCCCCAATCTGGTTCGCGATCGACCCCACCAGCCAAACTTCCAGGCTCGGGTGCAGTGCCTGCAATCGCGGAAAAACCTCGTCCAGGAACCAGTTCAAGCCGTGCAGGTTTATGGGATTATCCGAGGCGACGAACAGCAAGCTCCCCGATTTTACTAACGCCGGGTCGCGGCCCTCACAGGCGATAAAATGACCGACGGTAATCACCGGAGTTCGTGTCATGGCCGCGAAAACGTCCCGTTCCTTGTCCGTTATGGCCATCACCGTGTCTGCTCGATCAAACCCCCGGCTCTCCTCCGCCGCCGTGGTCGAGTACCACTGCGGTTTCTGACCCTGATCGAGATAGCGCTGGTGACGGTCGGTAAACATATCGTGGGTATCGATCAGTTTCCGAACCCCGTTCCCAAACCGGAGCAGGGCGCGCGACATGAAAACGTACTCAACAATAACGGCATCGAAACGTTGGCTGCGCTGCAGATCGTCCAGCACGGGATCCAGCTGGGGATCGTACCAGTCATCGATTTTGTAGTTCTGCACCCCATCCGCATCAAGCAGACGGCTCAACTTCTTGCGCAGGCGCTGCCCTGGCGTCCTGGGTGCGCGATAATCGGCATGCAGGTAACCTTTCCCCCAGGCCGCCTTCATGGCTTCGCGGTCCCCGTCCTCGCGTTCCACATGCAACAGGGTCACCTCATGGCCCGCCTCGATCAGGCTTTGCATCATGGTTTCGATACGGGCGCGGTTACCGGCTCCGCGCGGGTGGGTTGGGGTTGGCGATACGATGAGGATGCGTCTTCCGTTCATTCCCGCCGCCTATGCAAATGCCAGACCCGATTCGCCGGCGATTGTGTCGAATGGCTGCTCGATGCAGGGGTCCTGACGCCGCGCTCAGGCTATATCGCCGGAGTAATCCTGAATCCCGGGATTATCGGCCAAGTTGGTCAACTTTGGCGTATTCAATCGATCGACACGGACGGTCTTGCGGTCCCGCAGGTACTCGGCCACGACCTCCCAAATCGGAGCGCCGGGTGACTCAGAACCCACCGTGGCCCAGCCAGCGACCTTGTAGCTCTTGCTGGATTCTAGCGGCTTACCATTGTCCAGCGTTATTTCGGTAATGCGCTGGCCGACGTTGGCCGATGGGTCCATAACGTAATTGAGGCCGCCCACACGCACCATGTCCCCGCCCTGTTGATAGTATGGGTCGTCATTGAACAGGTTGTCGGCCACGTCCTCCAGGATAAGCTTTATGTCACCGCCGCTCATCTCCCGGGCATAGGTCTGTGGATAGGTAATGCAGGTCTGGTCCAGGACGTTTTCCATAGTGATGGGCTGGCCGGGGAGTATCGTCGTACCCCAGCGGAAACCTGGCGAGAGGGAAATCTCCGCATCCAGCACGGTACGCAGCGCGTCGCACACAACCTGATCGAAGGTGCCGTTGAAATTACCCCGGCGGTACAAAAGCGTGTCTGAGACCGCAAGTTGCTCCTCCAGGGTCGTCAAATGCGGTTTTCGCACTTCGTCCATGTAAGCGCTCATGTCCGTGTCCGGCTCGAGCAAATTGGAAAACACCGGCAGCAGGCGGTAGCGGTAGTCGCGCATCCTGCCCCCCTTCAGATCCAGATCCAGCACGCCCACGAACTTGCCGTTCGAGCCGGCGTTCGTGACCAGGGTCTTGCCCCCGGCATTGTTGACAATGCTGGGTGACGGCACACCGTCGTGGGTGTGCCCGCCCATGACGACGTCGATACCGGTCACCAGCGAAGCCATTTTCAGATCCACGTCCATGCCGTTGTGGGACAGCACAATCACGGCGTCGGGGCGTTCGGTTTCCCTCACCTGATCGACCATCATCTGCATGGACTCGTCCCGGATGCCGAAGGTCCAGTTCGGGATGAATCTGGATGGATTGGCAATGGGCGTGTACGGAAACGCCTGTCCGATCACTGCCACTCGGGCACCGCCAACCTCACGCACGGTGTAGGGCTTGAAAGCGTTGCCGGTGTCCTCGTCGAACGCGGGAACCCCCTCGAACAACGCATCTTCCTTGACCATCACATTTTGCGCTACGAACTCACCTGAAAAAGCCTCGATGTTCGTCAGCACCTCACTTTCCAGATAAGTGAATTCCCAATGACCGGTCATCACGTCGACCCCAAGGCGGTTGCAGGCACCCACCATATCCTGGCCCCGGGTCCAATAGGCCGTGCCCGACCCCTGCCAGGTGTCGCCTCCGTCCAACAGCAGTGAGTTGCCCGGGCCAGCGGCACCGCGCAGTCTCTTGATCAAGGTAGCCAGATGGGCGAAGCCCCCGACCCGTCCGTACCGCTCCGCCGCGTCCGCAAAATCCAGAAAGCTGAAGGCATGGGCTTCAGCGGTGCCGGAGGCGATGCCGAAATGCGCCAGCAGGCGGTCTCCCACCAGGTGCGGTGGCTTACCCAGTGCCGGCCCCACGCCCAGGTTGACATTGGGCTCCCGGAAGTAGATCGGGCGAAGTTGGGCGTGACAGTCGGTGAAGTGGAGCACACGGGCATTGCCGAACACGGGCAGATCGTAGGGACCGTCGGCCGCGTGTGCGAAACGCGACCGCGCCAAACCCGGCAACGCCATTCCGGCGGCGCTGGCGATGCCCATGAGACGGATAAACTGGCGTCGTGATAAATCCATTACTCCTCCAAAAGGTGCAATTCCGGCAGGATTGCGCGCGGCCCGGTCGCCGTGACTCGATGCCAAACCAAGCGAGCCGGGGCCAAGCCGATGTGATCCGACTCAGCATACCATCGAGATCAAGCTTTTGCGCTCTAACACTTTGTCATTATTGCTTTTTATTGGTCTATCAGAGGGTCTTTCCCGAATTCCGTCGAGACACCGTGCCGATCCTCGATTGCCCGGCTCGAATCTGCCTACATTTCCGCCCCGGCATCCGGTAGCATGCTGTTTGGCCGCGATCCGGCGGGCAGGTCCCATCCCATGTCAAAGCTCCACGTTATCACCCACAAGGACGAACTCGATCCAGCGTTGCTCGCCGGCAAGGTGGTCGTGGTTCTCGACATATTATTCGCCACCAGCACCATCGTCACGGTGCTCGCCCGGGGCGCCCGTTGCGTGGTGCCAGCGCGAGATGCCGACGAGGCCCGCGGATTTGCCGCAGAACAACCCGCAGGGCGCCATATTCTGGCAGGGGAGAACCGGGCACAACCCATCCCTGGTTTCGGATCCTTTACCCCTATGGCTCTCGCTGCGACGGTAACCGATGACACATCGGTTATCTTTGTTACCACCAACGGCACGGTGGCACTGAAACGTGCGGAGAGCGCACCGCATGTGTATGCGGGATGTCTGCTCAACGGTGCGGCGCTGGCGAATCACATCAACAAACAGCACCCGGATCGCACGGTGTTGCTGTACTGCGCCGGATCACGCAACCGCCTTGCGCTCGAGGACTTGATCGGCGCAGGCCATATCGTGCAGCGCCTGATCGAACGCCGTGCGGATCACTGGCAGCTTACCGACGCCGCGCTGACCGCCCAGATGCTTTACACCGGCGCGGATGTGCGCCATAGCCTGCACCGCTCACGAGTCGGCCGCATGGTGGCCGAGATGGATCTGAGCGCGGAGGTGGACTATTCGGCTCAAATGGATACGGTACTGACCATTCCCCGGCTGATGGACGGGGCACTCTGGCCGGAATCCGGTGACCCGTCACCGATATGAACGAGCCGGGTCGAGATCGCGGCGCAGGCGAGCAGCGTGTTGCAAAAGTCTCAGTCGAGTGCGAGGCAAGGCGAAAACGAAGGGGAAGCGCAGTCCAAACCCGTTAATTGCGTATCTTGGCGGCGTTTTCAACACCGTATCGTGCCGAGTGAGGCTTTCTCAACAAACCACGCCTAGGCTGCCTCCTCGGCACCATGTACCAGACGCTGATACAAGGTCTCGGGCATGGGTTTGACCGCCCGTTCCGCGTAGTCAAAACAGACCACACCGGTCTTTGCCCGCGCCACTTCGCGGCCGCTTTGCTGGTTCAGTACCTGAAACACAAAATCACAGCCGTATTGGTTGAAATCGGCAGCCCCCACCCTAAATCTCAGGACATCGCCTTGGAAGGCCTCTGAGCGGTAAACAATTACACTGTCTGTCATGATCAAACCGACACCGCCGACGTCCAGCTCGGTGAAACCCAACTGCTGGAGGAAAAGTACTCTGGCCTCGTGGATCATGGACAACAGGGCATCGTTGCCCATGTGACGCCCATAATTGAGGTCGGTGATACGAACCTGAATTTCGGTTTTGAAGGGCAGATGTTCGGGCAGGTCGAGTTGAACGCGGGCCATGGTAAAACGCGGACACCGGATGAATTTGAGGATATCTCTTTGCACAGTGTGTACCATTTTGTGCACCGCAACACAAGCCTGCGCGTGATGCCTGCATCCGATATCCGGTTCATGGCGGGCGGCGCCCTACACGGGCCAATCTGTTGACTCACTGTTTTCAGGTGTGCGGAATGCGATCCAGCCACAGCAAGCCCATTTTCACGAGCGTGGACACCCATGCGGCGGACATGCCCTGGAGCGCGGTGTCAAAATGCCGGTCGGGCGGTGCGCGGAATGCGAGTCGGGCGAATGTCTGACGCCACAGATATGGTCAGCCTGCGGGGCGTCAGCAAATCTTTCGAGGAAGGCGGCCACCCCAGACCCGTGCTGACGGCTCTGGATCTGCATGCTCAAACCGGGCAGATCTTGGCCTTGTTGGGGCGCAGCGGTGCCGGGAAATCAACCCTGTTGAATCTGATCTCCGGCATGGAATTGCCCGACCTGGGTGAGGTGTTTGTAAACAATACACCGGTTCATGCCCTGGACGAGCGCAGCCGCACCCTGTTTCGACGCAGGGAGGTGGGTTTTGTGTTTCAGTTTTTCAATCTGATTCCCACCCTGACGGTGCTGGAGAACCTGCTCCTCCCCATGGAGCTTAATCTCCGAACAGACGCCGATCGGGCCCGCGCCCTGTTGACCCGAGTGGGATTGGCCGATCGCGCCGGCAGTTTTCCCGACCGCCTGTCCGGCGGTGAACAGCAGCGCATCGCCATCGCCAGGTCCCTGGCCCACGATCCCCCTCTTCTGCTGGCTGACGAACCCACCGGAAATCTGGATGCGGAAACCGGAGAGCAAATCATGGATCTTCTGTTTGGAACCGTGCGCGAGCATGGCAAAACGTTGCTGATGGTGACCCACAGCCAGGAACTGGCCCGGCGCGCAGACCGCGCCCTGATCCTGCGCGGCGGCGCGCTGGTCGACGCATTATTGTGATTTCGCTGCTGACCCTGGCCAGCCTGCGGCATCTGTTGCGACATCCACTGCAACTCCTGCTCGCTGTGCTCGGAATCAGCCTGGGCGTCGCGGTTGTGGTTGCGGTGGATCTGGCAAACGAAAGCGCCCGGCGCAGCTTCCTGTTGTCCTCGCAGCTGGTAAACGGCACCGCCACCCACACTCTGAGCCGCGCCGGCGCGACGCTGCCGGAGGACTTGTATCGCAGGCTGCGTGTAGAACTGGGGTTGCGGCGCATCGCGCCCATGGTGGAAGGCTACGTGGCTGCAAGCCTGCGCCCGGAAACCAGCCTGCACTTGATCGGTGTGGATCCTTTTGCCGAGTTCGAATTCAGGGGCGACGGCCTCGCAAGCGCGGCGTGGAGCGCTGACCTGGGCGCGCTTATGACCCAGCCGGGCGCGGTCTTGATCAGCACTGGGCTGGCCGCGACGCTTGGAGTGGGCATCGGGGATTCCATCGATATGATCACCGGCGGCGGGGTCCAGCCCGTCCGTGTCGCCGGCCTGATCGAAACCGAAGACAACGCTCTGTCGATGGATCGATTCGTCCTGTCCGATATCTCCACGGCTCAGGAACTTCTCACGCAAACGGGGCAACTGAACCGGATCGATTTCTGGATTCCGGCCGATCTGGAGAGCCAATGGAATGGGCGCCTGAGCGGTCACTTGCCCAGAGGCATGGAACTTGAGGCCGTTGGAACCCGCAACCAGGCCACCCTGCGCCTGGCCGGATCGTTTCAACTCAACCTCACCGCGATGAGCCTGCTTGCGCTCGTGGTGGGCATGTTCCTGATCTACAACACCATGACATTCTCGGTGGTGCAGCGTCGTCCGCTGCTGGGCAGGCTGCGCGCATTGGGTGTGACGCGGAATCAGCTGACGCGCATCATCCTGCTGGAAGCGCTGTTGCTCGGACTGGCGGGCACCATCCTGGGCCTGCTGACCGGCATTGTCCTGGGACACGGTTTGTTAGGCCTGGTCAGCCGCACCATGGGTGACCTCTATTACGATCTGAGTGTGGTCGCGTTCAGTGTTCCGGCGCTGTCCGTTATGAAAGCCATCACGCTGGGCATGCTGGCCACCATGGCGGCAGCCTGGGTGCCAGCCCGGGAAGCCGCGCAAGCGCCGGCCAGCGCTGTGCTACAGCGCTCGGATCTGGAGCAGCGTACCCGGCGGATGGTACCCAGGCTGGCCACTGCGGGGGTATTCGTGCTGTTGCTGGCCACACTGGTGCTCGTGCTGTCCGGACGGTCCCTGCTGCTGGGGTTCGGCGGCCTGTTTATGCTGATTCTTGGCTGCGCGCTGCTCACACCCGGCGCCCTCATCCTGATGGCCGGCCCCGCCCGGACGCTGGGTGCCCGCTTTTTCGGTTTCCTGGGCCGGATGGCCAGCCGCGACATCACCCGTCATCTCAGCCGCACCGGCGTCGCCACGGCCGCACTGATGGTGGCGGTGGCCACCAGCATCGGGGTCGGGGTGATGGTGGACAGTTTCCGCGGCTCGGTCGCACTTTGGTTGGGTGAGCGGCTCAATGCGGATCTTTACCTGACGCCGGTGAGATTCAACGCCGGTAACGCCGATCTAACACTGGAACCGGGGCTGTTGGGCCGCGTTCGAACCGTGGAGGGTGTGGGCAGTGTCGGCAGCTATCGACGCTTGCCGCTGGACTTACTGGGATGGCCGACGCAGCTTATCGTGCTGAATCCGACCCCGGAAATCCAATCGGCCTATCGATTCAAGTCCTCCCGGCCGGAAGGGCCCTGGACAGCGTTCGAATCCGGAACCGGGCTGATGATCTCCGAGCCTCTGGCCTACCGCCACGGACTGCGAGTGAACGACCTGCTGGACCTGCCCACGCCGGAAGGTAAGCTGTCGCTCCCCATTACCGGCGTTTTTTACGACTACGGTTCGGAACACGGCATGGTGCTGATCCATGAATCGATCTACCGCCGGTATTGGCCGGATCCGGCCATGGCCAGCCTGGGCATTTACGCCGACACACCCGATCTGACAACCTTGACTCGACGCATCGAGACCGCGGTCGCGGACCTGCAACCGGTGTCGATCACCCCCAGCCGGGCGATACGGGAGCAGTCGATGGCGATCTTCGACCGGACCTTCACGATCACCAACGTGCTTCGGGCGCTGGCTGTGCTGGTGGCCTTTGTCGGCGTAGTCAGCGCATTGATGGCCATGCTGCTGGACCGCAGCCGGGAATTCGCGGTACTGAGGGCCAATGGCTTGACGTCTGGTGAACTGGGCGGTCTCATGTCGTTGGAAACCCTGTTCCTGGGGGCCTCGGCCGGATTGCTGGCCATTCCCACCGGACTGATGTTGGCTTGGGTGTTGATTTTTGTGATCAACCGCCGGGCATTCGGATGGACCATGCAGTTCCAAGTAGACCCCGGGATCGTTTTTCAGGCGGTTCTGCTGGCCGTGATCGCGGCCATACTCGCCGGGTTGTACCCGGCTTGGCGGCTGGCGCGGACACCACCCTCGGTGGTGCTGAGAAGCGATTGAGAACCGGCAATGGTCCAAGCCAAGCAGGTCGCGCCGGGCGCGCCACCGACCGCGCGATCGCATTCACCTCGGTGGACGATAACCTGGGGAGCGGACATGTATCGGGTTCACGGCGTCACGGAGTCGGGCAACTGCTACAAGGTGAGACTCGCCCTGGAGCAACTGGGCTTTCCCTATCAGTGGCATGAGGTGGATCTGCTGGGCGGCGAAACCCGTAACCCGGGCTTTCTGGCACTCAATCCCAACGGCAAGGTTCCGGTGATCGAGCTTCCCGACGGTGAACGTCTGACCGAATCCAACGCCATATTGTGTTACCTGGCCAAGGACTCGCCGCTGTTGCCGGAGTCCCGGCTGGAATGGGCGCGGGTATTGTCCTGGTTGTTCTTCGAGCAGTACAGCCATGAACCCTACATCGCCACAGCCCGTTTCCGAATCCGTTTTCTTGGCGAGCACCTGACTGGCAATGCAGAGGTCGAAAGCAAACACCGGCCAGGCTATCGGGCTCTCGCGTTGATGAACTCGCACCTGGAACAACACACGTTTCTGGTGGCCGAGCGCTACACGATTGCCGACATCGCCCTGTTCGCCTACACCCACGTGGCGCCTGAGG
>JAHEDQ010000097.1 GCA_024641125.1 Candidatus Competibacteraceae bacterium | reverse complement strand
AAGGGTTCGGTCATCCCCTTTGGCAGAGTGATGTGCAGAAGAATCTCGAAAAAGAAGAATGTGACCACCGGCGTCGCAAACGCCAGGGCAAACGTCTGGGGCCAGCTATGACGACCCAGGAAACGCATATAGAAAATGAAGAACAGCGGTACCGCCCCGTACACGCCGATAAAGTGTATGAGACCGATCATCAGGGCAAGCGCCCCTACCACCATTCCGAACAGAACGGCTGTTTGGCGATCCAGATAGGGCTCGGTGGAACGTGATTCCGGGGTCTTGCGTTTGAACCAACGAACCACCGTCCAGATGCAGCAGATCAGCATGCCCAGGGAAAGCCAGAACGGGAATGCACCACCCCCCGGACCCTCTCCCGGGATCCAGCCGATGGGCAGTTCGGCGCTTTTCCACATGAGATAAGAGGAGAAGATCGCAAGTGCAATGGCCATAATGAGCTCAGCACGTCTCATCGCAATCCCCTCCCCTCCAGGTCTCAAAGTTACGGCAGTTGTCGCCGCCTTACTTCAGTTCACCGCCGTCGCGAAGCATCTCGGCGTTACGGGCCTCTTCGACCTCCCAATATGCCACCAGCTCGCCATCGGTCATGTACTCACCCAGAAGGCTCTTGTCCTTTTTGTACTTCTGCCATTCCTCGGATTCGTACACTTTGAGGAACAGATCCTGATAGTAGGCAGTGGCCTCAGCACTCATGTTGGGCGGGCCGACGACGCTGCGCTGCATGTAGTACTCAAACGGCTTACCCAGTTCATTGAACGTGGGTGAATCCGGAAACATGTCGAGACGCTCGGCAGTGAATGCGGCAATCGGCACCGTTTCGCCGGCCTCGTAGAAGCCAAGCTGTTCTGACGGATTGTTGACCGTGGAATCGGCATGCTTCCCGGCGAGCTCCTTGGCCACGCGGCCGCCGCCCTTGTAGGGCACGTACTTCATGCTCAAGCCATAAGTGGCATTGAGAAAGTTGGTCAACAGTTCATCTTCCTGGGCCTTACCTGTGCCCGCCATGATCCACTCGCTGCCCTTGGCCTTTGCCGCGGCGACGAACTCATCCACGTTGGTGATGCCGCTGTCCTTGTTCACCCAAAGCAGAAAGGTGTCCTCAGCCATGCGGGCGATCGGGGTAAAGTCAGCGGGTTTGACGCCCAAACCGGGCTGCCGCAGGGGGGTGGTGTAAAAGCTGTTTAGGGTGACCATGACGGTATGGTCATCGCCAGACTTGCCCTTCATGTAGACCAGGGCTTCGGCACCGGAACCACCGGGCTTGTTGACCGGAATAAACGGTTTGGACGACAGATTGTTCTTCTCGATGATGGTTTGCATCAGGCGCGCCATTTTATCGGCGCCACCGCCCGGCCCGGCCATGATCACAAAATCCACCGGCTTTTTCGGTTCGAACTCGGCCAGCGCCACGTTCGAGACCATTGAGGCGGTAGCAGCCACCGCCAGTGCGGCGGGCAGCAACGCCTTCGCTGTTAGCTTCTTCATCAAGTCCTCCAAAAGATTGTCAATGCGGCAGTCTTGGCTTGCTCGCAATTTCGCGCTCTTCTGGCCCCTTCAGTGGGCCCCTTGAAAGTATGCCATTCCTGGATCGTAAAAAGGTGTCGAGAATACGAACGGTCAACTTGGTATACCGTATACACCAAACGCCATGAACAATAGACAGCGGTTTTGCAAAAGTAAATGTGCAGCGCAGCAATCATGGAACGTATTTCCACGCAGCAGCGCAGCAATTCGACGGCCGCCATGGGACACGGCGGCATCGGCTTGAATCCAAGCGATTCAGCCACTGCCTGCGGTCACGGCATGGTTGGGCCGGCAAAGTTTAACGCAGGCTCGGATGACTCTGTCGCGGATGGCAATCGAGACGACTGCTCAGCATCCGGTGCCAGCGAAAAAACGGGTAAAGAACAGAGGCAAGTGGAGATTCAGTGGGTGCGGAAAAGGTCGATTGGCAGAAACAACCGCCTATAGTCACGGCACTTTCAACCGCTACCGCCTACCCCAGAACGCTGGCCATGGTCGCACCGATCGCGGTGGGCGACTCGGCAATGTGAACACCGGCACCGCGCAGCGCGGCAATCTTGGATTCGGCATCACCCACGCCGTGCTGAACGATGGCACCGGCATGGCCCATGCGACGCCCCGGCGGGGCGAATCGACCCGCCACATAGGCCACCACCGGCTTGGCGCCGGGATTCGCCTTGAGATAATCGGCGGCATCCTCTTCGGCCGTGCCACCAATCTCGCCGATCATGATCACCCCATCGGTTTCGGGATCCGCCATAAACAGGGCCAGGCAATCGGTGAAGGTCAATCCCTGGACGGGATCGGCGCCAATGCCGACACAGGTGGACTGACCCAACCTGTTCGCGGTGGTTTGCTCCACCGCTTCGTAGATCAGCGTGCCCGCCCGGGATACGATGCCGATTCTGCCGCGCCGAAACAAGTTGCCGGGCATGATGCCCACCTTGCATTCGCCGGGCGTGATAATGCCCGGACAGTTGGGGCCCACCAGGCGGGAGGGAGCGTCTTCCAGCGCGCGTTTCACCTGGACCATGTCCAGCACCGGTATACGCTCGGTAATACATACGATCAGCGGCACTTCGGCGTCGATGGCCTCGCGGATCGCGCCCGCGGCTTCGGCCGGCGGCACAAAAATGACCGTGGCGTCGGCGCCGGTGGCCGCCATCGCCTCCCGGACGGTGCTAAATACGGGCAGCCCCAGATGTTTGCCGCCACCCCAGCCCGGGCGGACACCGCCAACCATTTTGGTGCCGTAGGCAATGGCCCGCTCGGCGTAAAACGTCCCCTGCCGACCGGTCATACCCTGGCAGATAACTTTGGTGTTGGCGTCCACCAGAATCGACATGTGCTGTCTCCTCGCTTACGGCATGCTCATGCGCTGCCAAGGCGGTTTCGATCAAGGCGTCTTTGACTTTTTTCTGGACGAAGCAGATTGGAGGGTGAAATGTGCAGATTCAAGGCGCAGATCGCGGGTAATGGTTGCTCTATTGCCAAGATTTGCAACGGTGACGCTGTGCAGTTCAATCCCAAGTTGCTCGTTCACGAATTGATCAGACCTTCCTTAACAGTCCCGAGTCTGTCACGAATCATTCTGCTGCTTGCCAAGGGCGCCCTGAACCCGGTCCCACCAACCCCTGCGATTGGTGCGCCGGGTCTCGCGGGCGGCCAGCACCACTTTCTCCGCTGCATCCGCCAGGTTGTCGGCAATGGTCAAAGGCGGTCCGGAATCCCGCAAACTACTCAGCGCCAGTCGGGCGTTGGTGCCGGACAACCTGACCACCAGCGGAACCTCCAAGGGCATCTCGCGGGTTGCCACCAGAATCGCGTCGGCGATGGCATCGCAGCGCATGATGCCGCCGCCAAACACGTTGACCAGAATGCTCTCTACCGCCGGATCCGAGGCCAGCAGTTCAAATGCGTCCTTGACCCGACCGACCTTGGAATCCGGCGGCACGTCCAGGAAGTTGGCCGGTTCGCCACCGTAATGCCGTATGGCGTCCACCGTAGCCAGGGCGGAGCCGGCGCCGCAGGCCAGAGAGCCAATGTTGCCGTCCAGCTTCACATAGTTGAACCCGTGATGGGCGGCCTGCAACTCCCCCAGGTTTGTTTCGGTGTCGTCCTGCAGGGCGCGAATATCCTGGTGACGAAACAAGGCGTTGTTGTCAAACGTCAGCACCGCGTCCAGCGCCACCGCATCACCTTCCCGGGTGATGGCCAGCGGGTTGATCTCGATCAGTGCGGCATCGTTGGCGATAAACATGTCGTACATGATCGACATGACCCGGGCGGCCTGTTCGGCCGCATTGCCTTCCAATCCGAGTTGGGCCGCCATGTTGTTGGCATCCTGGTCCCGCAATCCTGTCTCGGGATCGATGGGCAGGCGGAGAATCGACGAGGGCGAACGACGGGCGGCAAGCTCAATGTTGACCCCGCCCTCGGTGGATGCAATCAGGGTCACGCGGCTGCTGCGCCTGTCCACCAGCATGCCCAGATACAGTTCGCGCTGGATATCGACCGCTTGTTCCAGGTAGACCCGCTTAACCTCCGTTCCCTGTGGTCCGGTTTGCTTGGTCACCAGCACGTGATACAGCATCTGTTCCGCGTTGAGCCCGACGGCGTCCACCGAGTCCAGGACCCGGACGCCGCCCTTGGCGCTGGGGTCCCCCTCGAAGTGCCCCTCTTTACGTCCACCGGCGTGGATCTGCGCCTTCAGAACCCAGCGGCGGCCACCCAGGCGCTCCGCCACCCGCATGGCTTCGCCTGGCGTCGAAGCGACGCCACCCTGGGGCACGCGGATGCCATGGCGACCGAGTATCTGTTTGGCCTGGTACTCGTGTATATCCACTGTTCCATACCCCTTCGGTGGGTGGGCGCCGCGTTTTCACGACACCCGGTGTTCGACCCGCGGCGATTCAGAATCAGGGTGTCAGCACAATCTTGCCAAAGTGCGCACTGTGCTCCATACGGCGATGCGCGTCCGCAACCTGGTCCAGGGCGAACACCCGATCCACCAACGGAACGATGCCGCCCTCCGCCATGCGTGGAAGCACGGTCTCGCTGAAGTCGCGGATGATGTCCGACTTTTCCTGAATCGGGCGTGCCCGCAGAACCGAGCCAATTATCTGCTGCCGCTTCACCATCATCAGGGCGAGATTGACCTCGGCCTTGCCACCGCCCATCACGCCAATCACAACCAGGCGCCCGCCCACGGCCAGGGACTTCAGGTTGTCCGCCAGGTAAGGCGCACCGATGTGATCCAGAATAACCTGCACGCCGCGCTTTTCGGTGTGGATCCTCACCTGTTCGGCGAAATCCTGATTGCGGTAGTCGATAACCTTGTCCGCCCCCAGGGCCAGGACCCGTTCAAGCTTGGCCGGAGAGGCGGTGACTATGACCTGGGCATTGGGGGTAAGGGCCCGACACAGTTGAATGGCAGCGGTATTGACCCCGCCGCCGCCGCCGTGTAGCAGGACCGAATCGCCATCCCTCAATCCGCCGATACGGAACAGGTTGAGGTAGGCGGTGAGATAGGTTTCACAGACGCAGGCCGCCTGTTCGAAGCACATGGAAGGGGGGATGGCCATGACATGGCCAGCATGGGCAACCGCGAACTCGGCATAGCCGCCACCGCCCACCAAAGCCATGACCCGATCGCCTTCGCGCCAGCCCTCGACACCCGGCCCCAGGGACTCTATGGTGCCAGCCACCTCCAGACCCAGCACCTCCGAATCACCCTTGGGGGCCGGATAGTTGCCCTGGCGCTGAACGATGTCGGGCCGATTGACGGAGGTGGCGGCAACGCGGATCAGGACCTGCTCCTGTCCGGGCGAAGGCCGCTCCACCTCACCCAGCGCCAACACCTCCGGGCCTCCGAATCCCTCAAGCAAAACCGCCTTCATCACGCCGGTAGTTCTCCTGTGTTCTGGTCAGTTGATTCAGGCCGAGGTAGACGCTTCCACCCGGGCGGCGCAGAACTTGAACTCCGGGATCTTGCCGAAGGGATCCAGAGCCGGATTGGTGAGCACGTTGGCCGGCGCCTCGGCATAACAGAACGGGATGAACACCATGCCTTCGGGCACTGCCGCGTCGGCCCGGCATTTCAACTCGATGACGCCCCGGCGGGTGGATACCCGGACGATCTCCCCGGACAGAAACTGCATCCTTTCCAGATCGACGGGTGAGAGACAGGCCACCGCTTCCGGCTCGATCTTGTCCAAAACCACGGCGCGGCGGGTCATGGCACCGGTATGCCAATGCTCCAGCTGCCGCCCGGTGGTCAGCACCATCGGGTACTCCGCATCCGGTGTTTCGGCCGGCGAGACGATGCTGGCTGGCACCAGTTTGCCGCGACCGCTGGCGGTGGGAAAACCGTCACCGAACACGATCTCCTGTCCGGGCTGCCCGGGTCCGGCGCAGGGGTAGGTGACAGAGCTTTCGGCCTCCACCCGATCCCAGCTGATGTTTTTGAGCGAGGGCATGACCGTGCCCATTTCGGCAAACACGTCCCGCGGATGCCGGTAGGCCCAGTCCAGGCCCATTCCCAGGGCAATCTGCTGAACAATCCACCAGTCCTGGCGTGCATCACCCGGGGTTTCCAGGGCCTTGCGTCCCATCTGCACCTGGCGATTGGTGTTGGTCACGGTGCCGTCCTTCTCCGGCCAGGCCGAGGCAGGCAGCACAACGTCGGCGTGAAACGCGGTTTCGGTCAGAAACAGATCCTGCACCACCAGGTGATCCAACTTGGCCAGGGCGGCCCGGGCGTGCTGGGCATCCGGATCGGACATGGCGGGGTTTTCACCCATGATGTACATGCCCCGTATGTTTCCGGCATGGATGGCGTCCATGATTTCCACCACGGTCAGGCCACGCTGGGGATCCAGGCTGGTACCCCAGGCGTCCTCGAAGCGCTGACGGAGGTTGGGCTGATCCACCAGTTGATAGTCTGGCAACATCATAGGAATCAAGCCGGCGTCGGAGGCGCCCTGCACGTTGTTCTGACCCCGCAACGGGTGCAGCCCGGTGCCGGGGCGGCCGGTCTGTCCGGTAATCAGGGCGAGGGCGATGAGGCAGCGGGAATTGTCGGTGCCGTGCACATGCTGCGACACACCCATGCCCCAGAAGATGATGGAAGCGCGGGACTGGGCATAGGTGCGCGCCACTGTGCGAATGGTGTCCGCATCGATGCCACAGATCTCAGCCATGGCCTCGGGCGTATAGTCCTGAACATGGCGTTTCAGATTCTCAAAGCCTTCGGTGTGGGCGTCCACATAGGCCTGATCATGCAGGGATTCGGTAACGATGACATTGAGCAGGGCGTTGAGCAGGGCCACGTCGGTGCCGGGCTTGAACTGCAGCATGTGGGTGGCATGTCGCTTCAAGGCCTGGCCCCGGGGGTCGAGCACGATCAACGCACCCCGCTTGGCCGCCTGCTTGAAGTAGGTCGCCGCCACCGGATGATTCTCGGTGGGGTTGGCGCCGATAACGATCACCACGTCCGCGTCTCTGACCGCGTTAAAGGGCGCAGTCACGGCCCCGGAGCCGATGCCCTCCAGCAGGGCCACCACCGATGAGGCGTGACACAGACGGGTGCAGTGATCCACGTTATTGGTGCCGAAACCGGTACGCACCAGTTTCTGAAACAGATACGCCTCCTCATTGGAACACTTGGCGGAACCGAAGCCAGCCAGGGCGCCGCCGCCGTCCCGATCGCGGATCGCCTTGAGGCCACCGGCCGCTACGGTCAGGGCCTCTTCCCAACTGGCTTCGCGGAAGTGGGTCAGGGGGTTGGCCGGGTCCAGATCCGAATCGCCGCCCTTGGGCGCGTCGTCACGCCGGATCAGAGGCCGGGTCAATCGATCGGGGTGTTTGACATAGTCGAACCCGAAACGCCCCTTGACGCACAGCCGATTCTCGTTGGATGGCCCGGCTCGGCCCTGCACCGCCGCAATCTCGTTGTCCTTGATCTGGTAGGTGATCTGGCAGCCTACGCCGCAATAAGGACATACGCTGGACACGTCGGTCAGCGGATCAGTTTTGCCAACGCCCTCGACATCGACCAGGGTGGATTCCATCAGGGCGCCGGTGGGGCAGGCCTGGACACATTCCCCGCAGGCGACGCAGGTGCTCAGTCCCATGGGATCATCCAGATCGAACACGATCTTGGCCTGGTGCCCCCGGTAGGCCATGCCGATCACGTCGTTGACCTGGACTTCACGGCAGGCCCGCACACATAGATTGCAGTGGATACAGGCGTCCAGAGCCACCTGCATGGCCGGATGGCTGACATCCATCGGCGGCGCCTGGCGACGGGGAAAACGGCTTTCGGTAACCCCCAGACGATCCGCCCACTGCCACAGGCGCGAGTCCTGGTCATGGGCCACCGCCCGTTCCGGCTGATCCGATACCAGCAGTTCCATGACCATTTTCTGGGCGGTAACGGCACGCTCGTTGGCCGCGCTCACCTTCATGCCCTCGGTGGGTTTTCGCAGGCAGGACGGGGCCAGCACCCGCTCCCCCTCGATCTCAACCATACAGGCGCGGCAGTTGCCGTCGGGGCGATAACCGGGCTCAGGCATGTAACAGAGGTGGGGAATGTGGGTACCGTGTCGCCGCGCCACCTGCCAGATGGTCTCGTCCGGCGCCGCCTCGACCTCGGCCCCATCCAGGATGAAGCGGATGGAATCACTCATCACAGATCCTCCGGGAAGAACTTGAGCACCGAATTGACCGGATTGCCTGCGGCCTGGCCCAGTCCGCAGATGGACGCTTCGGTCATCACCTGGCTCAGATCCGCCAGCAGCGTGCGATCCCAGCTTGCATGGGTCATCAGTTCAGCCGCCTTTTCGGTGCCCACCCGACAGGGTGTGCATTGGCCACAGCTCTCATCACGGAAAAAACGCATCAGATTGAGCGCCACCGCCTTCATGTCGTCCTGATCGCTGAACACCACCACCGCGGCCGATCCGATAAAGCATCCGTGCTGCTCCAACGTGCCAAAATCCAACGGCACATCGGCCATGCTGGCCGGCAGGATGCCACCGGACGCGCCGCCGGGCAGATACCCCTTGAAGCTGTGCCCGGGCTGCATGCCGCCGCAGTACTCGTCGATCAGCTCCTGGGCGGTAATACCGGCCGGCGCCAGCTTGACCCCGGGTTCGGCCACCCGGCCCGAGACCGAGTAGCTGCGCCACCCCGAGCGGCCGTTTCGTCCGGCGCCGGCAAACCAATCCGGACCCTTCTCCACGATGTCCCGCACCCAGTACAGGGTCTCGACGTTGTTCTCCACCGTGGGGCGGCCGAACAAACCGACCTCGGCCACGTAAGGGGGGCGATTTCTGGGCAGGCCGCGCTTCCCCTCGATGGACTCGATCATGGCGGACTCTTCACCACAGATGTAAGCGCCGGCGCCGCGTCTGAGTTCGACTTGGCAGCGGCCGAACAGTCCGTCGGCCTCGACCCGGGCAAGTTCCTTTTCCAGAATCTGGTGGATGCCGGGGTACTCGTCTCGCAAATAGACATAGCTGGTGTCGGCCTCCACCACCCAGGCGCCGATCAACATACCCTCGATGAAGCGGTGGGGATCCCGTTCCAGGTAGTGTCTGTCCTTGAACGTACCGGGCTCGCCCTCGTCCGCATTCACCGCCATCAGACGCGGTCCGGCGTAGCCGCGCACGATGCGCCACTTGCGGCCGGTGGGGAAACCCGCCCCGCCCAGACCGCGCAGGCCGGAATGCTCCATGACTGAGAGAAGGTCCTCAACCTTGCGCTGCCCGGACAGACAAGCCCGCAGCAGGGCGTATCCACCCCCGGCCACATAGGCGTCGAAGTCGATGCAGTCGGCTACGACCGGGTGTGTTCGCCCCTGCTGAACCGCGTCCAGAACAGCGGCCACGGATGCTTTACTCAGGTGATTGTGACCGACTTCCGCGATGGGCGCAGTATCGCAGCGGCCCATACAGGGTGCCGGCAGGACCCGCACGTTCTGTCCGCTGGCGGCCACCAGTTCGGCCAGCAGGGACTGGGCTCCGGCCAGCTCGCAGGCGATGCCGTCGCAGACACGTACTGTGAGCGCCGGCGGCGGCGTCTCGCCTTCCTGGACCACGTCGAAGTGCGCGTAGAAGGTCGCCACCTCATACACCTCCGTCTGAGCCAGGCGCATTTCCGCGGCCAGGGCCGCCAGGTGTCGGGCCGACAAATGGCCATAGCTGTCCTGAATCAGATGCAGGTACTCGATCAGCAAATCGCGCCGGGTGGGACCCTGGCCGATCAGGGCACGCACTTCGTCCCGGGCCGCGGTCTCGGTCTGGCGGCCTTTGGGGGTTCGGCGCGTCTTGTACCTTCCGCCACCGGGATGCCCTCGCTTGACGGGCGCGTCTGTGGAATTGCTCATGATCTACACCGGTGCCGTTGACTGCGATACAACGGGCGGATCGCCGAAGGCGCAGCCGCCCGACGGGCCTTGAGGGGACTAGACGCCCAGGGCCTGCTTGAGTGTGGTGCCCAGGCTGGCCGGCGAATCGGCCACCTGGATGCCGGCACTGCGCATGGCTTCGATCTTGTCCTCGGCCCCGCCCTTGCCACCGGCGACAATGGCGCCGGCGTGCCCCATGCGCCGCCCAGGCGGCGCGGTCAGGCCGGCGATAAACCCGACCATGGGCTTTTTGACGCTGGACCGGCGCACGAACTCGGCGGCTTCCTCTTCCGCCGTGCCGCCGATCTCGCCGATCATGATGATGGACTCGGTGGCCGGATCACCCAGGAACATGTCCAGACAATCGATGAAATTGGTCCCGTTGACCGGATCACCACCGATGCCGATGCAAGTGGACTGGCCCAGGCCGGCCGCGGTGGTCTGCGCCACCGCTTCGTAGGTTAAAGTGCCCGACCGGGAGACGATACCCACAGTGCCCGGCATATGGATATGACCTGGCATGATACCGATCTTGCAACCGCCCGGGGTAATGACACCGGGGCAGTTGGGGCCAACGAGACGGGTTTTGGAACCGCGCAACACGCGCTTGACCCGAACCATGTCCAGTACCGGTATGCCTTCGGTGATGCAGACCACCAGCGGCACTTCCGCATACACCGCCTCAAGGATGGCGTCGGCGGCAAACGGCGGCGGTACGTAGATCACCGAGGCGTCGGCGCCGGTCTCGGCCACCGCCTGGGTGACCGTGTCGAACACCGGCAGACCGAGATGGGTCGAGCCGCCTTTGCCGGGGGTGACCCCGCCCACCATACGGGTGCCGTACTCGATCGCCTGCTGGGAATGAAAAGTGGCCTGGGATCCGGTGAATCCCTGACAGATCACACGGGTATTCTGGTCGACAAGAACGGACATCAGGAGGCCTCCTTCACAGCAGCCACCACCTTCTCGGCGGCATCGCCAAGATCGTCGGCCGAAACGATATCCAAACCCGATTCACGCAGTATGGATTTACCCAGGTCGACATTGGTGCCCTCCAGGCGCACCACCAGGGGTAGGTCCAGATGCACCTCCTTGGCGGCTTCCACAATGCCAGTGGCGATGACGTCACAGCGCATGATGCCACCGAAGATGTTGACCAGAATGCCCTTGACGTTGGGATCGGACAGGATCAGCTTGAAAGCGGCTGTGACCCGTTCCGCAGTGGCGCCACCACCCACATCCAGAAAGTTGGCCGGTTCACTGCCGTAGAGTTTGATGATATCCATGGTCGCCATGGCCAAACCGGCACCGTTCACCATGCATCCGATGGAGCCGTCCAGCTTGATGTAGTTCAGCTCGTGCTGGCTGGCCTCGAGCTCGGCCGGATCCTCCTCGTCCTCGTCCCTCAGCTCGGCCACGTCCTTCTGTCGGAACAGACTGTTGTCGTCAAAATTCATCTTGGCATCAAGGGCGATGAGCTCACCGGCGCCGGTCACCACCAGCGGGTTGATCTCCAACAGGCTGGCATCCAACTCGATAAAGGCGGTGTAGAGCGATTGCAGAAAACCGACGGCTGCCCGAATCTGTGTGCCCTCGAGACCCAGACCGAAGGCGAGTTCCCGGGCATGAAACGGCTGCAATCCGATGGCCGGGTCGATGTGCACCCGCAGAATCTTTTCCGGGGTCGCTGCGGCGACCTCCTCGATTTCCATACCGCCTTCGGTGGAGGCGATCACGGTTACTTCGCTGGTGGCGCGGTCGATCAGCATGCCAAGATACAGTTCACGGGCGATGTCGCACCCCTCCTCCACATAAACCCGCTTCACCTCTTTGCCGGCGGGCCCGGTCTGATGGGTGACCAGGGTCATGCCGAGCATGTGTTCGACATTTTGTTTGACCTCGGCGATGGACTTGACCACCTTCACGCCGCCACCCTTGCCGCGGCCACCGGCATGAATCTGTGCCTTGACAACCCACACCGGTCCGCCCAGTTTCTGGGCTGCCGTTTCCGCTTCCGAGGCGGAAAAAAGTACATGGCCGTGGGGTACGGGAACGCCGTAACGGCCAAGCAGCGCTTTTGCCTGATATTCGTGGATGTTCATGGGTCTCCGCCGGTTTCCGAATAGGTGGATTTAGCTTTGGTATACATTATACAAGAGGCGGTGGGGCTGCAAGAAACCCACCCCCCGGCCGACATGATACCCGACCGTCGCTGCAGCGTGAGTATGTATGTCTTGTAGCGCCGCCGTCAGGAACCGTCCGGGCAGTCCATGGGACGCATCCCTTTGCGCCTTACCCGGGGAAGGACGATCGATCGATATGAACCGCGTTTCGGTCCGCAAGGGCGCAGATGTGAGGCCTCCGGCGCGATCTGTCAGACCTTCCCCAGGGAGCCTCTGATCCATTCGTGAGTGAACATCTTGGGACTGAAATGCACAGCTTCATCGTTGCAGATCCTGGCAATAGAACAACGATTACCCGCGATCTGCGCCTTGAATCTGCACATTTCACCCGCCGGTCTGCTTCGTCCAGAGAAGATCAGATGGCTCCCTAGAGTGCATCCCCAGTGACGGCAGATTCGTCGACGATACGGGCGAGATGCAGAAGATTGGTGGTCCCGGCGGTGCCAAACGGGATGCCGGCAGCAATTGCCAGCGCCTCATCGTGGTGCGCAAACCCCTCGCGGACCGCAATGCGACAGGCCTCGCTGATCACATGGGGCACGTCGGTGTCCGCGGTGGGTGGGTCGATCAGAACCGCGTGCACCCCCCAGACCAGAGCCAGCCGCCGTGCGGTCCTCATTTCCGGGGTCAAGCTCAAGATAGGCGCTTCGGGCCGCTCCCGGGCCGCACGCTGAGCGGTAAAACCGGAGGAGGTATAAGTCACGATGGCGGCCGTGGGTCGGATCGAGGCGACCTGACGCAAAGCACTGCAGATGGCATCGGCGCGGGTCGAGTCAGGCGTCGGGTGGTTGGCGTCGATGATCGTTCGGTAATGTGGGTCAGACTCCACCTGGGAGATGATCCGGTCCATCATCCGCACCGATTCCAGCGGATACTCACCGGCCGCCGTTTCGGCGGACAACATCACCGAATCCACTCCCTCGTACACCGCGCTGGCCACATCCGACGCCTCAGCCCGGGTCGGCACCGGCGCGTGGATCATGGAATCCAACATGTGGGTGGCCACCACCACCGGCTTGCCGGCCTGGCGGCAGGCCTGGACGATGCGCTTTTGCGCGGTTGGGACCCGCTCAGGCGGGAGCTCGACCCCCAGGTCGCCGCGAGCCACCATCACGGCGTCGGTCAGCTCGACGATCGGCTCGAGGTGATCCAGGGCGGAGGGCTTTTCCAGCTTGACCATGATGCTGGCACGGCCGTCCACCAGGTCCCTCAGTTCGGCCACGTCCTCGGGCCGCTGGACAAATGACTGAGCGACCCAGTCGGCGCCCAGTGAAAGCCCATATTCCAGATCCCGGCGGTCTTTCACAGTCAGCGCCGACAGCGGCAACATGACACCCGGAACATTCACGCCCTTGTGATCGCGTACTTCGCCACCTACCACCACGCGCGTCTCGGCGAAGTCGGCGCCAAAATCCTCGACCCGCAGCCGGACCCGTCCATCATCGATCAACAGTTCACTGCCACGCTCGAGCGCGGCGAAAATCTCCGCATGGGGCAGCGGGGCACGGTCAGAATCGCCGGGGCCCGGATCGAGATCCAGCCGGTACGGGGCACCGCGAGCGAGCATGACCGGACCGGCCTTGAACCGCCCCAACCTCAACTTTGGTCCCTGCAGGTCCAGCAGAATGCCGATCGGGCGACCCACTTCAGCCTCGATGCCGCGGATCACCTGGAATCGGTTAGCGTGCTCGGCGTGCGCGCCATGGCTGAAATTGAGCCGGAACAAGTCGGCGCCGGCGTCGAACAAAGCCCGGATCATGTCCGGGCTCGAACTTGACGGCCCGAGAGTCGCAATGATTTTTGCTTTGCGCAGGCGGCGCATGATGCTTCACCCGCCCAGGCGGGCCCTCAATCGGAGGCGATCAAGCAGAACACGGCCAGGCTCAAGCAACATCGTGGCACGCCAATGTTTCCAATGCCTTGACCATGGCCGAATGGTCCCAGGCCGCCCCGTCCTGTGCCGCGCAGGCATTGAACAGTTCCTGAGCGGTGGCGGTGTTCGGCAGACTGAGTCCAAGGGCGCGAGCCCCGTTCAAAGCAAGGTTCAAGTCTTTCTGGTGCAGTTCGATGCGAAAACCCGGATCGAATGTGCGCTTGATCATGCGCTCGCCGTGCACCTCCAGAATCTTGGACGAGGCGAATCCGCCCATTAATGCTTCCCGTACTTTGGCCGGATCCGCGCCCGCTTTGGAGGCAAACACCAGAGCCTCGGCGACGGCCTCGATGTTGAGGGCCACAATGATCTGATTGGCCACTTTGCAGGTCTGACCGTCGCCATTGCCCCCCACCAGGGTGATGTTCTTGCCCATCAACTCAAACAGGGGCTTGACCTGTTCGAACGCCTGCGGGTTGGCGCCTACCATAATGGTCAGGCTGGCCGCCTTGGCCCCCACCTCACCGCCGGACACCGGCGCGTCAACGTACTCGCAATCCAGTTCGTTGATGCGCGCGGCGAAGGCTTTGGTTTCGATGGGTGAGATGGAGCTCATATCCACCACCACCTTGCCCGCACTCAAACCCTCGGCGACACCCTCCGGGCCGAACAGTACTGAGTCCACCTGGGGTGTATCTGGCACCATGACGATGATCACATCACAGAGCTCCGCAACCTGGCGCATGGAATCGCACACCACGGCGCCGCCATCGATCAACCCCTTGGGCGTCGGCGTGCGGTGCTCAACCGTGTGAATGGTGTGGCCGCCGGCCTGCAGATGCCCAGCCATGGGCGCACCCATAATTCCCAGGCCGATGAATCCAACATTACTCATGATTTGTTGCTCTCCTCGCCGATAACGCTCAAAGATAGGGTTTCAACCAGCCCAGACCATCCGCGGTTGTGGTCAGAGGTTTGTACTCGCAGCCAATCCAGCCGTCGTAGCCCAGTTTGTCTATGAAACCGAACAGGAACGGATAGTTGATTTCGCCGGTCCCGGGTTCGTGCCGGCCGGGCGTGTCGGCCAGTTGAAGATGGCCGATTCTATCCAGGTTCCGCTCCATCGTGGGGGCCAGATCACCCTCCATGATCTGCATGTGGTAGATGTCGTACTGAATGGCCAGGTTATCTGATCCGACCGCATCCAGGATCGAGGCGGCCTGTTCTGTGCGGTTCAGGAAGAACCCGGGTATATCACGCGTGTTGATCGGCTCGATCAGCAGACGAATACCTGCACCGGCCAGTTTGTCGGCGGCAAACTTGAGATTCGCCACCAGGGTTTGTTGGAGTCTTTCCGGGTCCGCGCCGTCGGGGGCCAAGCCAGCAAGGCAGTTGACCTGCGGGCAGTTCAGGGCGGTGGCATAGTCAATCGCCCGACCGACCCCGTCCTGAAACTCGTTGACACGATCCGCAAGACAGGCGATTCCGCGCTCCCCCGCCGCCCAGTCCCCGGCGGGCAGATTGTGCAGCACCTGGACCAGGCCGTTGGCCGACAGGCGGTCGGCCAACTGGTTTTTGTCGTAGTCGTAGGGAAACAGATACTCGACGCCCTTAAAGCCGGCCCGGGCGGCCGCCTCGAATCGATCCATGAAGTCCATTTCGTTGTATAGCATCGTTAGGTTTGCAGCAAACCTGGGCATATTCTCCCCCCCCTGTGGATTCAGTCTGTTTTCGAATTCGGTATTGCTCAGGCGGCGACGGCTTTTTTCTCCGTCTCCGGCGCCAGATCGAGTATCTCCTCGAATTCCACGATCTGGTCGATCTCCGGGCCCATGGCGATATCGGTCTTGCGCTCGGTGAGGATTTCCACCACCACCGGCACACTGTACTCGTTTGCCATCTTGCGGGCATCCTTCATCGCAGTCTGGATCTGACCCGGTTCACGCACTCTGATCGCCTTACATCCCAGACCCTCGACTACTTTGACGTGATCCACTCCGTACTCGCCCAGCTCGGGTGAATTGACATTCTGGAACGAGAGCTGGACCTCGAAATCCATGTCGAATGCCTTTTCCGCCTGACGAATCAAGCCCAGATAAGAATTGTTGATCAGAACGAACACCACCGGCACCTTGAACTGGGCGCCCACCGCCAGCTCCTCGATCAGGAACTGAAAATCGTAGTCGCCGCCGATACCCACCACTTCCGTCTCCGGATCCGCCAGCTTGGCGCCCAAAGCCGCCGGGATTACCCACCCCAAGGGACCGGCCTGGCCACAAATGATGTAGTCCCGCGGTCGGAATACCTGCTGAAACTGGCCCGATGCGATCTGGCCCAGGCCGATGGAGGCGATGAAGCGGGTGTTTTCACTGAACGCGCTGTTGATTTCGTGAAAGATCCGCTGAGGTTTGATCGGTACGTTATCGTAGTCGGTGCGGCGCTGCATGGCATGTTTGCGGGCACGACAGTCGGTCACCCATTTTCCGCGGTCCGGCAGACGCCCGGCTTGCTTGCGTGCTCGGGCTTCTTTTACCAGTGCTTCCAGCGCGTGCCTGGCGTCGGACACGATACCCAGGTCCGGGCAGAATACGCGACCGATCTGGGTGGGCTCGATGTCGATGTGTACAAACTTGCGGCCCCTGGTGTAGACC
>JAHEDQ010000291.1 GCA_024641125.1 Candidatus Competibacteraceae bacterium | reverse complement strand
GCATATGGGGATGAACGTGGGTGTCGAGCCCGGCCTTGAGCGCCCACCGCTTGAGACGCTGCTGAACTGAGCGCACATTCAACCTCCCGCCACCGCGACCCACGAACAGGGCCACCTCGTCGTGTCGCGCCATGGCTGACCGCGTTCGGAGCCATTGGGCAAGCGCCTGCCTAGCTTTGCGCCCCACCGGCAGTACACGGGACTTGTTTCCCTTGCCTGTGACCAGGACCGTGCCATCCTCTAAATCCAGATCGGTCAGGTCTATGGACACTAACTCCGACAGGCGTAAACCGGACGAGTAGAACAGCTCCAGCATGGCCAGATCTCTCGTTTCCAGGGCATCGGAGGGTGGTGTGTCCAGCAGCTGACCGACCCGGTCTGGGTCCAGGTCTTTCGGCAGATGGCGGGCATCCCGGGGGGCGCTCACGGTGGTTGCGGGATTGGCGTCCAGCTGGCCTTCCCGCAGCAGGTAATTGAACAGCCCCCGCAGGGCGGATAGCAGACGCTGAACGCTGCGCCCGGACAGGCCTCTGCGGTGCTGTTCGGCGGCGAAGGCGCGCACCCAATGGGCATCGATCTTCTTCCAGTCGTCGATTTCACTGTCGCTGCAGAAAACCAGCAGCAGGTCCAGGTCGCGCCGATAGGCTGCGGCAGTTCGCGGCGCCAGCCGCCGCTCTCGGGTCAAGTGAGCCAGATACGCATCTACGCCGGCGTTAAGCGTGCGGGGCGTTACCAGGTCGAACCGGGTTGCGGTCAATCTGTCATCGAAAGGTGAGTTTGCAGCGCCCCCGAAACCAGCTTCCCCATACGGCCCAGGAACAGCGTTCCCATGCCGGGCTGGAATCGATCGGGTTCGGCCGCACCGACCGCCAGAAGTCCACGCCACCCCTCCCCGGTCAGAGGAATCAGGGCGGTTGACCCCACCTGCTGGCTGGCCTCGCCAAACAGATAGTGCACCTTGGAAGACTGAATGCGTCCGCATTCCGGACGCCCGTTTTTGAACAAATCCTCGAACAGTTTGAGTCCCGGGTCTTCGGCACCGACAAAAATGTCCGGGTCACCCAGCGGGTCCTCGGCCCCGCCCGCCAGCCTGTGCCCCACCCGAATCACCGCACGGTCGGCAGCGAATTCCTCGACCATGGACCGCCTGACCACACTGAGTACCTGTTGCAGCGTTCGGGCGCCGATCAGCGCAATGGCCAGCTCGTGCATGCGCTCCGAGAGCTGGTCGTTTTCGCGCGCCACCGCAACCAGTTCATGCAGCCGGCGATCCAGGTCGCCATTCTGTTCCCGCAATACGGCGAGTTGTCGCTCCACCAGCGATGTGGCGCTCCCGCTGGGATGCGGAATGCTTATGCTCGACAACAGTTCGGGATGCTCGGCGAAGAAATTCGGATGCGCCATTAGATATTCGGCCACTTCCTGATCCCGGCTGTCGGCGTGCGCGGCTTTTGTTTCGCTCATGGTTGTATCTGTCCGTCGAAGACGTGCTCGGCAGGCCCTGTCATCATAACGGGCGCATCGGGTCCTGCCCACTCAATCTCCAGGTCGCCACCCCGCAGGCTCAACACCACGCGCGGATCCAAAAGACCCTGAATCCGCCCAACCACCACGGCGGCGCAGGCACCGCTGCCACAGGCCAGGGTTTCCCCCACGCCGCGTTCGAACACCCGCAGTCGCCCATGACCCCGATCGACAATCTCCAGAAAACCGACATTGACCCGCTCAGGGAATGCCGCATGATGTTCGATCCGCGGGCCCAGGCTCAGCACCGGAGCGGTTTCCACGTCACCAACCCGAAGTACGGCATGGGGGTTTCCCATGGACACCGCGCCGAACTGAAGCACGCTGCCGTCCACGTCTATCCGATAGCTGGCCGCCCTGGCCGGCATGTCTAACGGGATGTCGTCCGGTTCCAGGCGGGGGTGGCCCATATTGACCTGCACCCGGCCATCTTCCTGAATCTGCAACCGCAGTGTGCGATTGTTGGTACTGACAACAATTTCGTTGCGGTCGCACAGGCCGCGCGCCTGGACAAAACGGGCGAAGCAGCGTGCGCCGTTGCCGCACTGTTCCACCTCGTCACCGTCCGCGTTGAAGATTCTATAGTGAAAATCCACTCCGTCGCGGTCAGCGGCTTCCACCAACAGCACCTGGTCGCAGCCGATTCCGAACCGGCGGGTGGCGATCCGTTGTATGAATTGCGGCGTCAGCGCAAGCGGCTCGCGGGTAGCATCGAATACAACGAAGTCGTTGCCCAAGCCGTGCATTTTTGCGAACTGCAGTCCCATGGCGGCAACTTAGCAGAATGCGTCTGGGGTTGAAACGGCAGGCCCCGACGCTGCCGTCCATCGGGGGTAGCCGGCACCGCAATCCCTTGGCCCCGGACTTGGGGAACACGCCGCCAGCAGGACGATCCGGACTGGGCTCAAAGTCCGCTGCTCAGCGCGGCAGTACCGTCTCGTTGGCAAAAAGCGCGTCGATGGATTCGCGGGACCGAACCAGGTGAGCCGTGGCGCCCTCCACCATGACCTCGGCGGCCCGCGCGCGGGCGTTGTAGTTGGAACTCATGGAAAAGGCATAGGCGCCGGCAGAGCGCACCGCCAGTAAATCTCCGGGTGTCAGCGCCAGATCCCGCTGCTTGCCCAGGAAATCCGCCGTCTCGCACACCGGTCCTACCACGTCGTAGCAGCGGGAGGCAACGGTAAGGTCTACCCTGACCGGGACGATTTCCTGCCACGCAGAATACAGCGCTGGTCTCAGCAGATCGTTCATGGCCGCATCCACAATGGCGAAACTGTGCTCCGGACCCTGCTTGAGATACTCCACTCGCGTCACCAGGATGCCGGCATTGCCAACGATGGCGCGACCGGGTTCCATGATCACTTCCCAGGGATGTTCAGCCAGACGGCTTAGCAACGCTTGGGCGTGTTCAGCGGGTAAAGGTGGGGTCTCGTCCCGATAGCGGATGCCGAGTCCGCCCCCCACGTCCAGGTGATGGATGGCCACGCCTTGGGCTTCGATTTGTTCGATCAGAGCAATCAGGCGATCCAGGGCGTCGACGAACGGCGCCAGTTCGGTCAGTTGCGAGCCGATGTGGCAATCGATGCCCACCGGGTTCACCCCCGGCAAGGCCAGCGCGGCCGCGTACACAGAAAGGGCTTGGTCGGTGGGTACGCCGAACTTGTTCTCCTTCAATCCGGTGGAGATGTAGGGGTGGGTCTTGGCGTCCACATCCGGATTGACCCGAACCGAAACGGGCGCGATCCGGCCAAGTCTGTTGGCGACCCCGCTGAGCCGTTCCAACTCAGGCAGGGATTCCACATTGAAACAGCGAACGCCCACCTGAAGTGCCCGTTCCATTTCGGCCGCGGTCTTGCCAACGCCGGAGAAAACGATCCGCTCCGGCGCGCCGCCCGCAGCCAGGACGCGCTCCAGCTCGCCCCCGGAGACGATGTCGAAACCGGCGCCAAGGCGGGCCAGCACGTCCAGCACGCCCAGGTTTCCATTTGCCTTGACCGCATAACAAATCAAATGTGGGTGGTCGCCAAAAGCCGAATCGAAGGCATGGAAATGGCGCTCGATGGTGGCGCGGGAATAGACGTACAGCGGCGTGCCGAAACGCTGTGCGAGCTCTGCAACGGGGCAATCTTCCGCAAACAGATCGTCGCCGCGGTAATTGAAGTAGTCCATTGTGGGAATGTCCTGCGAGACAGGGATGATCGACTGCCTGTTTGGTGGCGGCGTGATCGGGTGCCGATAGTTTGATTCAGCCGCGCCCGTCGAGCGCAATCAAACGTCGAACGGTGCTCCGAGGGAGATCATCCCGACCCGATGGTTTCGTCCCCGCTCACTCCGGTAGCTTGGCCTCGGGTTGTTCGATCTCCACGGTCTCCGTCGTCTCTATCTCCGCCACCGGTTCTTCCTTCGCCATCGGTTCTTCCGAAAAATACAACGGCCCCGATTGGCCGCACCCGAAGCACAGGAGTGCGGATGCCGACAGCAACACCCTAAGGCGCATACGCCGCGGACAGGCCATGGATGAAACTCCCAGTCGAGCCAGGGCAGCCAGTATATCTACGCTGGGCGCTCAACCCAATCCTTAACCCGTAAGTGGTTTGCACCTTGAGGCGTCGGGGCGATAATCTGAGTCCTTGCCCTAACGAAGTTCGTATCTGGACTCCCCCCATTTGCAGAGCCGAACAACATCGACAAGGACCAAACACGTGCTTGAAACCGTCGAGATCGCGCCCACCGGCGTGCACAGCAGCACCGTCATCTGGCTCCACGGTCTGGGAGCCGATGGTCACGATTTCGAGCCCATCGTGCCGCACCTGGGGGTGGATTCGGCGCTCGGCGTCCGGTTCGTATTCCCCCACGGACCCCAACGTCCCGTTACCGTCAACGGCGGTATGGTGATGCGTGCATGGTATGACATTGCGGAAATGGATATTGCCGCCAAACAAGACGATAAGGGGATCCGCGATTCCGAAGCGTTGGTGCGGGAATTGGTGG
>JAHEDQ010000290.1 GCA_024641125.1 Candidatus Competibacteraceae bacterium | reverse complement strand
CGCGCCGGGGTCATTCCCGCTGCAACAAGAAGATCACCGGCAAACGTTGTCAATGCCGCTGCATCATAGCGTTCTGAGACCATCTTATTCCTCGCGTTGAACGTCTATTTTCATATCGACCAGCCCGATCAGAAGCCATACAGCAGGGCTGGATTATCAACCAAGATTCGGTTTCGGGTGTTTTCGTCATCAACCCAGTCGAACAGCAGGTCAAGCAAATCGGCCTCATCTGGCGGATTCTTCTGACCCGGGTGGGGCCAGTTGCTGGCCCACAGCATTCGCTCCGGGGCGGCCTTAGCCAGGGCGCGCGCTTCCGGGGCTACATCGGCCCAGTCCGGAGGCCCAGACTCAGAAGATTCGTACGGAGCTGACAGTTTTACCCAGCAACGGCCGGTCTCGAGAAATCTCAACAACACCTTGAACGCCGGATCGTCCGTCGGAACCGGTCCCATAAACCGTCCAACATGATCAACAACCAGGTCGCACGGCAGCCGTTTGAGCAGCGCTTCCCGCTCCGGAAATTCCCTGCCGTTCATCTGCAGCTGAACATGCCAGCCGAAATTGTTGACCCTGGCAGCCACCTCTTCCAGGATATCCCATGGCACGGCGCCTCCGGGAAGCATATGAAAGCGCACCCCCCGGACACCAAGCCGGTCAAGTCGCTGCAGCTCCTCATCAGTCGTTGAGGTATCTGCCACCATCACCCCGCGGGCATTCTCCCCAAACGTTTTCATCGCCTCAAGCTGACATGAATTATCAGTGCCGTAGGTGGTTGGCTGAACGACAACCACCCGCTCCAGGTGCAATCGCTCCTGGATGGCACGGTAACCGGTCACCCAGGAATCAGGTGGGGTCATCAGTGCCGTCGGGGCTGATGGAAACTCAGCGTTGTAAAAATGCATATGGGTATCGCAGGTCCCTTTCGGCGCCCTGAGCCTGGGGCTTTTCCCTGTGTCTGCAGAAACCATCCTCAAACCTCCCTGTTTGTCAAATTCAATCTATTTTGTCGAGATCGCCGTTAAACTCCATGGCGCAATAGGGGCCGCCCTGGAACAACCCCTCGGCCGGAGGTTCATCGGCCTGCACTGCCTTGATGGCAGAAACAACCGCCGCCTGATCGGCAGCGTCCGTAGTACTGCTCCTGGATTCGGTCTGGTTTTGTTCCCGGGCCTGGCGTTGTGCCTCGAAAATATCTTCTGCGAAATCCTCGGAATTATCAAGGGGTCGGTATCCCAGACGCTCAGCCGGGGTGTTGTCCCACCAGCTGCGGTCATTGCCGGAAACGCCCCATACCACTTCATAATGTACGTCCAGGGGCGCATCCAGGCAGACACGGGCCAGCTGCACCATGTCCCGGTGACTGAGCCAGCAGCTGAGCATCCGCACATTCAGCGGTCGGGGCTGAAATGAGCCGATTCTCATGCAGATAACACTCATACCGTGTTTGTCCGCGTAGAGTCGGGCCAGCGCCTCACCGAAAACCTTGGTAGCTGCATAGCGGCAGTCAGGACGCGGAGGATCACTGACTGTCAGCCTGCGGTCCCGCCGGTGATAGCCGACAAGGTGGTTTGTGCTGGCAAATACAAAGCGCTTCACCCCATGACGACGGGCAGCCTCGAAGGTGTTGTAAGCGCCGAGAATATTGCTCTGCAATACCACATCCCAGGTTCCTTCTTCCGCCTTCCCACCCAGGTGAATGACGGCGTCAACCCCTTCCATGGCGGCGTCTACCTCATCATAGTTTTCCAGATTTGCCAGTATAATCTCCTCACCGGGGCCGGCATCTCCAAAAGGCCGGCGGTGAGAAAGGCGTACTATCGGATAGGTTCCCCTGAGCTCTTCACGAAGTACTCGCCCGATAACACCGTCGGCTCCAGTCATCAAAATACGATTATACATTGCATTCTCCTGTCAAAGGCAGGCTTCCAAGAAAAACAGAGATCATATACATCCGCCGGCACCTGTTAACCAGCAGAAAATAACGGTGTCAACTACCTGCGGCAAACGCCTGCATCTGGCTCTTCCAGGCCATGAACAATTCAACCAGCCGATCCTCCATGATGTCCTTTTGAGGATCAACCTGGTTTGCTTCCTGTTCGAACCATTCGACCATCATTTTTATCCCGTCATGCAGGGATATGTCGCAGGCAAAATCAGGGATAACGCTCCTTATTTTTGAATTGTCGAATAACCCGGAGAAGGTTTTTTCCAGATAGAGATGGCTGAACAGGTCCGGGTTGGCCGCGACCAGCAGCTCGGATGAAATATGGACGATCTGCGGTTCTAGACCCAAAACCTTGCCGAATTCCAGGTAGAGGTCTTCCCAGCGGCAGCGCTCTTCGCTGCAGGCATGATAAGCCTGGCCATAGGTCTGGGTGTTACCCACTACTCCGACAAAGGCCTTGGCGAGATCAGGCGCGAAGGTAAAGCTCCACGGCGTTGAGCCGTCACCAAACATGACCAGGGGTTTTCCCTTTCTGATACGGTCAATGATTCCGTAGTTCTGCCGTAAAACGCCAACATTGGCGGCTCCCGGCCCGTAGGTGAGTGACGGCCGGATGATCGTCACCGGAAGCTGATTGGTGCGGATCTCTTCATTCAGATAACGCTCCACCTCTGCCTTTTCCCAGGCATACACAAAGGTCGGATCATCAAACAGCGATTCAGCCGATTCTACCGTTGGCACACTATGATATGGCCGCTTGTAAGCAGCAACGCTTGAACAGATTATGATCTGGCCGCTATTGTCTCTGAAGGCAGCAACCGTTGAGCGGGCATCGGCCTCGTTGAAGCAGATCATATCAATTACCGCATCAAATGATTCCCGGCGCATACGGGACTCAAAATCTTCACGGTTCAGCCGATCCCCGGTGATCTGTCGAACATCACCGCTGTCTGACCTTGTTTGTCTGCCTCTGTTAAATACGGTAACCGTATGATTTTTCTGGAGCAGCAGCGTTACTATTGCCCGGCTTATTACACCGGTTCCACCCAGCACAAGTACATTCATGTCTGTTCCTCCCTGTACTCGATTTCAAGCCAGACTATCGGGTCATCCAGCCCCCATCCACAAGCAGCGTGGATCCCGTGATATAGCTGCCGGCATCACTGGCCAGGAGCAGGGCCGGGCCCATGAGATCCTCCGGTTTCCCCCATCGATCCAGTAACACCATGCTGTCGAAATACTCCCGCAGCTCTCCCTGGACCAGACGGTCAGTCAGCGGGGTGGAAATCGGACCGGGAGCAATAGCATTGGCGGTAATATTCCAGGGGCCAAGGTCCTGTGCCATGGTCCTGGTAATTCCAATAAGCCCAGCCTTGGTTGCCGAATATACGCCCCTGGCCTCCTTGGTGCAAAGTCCGAATATCGAGCTGATGTTGATGATCCGCCCCCATCTGCGCTCTTTCATCTGCGCGGCAAGTTCGCGTACGAGCACCATCGGGGCACTCAAATTCAGCTCCACGAGTCTGTCCCAATCGTCGTCTTTAATCTCATCAACTGGTGCCGGGACATTTGTTCCGGCATTATTGATGATAATGTCCACCCGTCCCATGGCCTCAAGTGCCTCTTGAGCCAGGCTAATCGTGTCTTTCCGTTTGAATAAATCGGCCACCAGGCTAAAGCCTTTTCGATCTGTTCCCTCAAGAATTTTCGCCATGGCAGAGTCGAGCTCGTCGCCATTGCGGCTGTTGATCACGATATCCGCTCCGGCAAGTGCCAGTGCCCGCGCCATGGATAACCCCAAACCTTTACTGCCTCCTGTCACAAGGGCAACTTTGCCCGTCAAATCAAACATTTTGTTTATCATTGTTAACTCTCCGGGAATGATATTATGATATTCTCAGCACTGCTCAACCATCAGCAGTGTCTCGACACCTGCCGGCAGCACCCTGCCTCGGGACAGGAAATTCGATATCATACTGGAATTGTATAATATTCATGCTTCCTCACAGACAGCATGCTCATTTTCCTGTGAAAAGTGCGAGAGCGGTTGTCTGAATTGTTCATTGCACTTCAACTATGGTTTCTGCATGAAAGAAGCCCTCTGATTTTCTCGCAGAGGGCTCACCTTCGACCTGGAACCTTGATGTCTCACCACCGGATCGGTCAGTTCACAAATTTGGGCAACAGCAGCCGCGGTAAAAAGAGAATAATGTCCGGGAAAAGGATAACTATTATAAGCACTCCAAGCATTGGCAGAAGGATGATGGCGACATCCCTCATCGCCTTCTTCAGGGCTACCTCACCGATGGCACAGCTGATCAACAGACAGAGTCCATACGGCGGGGTCACAAGTCCAAAAGCCAACGATATGACGCCGATAATTGCAAAATGAATGGGATGAATTCCGGCGAATTCAGCCACCGGCCAGAGGACGGTGCCAAGTATTATAATGGCAGGGATCGCATCGATAAACATGCCAATGAAAAGGAACGCCCCTGCCACGATCAGACCGGTACTGATCGGTCCCGCCCCGAACTGTTTCAAGAAATCCACCAGCGCCAGCGGGATCTTGTAGTAAGCAAGCAGCCAGCCGAAA
>JAHEDQ010000005.1 GCA_024641125.1 Candidatus Competibacteraceae bacterium | reverse complement strand
CCGCGGTCTCGAAGGCCCTGGGTGACGGCGTGGCCAAGCTGGTGGACGCCAACAGCGGATTTTCGCCGAGCCGCGCGATCCAGGTGGGACGGATGCTGGAATCCGAGGGCGTCAAACACTTCGAGGAGCCGTGCCCATACTGGCACCTTGAGCAGACCAAACAGGTGGCCGACGCCCTGTCCATCGACGTGACCGGAGGAGAGCAGGACTGGGATCTGGCCCACTGGGCGCGGATGATCGAGATGCGCGCAGTGGATGTGGTGCAGCCCGACGTGATGTATATGGGTGGGCTGACACGGACACTTCAGGTGGCGGCCATGGCTGCGGACGCCGGGATGCCCTGCACCCCCCACAGCGCAAATCTATCGCTGGTCACAATCTGCACCATGCATCTCCTAGGCGCCATTCCGAATCCCGGAAAGTATCTGGAGTTCTCAATCGAGGGTCCGGATTACTATCCCTGGCAGGAGGGTTTGTTCCAGGGCGACCCGTTTGCCATCCGGGATGGCCACGCCAATATACCCTCGGCGCCGGGTTGGGGTGTCGAGATCAACCCGTCCTGGCTGGCATCCGCGGCTTATCGGGTCAGTGAGCAGACGTCATGACGGTTCCGGTCCCGGCAACCCATGGGTGCCGCGTGGCCTGAACGTCCGATCTGCCGGAGATGGTGCTATCATCTCATCATGCTTGCCGGCTTTTCGATTCGCGATCCGCACACCTCGCCTGGCGTTTTCCACTCGGAGCCCCGGCATCGATTCCGCCGCCGACGTTATGGCCGCGGATGTCGATCCGACCGGGTTTGGGCAGGGCGTCACAGGGGGTCCGCGTTGCCTTCGGGTCCTATCCACTGCCTTACCGATCCCCGTGCCCCGCATTCCGTGGCCGATTACGGTGCGGAAGAAAGGCGGCGAGGACGCGGTTCGCGCGGCTAGACTGTGATCAGAAACTTGGGAAACATCAGGTCTTCACCACTTGGCTATACCGAATTTCATATCGATTCCGCTCAAGTTACCGGCGAATGGTTTGAACGCAACGAAATAGGTTGATGGAGGAGCTACATGAAAAATACAAGCGACGAGAATACGATCATACACGGCGTCTCGCGGCGAGAAGTGCTGCAGGGCGCCACCGCCTTTGGTGCGCTGGCCATGACCGGACTGTTGAGCGGACGCCCGGCTGCCGCCCAGCCGAAACAGGGCGGGGTGCTCCGCATCGGCATGGGCCACGGCGCAACCACCGACAGCTATGACCCCGCCACCTGGGATCAGGCGTTCGTCCAGGTGTTCGCCACGGCGCGCCACGGTTATCTGACCGAAGTCGCCGCCGACGGCTCCTTGGTAGGCGAAGTAGCGGAGAGCTGGGAAGCGTCTCCGGATGCAAAGGTGTGGCGTTTCAAGCTGCGTGACGGTCTCACTTTCCACAGCGGCAAGCCGGTGACCACCGACGATGTGATCGCATCCATCAACCACCACCGCGGTGAGGACAGCAAGTCGGGGGCCAAGCCCATCGTCCAGGAAATCGTCGAGATGAAAGCCGAGGGCGACGACATCCTCGTATTTACCCTGGCCGGTGGCAACGCCGATTTCCCGTTTGTTCTGTCGGACTACCATCTGCCGATCATGCCGTCGGCGGACGGGAAGATAGACCCCACATCCGCCGATGGCTGCGGCGGGTACGTGGTTGAGTCCTACGAGCCGGGCGTGCGGGCGCAGCTCAAGCGCAATCCGAACTTCTGGAAAACCGATCGGGCGCATTTCGACGGTATCGAGATGCTGAGCATTCTGGATGCGGCGGCGCGTCAAAATGCCCTGGTGACGGGTGAGGTGGATGTCATAGACCGGGTGGATCTGAACACCGTCCACTTACTGAAGCGGGCACCGGGCATAGAGATTCTGGACACAACGGGCACCCAGCATTTTACCTTTGCGATGGATACCCGGGTGGGACCGTTTGACGATAACAACGTGCGCATGGCGCTGAAGTACGCCATCGACCGTGAGGAACTGGTAGAGAAGATCCTCAATGGCTACGGCGCCGTCGGCAACGATCATCCTATCGGCCAGTCTCAACGCTATCACGCCGATGACCTGGAGCAGCACAGCTACGATCCGGACAAGGCCAAGTACTACCTCAAGCAGGCCGGGCTGGACAATCTCGACGTGACCCTGTCGGCGGCGGATGCGGCCTTCGCAGGCGCGGTGGACGCCGCCGTACTGTACTCAGAGAAGGCCGCGGCAGCCGGTATCAACATCCAAGTCGCCCGCGAGGCCAACGACGGTTACTGGTCCAACGTGTGGATGAAAAAACCCTGGTCGGCGGTCTACTGGGGCGGTCGCCCCACCGAGGACTGGATGTTTACCACGGCCTATGCGTCCGGGGCGGCCTGGAACGACAGTTTCTGGGAGAACGACCGGTTCAACGAGCTGCTTCTGGCTGCACGGGCCGAACTGGACGAGAACAAGCGGCGCGACATGTACGTGGAGATGCAGGGTATCGTCAGCAACGATGGGGGCGTGGTCGTGCCCATGTTCGCAAGCTATGTCATGGCCCATTCCGACAAAGTCATGCACCCTGAGGTGGTGGGCGCCAACTGGACCATGGATGGATTCAGGGCCGTCGAACGGTGGTGGTTTGCCTGATCGCGTCCGGCCTCGGCGCCTGGGCGCCGGGGCCGTTTGCGATGCCGACACCGCTGCAGTGGCACCCTGGGCTGAGCGCGGGCAATAACGATATGGCACCGACGGGAGGGGCATGGTGAACAGCATTTGGCTCATGATCGCGCAGCGGCTGGGGCTCGGCCTGGTCACCCTGTTCGTGATATCGCTTTTGATATTCGGCGCGGTGGAGTTACTGCCCGGGGACATCGCCCAGGAAATGCTCGGGCAATCGGCTACGCCGGAAACGGTGGCGGCCTTTCGCCGTGAACTCGGGCTTGATCTGCCCGCGCACGAGCGTTATCTCAACTGGCTCGGTGGCGTGGTCCAGGGGGACTTTGGCAACTCCCTGGCCAACGGCAGGCCGATCACCGATCTGATTGCCGGCCGCCTGGGCAATACCCTGTTCCTGGCCCTGTATGCCGCGGCCATCGCCGTGCCACTGGCACTGGTTCTCGGCATACTCGCCGCCCTGTATCGCAACTCCTGGTTCGACCGTGCCATCAACGTGTTTACCCTGAGTTCGATCTCGTTTCCCGAATTCTTTGTCGCCTACATTCTGATCTTCTATTTGGCCCAGTCCGGGTTGTTTCCATCCATCGCCAAGATTACGCCCGATGCGACCCTGGGTGAGAAGCTCTATCGGACCTTTCTCCCGGCGCTGACCCTGACCCTGGTGGTAACCGCCCACATGATGAGGATGACCCGGGCCGCCATCATTAATCTGCTGGCCTCACCCTATATCGAGATGGCCCGGCTCAAGGGGATGAGCCCGGGCCGCATCATCGTCAAGCACGCCTTGCCCAATGCGCTGGCGCCCATCATCAACGTGGTGGCCCTGAATCTGGCCTATCTCATTACCGGGGTGGTGGTGGTGGAGGTGGTGTTCGTGTACCCCGGCCTGGGTCAGCTGATGGTCGACTCGGTGTCGAAACGGGATATCACCGTGGTACAGGCGGCATCGCTTATTTTTGCCTGCGCCTACGTGCTGCTCAACCTCACGGCCGACGTGCTTTCGACCCTGTCGAATCCGCGTCTGGTCCACAAGCGCTGAGGGGCCGGGGATGGACGCACTCATCGGTTTCCTGACTGCCCTGCTGTGGATCGCTGCGGTCATCGTAGCGGCCGCCGGCGTGGCCTGGGTGTTCAAGACCGTGGCCATCGCCCTGGCTCCGGCTGGGGTGGCCAAAGTCCTGCGCACTGCCCCCCTCACCGCAAACTTTGGCATCATCGTCATCATCGTTTACGTGACGGTAGCCATCCTGGCGCCCCTCATCGCTCCTTACGGCGAGCGGGAAGTGGTGGGGGGTGAGTATTTGCCCTGGAGTACCACCCACCTGCTCGGTACCGACAATCTGGGCCGGGATATGCTGACCCGCCTGATCTACGGCGCCCGCAACACGGTGGGCATTGCCTTTGTCACCACCGGGCTCGCCTTTGCCCTGGGTTCGATCCTCGGTCTGCTGGCCGCCACCGTGGGCGGATGGCTGGATCAATTGCTCAGCCGCATCGTCGACATCCTGATGGCCATCCCGTCGCTGATTTTCGCCTTGCTGCTGCTCACCATCGTCGGGACCTCGGTGGTCAACATGATCCTGGTGATCGCCTTGATCGACTCAACCCGGGTTTATCGATTGGCCCGGGCGGTGGCGATGAACATCGTGGTGATGGACTATGTGGAAGCGGCAAGGCTCCGGGGGGAAGGCCTCTGGCGTCTGATCGTGCGCGAAATACTGCCCAACGCTTCGGCGCCGCTGGTGGCTGAGTTCGGGCTTAGGTTCTGTTTCGTGTTCCTTATGATCTCGGCGCTGTCCTTTCTGGGGCTGGGCATCCAACCACCAACCGCCGACTGGGGATCAATGGTGCGTGACAACGCCACCCTAATCACCTTCGGTGACATCACGCCGCTGCTGCCGGCCGGTGCCATCGCGTTGCTGACCGTGGGTGTGAACTTCGTGGTCGACTGGATGCTGCATCGCGCCAGCGGACTGAAGGAGTAAAGGCATGGGCCAAACCGACAATCCTGTTCTTCTCAGCATTCGCGGCCTGCGCATCGAGGGGCGATCGGACGAAACCTGGAGTGAGATCGTCAAGGGGGTGGACCTGACTCTACGGCGGGGTGAGGTGCTCGGTCTGATCGGTGAATCCGGAGCCGGAAAATCCACCATCGGTCTGGCCGCCATGGGTTTTGCCCGGGACGGTTGTCGCATCAGCGGCGGCACCATCGATTTCGATGGCATCGACCTGCGCACCGCGCCCATGGCCGAATGCCGCGCCCTGCGCGGCAAGCGCATCGCCTATGTCGCCCAATCCGCCGCTGCCAGTTTTAATCCGGCTCACCGGCTGATCGACCAGTATTCCGAGGGGCCGGTGCAGCATGGAGTCATGAGCCGCGACCAGGCCGAACACGATGCCAAAGAGCTTTATCGGCGGATGCATTTGCCCACGCCGGACGAAATCGGCTTTCGCTACCCGCACCAGGTCTCCGGCGGGCAGTTGCAGCGGGCCATGACCGCCATGGCCATGGCCTGCCGGCCCGACCTGATTATTTTTGACGAACCCACCACGGCTTTGGACGTGACCACCCAGATCGAGGTGCTTGCCTCCATACGAGATATTGTCGATCAGTTCGGCACTGCGGCCATCTACATCACCCACGACCTTGCGGTGGTGGCGCAAATGGCTGACAGCATCAAGGTGCTGTTGCACGGCGAAGAAGTGGAGGAAGCCGACACTCGGACCATGTTGAGTCATCCGCAGGAGGCCTACACCAAGTCCTTGTGGGCCGTACGCAGTCTTGAACGGCCGGAACAGCCGCCTGCGGGGCCCGACGAAGTACCGGTTGTCTCGGTCCGGAACGTGACCGCCGCCTACGGTGCCGTGCCGGTGCTCAAGGATGTGAGTTTCGATATTCACAGCCGACGCACCGTGGCGGTGGTGGGCGAGTCGGGCAGCGGCAAATCAACCGCCGCCCGGGTCATCACCGGATTGCTGCCACCGCTGTCCGGCACTGTCATGTTCGAAGGGCAGGAACTGCCCAAGGACTACCGCAACCGCTCCAAGGATCAGCTGCGGCAGGCGCAGATGATCTATCAAATGGCCGATACCGCCCTCAATCCCAAACACAAGATCCGGGAGATCATCGGTCGCTCGGTCCAGTTTTACCTTGGGCTCCAGGGCCGCCAGCTTACCGAGCGCGTCCGCCAGCTGCTCGACCTGATCGAGCTCGAGCCCGATCAGTTCATCGATCGCCTTCCGTCGGAGCTGTCCGGCGGTCAGAAACAGCGCATCGGCATCGCCCGGGCGCTGGCCGCCGAACCCAGATTCATCATTTGCGACGAGGTGACGTCGGCTCTGGATCAGCTCGTGGCCGAGGGTATATTGAAGCTGCTCAATCGCCTGCAGGCGGAGTTCAACCTGGCCTATATGTTCATCACCCACGATCTGGCCACGGTCCGCGCCATTGCTGACGAAGTCGTGGTCATGAAAGAGGGCGTTGTGGTGGAGCAGGGCGGCAAGACCGAGATGTTCCGTCCGCCCCATGATCCCTACACCGAGTTGCTCCTGTCCTCGGTTCCGGAGATGGATCCCGATTGGTTGGACCGGTTGCTGGCTGAGCGCGCCGCCGGTGGGGCAGGCGCCGGGGTGAAGTCCGCGGACAATTGACCGGGACCGTGATGGTTTTTGAACATGCCTCCGGATTCCCTTAGGTTCCGTCCGCAAGCGCTTGTGGGTGTCACGCCTTCTGACCGGGTGTCATAGCGCCGCGCCGCGCCGGGAGTCCGGGCTTGATGTTGTGTCGACGACGCCCGGTGCACATGCGTTGATCAAATATTCCCTGGTGTTCACGAACCGGAGTTGTCGGCACATGTTTTCCATCTCCCCCTCAGCACGCCTGCGTCGTTCACCGTTTTTCGCCTCCACCGTTGACGAGGGTGTAACCAGCTTCACCGTGTACAACCAGATGCTGATGCCCACCGGCTATGGGCACCCGGAGGAGGAGTATTGGCGCATCATCAACGACGTCTCCCTGTGGGACGTTGCCGTCGAACGGCAGGTGGAGCTCAAGGGGCCCGACGCCGGAAAGCTGGCGCAGATTCTGTCGCCCCGGGACCTGACCCGCTGTGTGGAAGGTCAGGGCAAGTATGTGGCTTTGTGCAATCACATGGGCACCTTGATCAACGACCCAATTCTGCTGAAGTTGGCCGATGACCGTTACTGGCTGTCCATCGCGGATTCCAACATTCTGTTCTGGGCCCGGGCCATTTCGGCGGAGCGGCGTTTCGATGTGGAGGTGACCGAACCGGACGTTTCACCCCTGGCCGTGCAAGGTCCGAAAGCCGAGGATGTAGTGGCCTCTGTTTTTGGCGAGTGGATACGGGACCTAAAGTACTTCTGGTTCAAGGAAACAGAGATTGAGGGCATTCCCGTGGCGGTCGCCCGGTCCGGGTGGTCCAAACAGGGCGGCTTCGAGATCTATCTGATGGACGGTTCCAAGGGCGTGGCGTTGTGGGATCTGTTGCGCGAGGCCGGCAAGCCCTGGGGGATCGGGCCGGGCAATCCAAATGGCTGCGAGCGCATCGAGAGCGGTCTATTGTCCTGGGGTGGGGATACCGACGACCGGACCAATCCCTTCGAAGTACGCATGGGCCGATACGTTGATCTGGACGTGCCAGACGATGTGGTTGGTATACAGGCCCTGCGCCGCATCAAGGCGTCGGGACCTGAGCGGCATCAGTTGGGCGTGGCGCTGGAGGGGGAAGAGGCCATGGCCGCGCCCTTCGACTGGGCCGAAATTCGCAAGGACAGTCGCCCGATCGGCCACATGACCAACGGTGTCTGGTCCTACAGACTGTCGCAGAACATCGGTTTTGCACTGGTCTCGGTGGCGGCCGTACCCGGCGACCGGGTCGAAGTCGTTCGGGACGGGAAACCGGTGCCGGGCACTCTGCAATCACTCCCCTTTATCTGACACGCAGCAGCGCACCGCGCAGGACCGCGCCCTGCGACACGGGCGGCGTGTGTATGGGTGTGATGCAGCCATCCAGCTGTTATCGGTCCGAGTTGGGTGCGGCCCCGCTCTCGGATCGGACGTCGAGCTTTTCTTGGTTAATGAGCCTCTGATTCATTCTGGGCGAAGCAGATTGGAGACACCTTAAAAAACGCCTTCCGGCATCCCAAGAGTGAGTCCCTCGGAAAGGGCGACCCGTAGCGCTGATGAACGGTACTATTGTCAACCCTGCTTTCGCTTTTTTGGATGCGCCCATGTCTCGTGTCGTGAAGTTCCTGCGTGGTGGCCTGCTCTCCATTGCGGGCATCGTCGTTATCGCTTTTGCAGTGCTGTTGCTTATCCCGAACGACACCTACCGCAGCTGGCTGGAGGAATCGGTGTTGTCGGCCACGGGGCGGCAGTTGACTGTGGCCGGTGACTTTGACCCCAAGGGCGGCCTGTTCAAGGTCCACGCCACCGATATTCGCTTCGCCAATCCGGGATGGGCCGATGACGACTCGATGGTCACAGTTGGCCGATTCGACGCCGCTTTGCGCTTTTTGCCCTTGCTGCTCGGCAGGATCGAGATCGCCCTCGACCTGGATGCCCTGAACGTTGCTCTTGAGACCAGCGCCGGCGGCGAGGGCAACTGGCAGATCGGGAACGATTCCGCGCCTCCCGACGGGACAGTGGGCGCCCCGGTGTCCGGTCCCCCGGGGGTGCCTCATTGGTTGCTGGCATCCCGACTGCACATCAGCAATGGGACCATCAGCTACACCGATGGCGCGACCGGCGATGCCCGCTCTTTTGCGCTGGATCAGTTGGACGTGGGTGAACAGAGCCAGCGTCTGGCACTCCTGTTGAAGGGCCAATACTTGGAACAGCCCATATCCCTCGAGGGCGATCTGGGCGACTTTGACAGCCTGGCCTCGGGCGCACCCGCTGCGCTGAAACTGGACGGCGGCGTGGGCGATATCGAACTGTCGGTCAACGGCAGCGTCGCGCAATTGTTCGCTGCGGCTGGTCCGACGCTGGATCTGGCGCTTGGACTAAAAGCCCCCTCAACCCAGAATATCGAACCGTTTGTTGATGGTTCAATACCGGACGTTGGCGCTGTGGGGTTCAGCGGGCGGCTGGCCGGCAATGACGGCGCCTTGGCAGCCCCGGATCTGAAGCTGACCCTCGATGGCCCGGATCTCAATGCCGGTATCGACGGTGCGATCGGGGATCTCCTGACCTTGGGCGAGATGGCATTCGCAGTCCAGGCATCGAGCGACACGGTACCGGCGCTGGTGAAAGCGATTGGCATGACTTTGCCCGGCACCGCGCCCCAATCGTTTGAGTTGTCCGGGAAAGTACTCGGTGATTTGAACGCCCTTGCGCTACAGGACTTAAGCGCAACGCTGGACGATGAGCAGGCCAAACTCAGACTGACCGGGAAGGCAGAGGATCTCATCACCCAGAAGGGCGTGAATGCCCAGGTGAATATGACCGCGCCCACCCTGGCCGCGCTTTCCAAGTTTGCGGGGCGAGATCTGCCAGAGACCGGTGCCGTCGAGGCAGGCGCTCAACTGAACTCGGACCAGCAGTCCTACGCGGTGTCGGACATCCTTGTGCGCATCGCGGGCGATGACCTCAATGGCGAACTGACCGGCACCGTGGATGACCTGCTTGCGCTCAACGGCGTGAACCTCAAGCTCGACGCTCTGGTCGGGTCCCTGGCCCGTTTTTCCGATGTGGCCGGCACACCCATGCCGGAGACGCAGCCGCTCAAGGTTAAGGCCACCATGCTCGCCGCCGAGGGCCCGGACGGGCCGGCCACAGTCTCCGCGCGACTTGAGAGCGACTGGCTGCAGGGCAAAGTGGACGGCACGCTCGCGTCCATACAGCAGGCTGAGGATGTTCACGCGGTGCTCGATCTGGAACTGAAGTCGGTGGCGGTTCTGTCTGGCCTTGCGGGGCGTGAACTCCCGGCCATGGGTCCGGTACAGGCCGCAGCAAAGCTGGACTCCCAGGGTGCCAGCTACGCCCTGACCGATCTCGATATCGGCATTGATGACCAGGGCCTCAAGGCGCGGGTGACCGGTTCCATCCAGGATTTGCTCGCGCTGTCGGGCCTCGACCTGGGTCTCGAGGCCCAGCTTCAGTCTCTCTCGACTTACTCGGATCTGGTGGGTCAGCCCCTGCCCGAAACCAAACCGCTGAGCATCAACGCCAAGGCGGTTGCGGATGGCGGCGCGCAAGGGCCGGCGCAGATCAGCGCAACGCTAACCGGGGACTGGTTAAACGGAAAGCTCGACACCACGGTGGCCGATCCGCGTACCGCCCAGGGTGTGTCCGGGACGGTGAGCATCGAACTCATTTCCCTGGCCGATTTGTCCAGCGCCGCTGGGCGGGATCTTCCCGCCATGGGGCCGATCAAGGCGTCGGCCGAACTGGCCCCCAACGGTGAGGTGCTCACCGTCCAGAAGCTGGCGATCGATGTCGAGGATGAGAAACTGCGGGCCAGCGTTGAAGGCTCCGTCGACGACCTGCTCGCACTCACGGGCATCAAGCTGAATTTGAACGGCTCGGTGGACTCCGTTTCAGACCTGTCCGCCCTGGCAGGCGCCGAACTGCCGCAGACGCCGCCACTCAAACTGGCGGCCAATGTGACCGCCAAAAAAGGGCTCCAGGGCCCGGTAGGGATCGATGCCAAAGTCGACTCCAATCAGTTGGTGCTGACCGCTGAGGGCGGCCTCACGGACCTGGCGGCGAGCAGCTACAAGTTCGATCTGGCCCTGGACGCGCCGTCTCTGTCCAGGGTCGGCGAGTTGACCGGTTCACCGCTGCCGGATGTGCAACCGGTCAAGGTGACTGCAACGGTGGGTTCGTCGGGATCCGAGATCGATCTGGCGTCTCTCAATGCCTTGATCGGCACCAGCGATCTCACCGGGGACGCCAAACTGATCCTGCCGCAGCAGGACACGCGGGGCGATTTTCAGGGGATTTTCAACAGCCGTTCACTCAAGCTCCACACGTTTATTCAGAAGGTAAAAACGCTTGATTCAGCGGACGCGGCCCAAGCGGCCAGTGATGGCGGGCGTGTGTTTCCCGATACACCCCTGCCCCTAGATATGCTCCAGGGCATGGATGCCTTTGTGGAATTGAACACCGGGCAGGTCGAGTTTCGGGACATCATCGGCGAAAACGGGCGTACAACCGCCGACCTCCAAGAAGGTAAGCTCAAACTCGTCAGCCGCATGCAGGTGGGTGACCGGCCGGTCAGTCTGGATTTCGAGCTCGACTCCAATCGCCAACCCGCACCGGTCAACCTCAAGCTGAAGGCGGATGTGGTTCCATTGTCACGACTGCTGGCCCAGGATGCCATTCTCCAGGGCGGCGAGTTGCTCTACGACGTGGACGTAGCCGGTGCCGGCAACTCAGTACGACAGATCATGGGCGGCCTGAACGGCAACTTTGCGGTGGCCGTGCGCGATACCCGTCTCGCGAGCCGCGCATTCGAAGCCCTTGGAAGGGACATCCTCAGCCAGGTCAATCCGATGTCCGCTAACAGAGGCTACTCCGCGATCGAATGCGCGGCTGTTGCCTTGGACATCAAGGACGGTATCGCAACCACACCCCGCGGCATCATTATTCAGGAGGACGCCGCCACCTGGGTGGGGCACGGTGACGTCAATCTAAAAACCGAGCAGATCAATTTGACCGCTGAGTCCAAGCCGCGAGCGGGCATCGGTGTCGGTGCGGGAATGGTGGCCTCACTGGTACAGATCAGCGGCACCTTGTCTGAACCCGTGGTGACTCCGAATCCGGTAGGGGTGGCGAAGAAAGGCATCGAGGCCGCACTGGCGTTTTCCACCGGTGGTATATCTCTGCTGGCCACCGGGCTATTAAATAGGATGGATGTGCAGGGCGATGTTTGTGCGCAGATCGCACGCGTCATTATTGACGGGCAGGGAATCGATGATGTGGCCCCGGCTGGTGCGGAACAAGCAGGTGCCGGTGGCGGCAGCGCGTCGCAGCAGTAGGCCGCGCAGCGCGTTTGCGGTCCACTGCCGGCTGCAATTTCCGATCGGGCTGGCCAACGGCCGCGTGGCGTCCTACACTCGGCACCGATTCTTTGAACGCCACCTGGAGGCGGACCTGTGAGCGACTTGATTGTCATCGGTTTCGACGACGAGAACACGGCTTTTGAGATGCGGTCGGAGCTGGCCAAGCTGCAAAAGGAGTACCTCATCGACATGGACGATGTGGTCGTGGTCACCAAGGGCGCGGATGGCAAGGTCAAGCTGCATCAAGCCGTCAACTTGACCGCCGCCGGCGCCGTTGGCGGCGGTTTCTGGGGCACTTTGATCGGTATGATCTTCCTCAATCCCCTGCTGGGGGCGGCGGTGGGTGCGGGCGCCGGCGCCATTTCCGGGGCGCTGACCGACATCGGCATCAGCAACGATTTCATGAAGAAGCTGGGCGAAACCCTCAAGCCCGACAGTTCAGCCCTGTTCGTGCTGGTCAAAAAGGCGACACCCGACAAGGTTCTGGCCCATCTTGAGCAGTTTCGTGGCAAGGGTACGATCTTGCAGACTTCGCTGACCAAGGACGAGGAGAGCCATCTGCGGGAAGCGCTGTCTACGGCCATAGAGCAGCAGAACGGCTGAGCCGGGTTCGGCGCATATGCGACCGTCTTCGAAAACCGGCGTTTTTAGCTGGCAGTGGGTCGAAGTATGAGAAGCAAGCCTGGATTCCCACGACGGTTGCTTACGGTTCTGGGCGCCTGCTTTTTGGCCGCCTGTAGCGCCACCCTGCCGACCTTGCCACCGCTGGCCGATAGTGGTGTGGAGCACCCCGGTAAGGTGGTATGGCACGATCTGGTTACCCCCGATCCACGCCGGGCCCAGGCCTTTTACGGCGCCCTTCTGGGTTGGACCTTCGAACAGTTGTCCGAGGATTACTGGCTGGCTTGGAATGACGGCGTTCCCGTCGCCGGCGTCGCCGCGTTGAACTCGAGCCAGGGCTTGTCCCACTGGTTGGCGCACATGTCGGTGCCCGACGTGGACACAGTCGCCGACTTGGCGGCGTCCCAAGGTGGTGAGATCCTGCTCAAGCCATTTGAGCTGCCGGGTCGGGGTCGGGTTGCCGTGATCCGTGATCCCCAGGGCGCCGCATTTGCGTTGCTGCGAACTCAGGGGGGTGATCCGGTTGACAGCGAACCGCTGCTCAACGGATGGCTTTGGAACGAGATCTGGACCAATGCACCGGACCAGGGTGTGCCCTTCTATCGAACTCTGACCGGCCTGCAATCCGATCGACGCCAGGTCGACGGAATCGATTACCGGTACCTTGCAGCGGGTCAGTCCCCTCGTTTTGGGCTGATCGACAAACCCAGTCCGGAGTTGGCCAATACCTGGGTCAGCTATATACGGGTCGCAGACGCCAGGGTCGCGGCGGCAACCGTTCCCGCCTTGGGGGGCAAAGTGCTGTTAGCGCCACGCCAGGCGATGCGCGACAGCACCGTGACCATCATCGCCGACCCCGATGGCGCCGGCCTGGTGCTACAGGAGTGGAACCCATGAATCGACCGAACCCGGCATTCCGGCGGCTGCTGTTGCGCATCACCCTGGCGGTGGGCCTCGTGTTGTGCGTTGCATCATGCTCGCCCTATGGAAGCCTGAGCATCGGCACCTCGTTCAACGTGGGCGGGGGGGGTATGTACCTCACGCCCAGCATCGGGGTCGGCGGATTCCTCTGATCTGAAATGGCCTGCCTGGACGGCGCACGGCGTGGGTCGGGCAAGGCCCCAAGATGCACGCCCACGAATAGATCAGAGGCTCCCTTGCGAGCCCAGGACAGATCGGGCACAAGGGCTGCACTCAGGCGTCCGCAATTCGGGTTCGATCAGATCGGATGGCCGCAGCCCCCGATCCGGCGAAGGCAAGACGAAGCGGGCTGAGCAGCGCGAACACACGCCCTGTTCCAAAGCCCAGGGCAGTCTTCGAAGCCGCGTCGTGGAGCATCTGCTTGAGGACCCTCGCCCGGTTGTGTTGTCTTACCCGATCGTTATCCGCCTTGTGGATCGAATGGCCATGAGCCCGGGGTGAGATGTCGCCCGCGCAGCTGAGACGAAATGGGTTGACGCGTACGACGGTTTGAATCAAGTTTTCCGGCAAAGCGAAAATAATTGAAAGCCACACGATCGGGCGATGCGTCCGACCCAGTGGCTCGGCCGAACATCACCGGAGGAGCAGACGATGAACAGGTTTTTTGCCGTGACGGCGGCTGTTCTGCTCATGGCGGCACCGTTCATTACGGCGCTGGCCGAGGTGACGGTGGGCGTGTCCTGGTCCAATTTCCAGGAAGAGCGCTGGAAGACCGATGAGGCCGCCATCAAAGCGGCCTTGGCAAAGCGCGATGCAAAGTATATTTCGGCCGACGCCCAATCTTCCGCCGCCAAGCAACTCACCGACGTGGAAAGTCTGATTGCCAACGGCGCCAATGCACTGATTCTTCTCGCTCAGGATTCCGACGCCATCGGTCCGGCGGTACAGAAAGCCGTGGACGAAGGCATTCCGGTCATTGGCTACGATCGGCTGATCGAAAACCCGGATGCTTTTTACATCACCTTTGATAATAAGGAAGTCGGCCGGATGCAGGCCTCGGCCGTGTTTGCCGTCCTGTCCAAGGGCAATTATGTGTTCATCAAAGGCTCCGCCGCCGACCCCAACGCGGATTTTCTGCACACGGGCAGTTGGAGGTGCTGCAGGCAGCCTTGGATTCCGGTGACGTGAAGAACGTGGGCGAAGCCTATACCGATGGTTGGTTGCCGGCCAATGCACAACGGAACATGGAACAGTTCCTCACCGCCAACGAGAACAAGGTGGATGCGGTGGTGGCGTCCAACGACGGTACCGCCGGCGGTGTGGTTGCGGCATTGGACGCCCAGGGCCTGGAGGGTTTGGTGCCCGTTTCCGGGCAGGACGGTGACCATGCCGCCCTCAACCGGGTTGCCCTGGGCACTCAGACCGTGTCGGTCTGGAAGGACGCCCGGGAGTTGGGCGGTGCGGCGGGCACGCTGGCGGTCCATTTGGCCGGCGGTATTGCCATGGGCGACATACCGGGGGCGGTGGTATTCAACGGCGGGCCCAAGGGCGTGGAGATGACTTCGTTGTTCCTCAAGCCGGTTCCCATTACCCGGGGCAACCTCAATCTGGTGATCGACGCGGGTTGGATCACCCAGGACCAGGTCTGCCAGGGGGTGCCGTCGGGCACGGTGGCGGTTTGCGACTGAGACGGACCCGCGCGCACATTCCATGAGCGATCCCGGGCCGGCCCGGAAATCCCGGTCGCGGCGTTTCCTCGATGCCACCGAGCTGGACACCCGCATGCTGGGCGCCCTGGCAGTGATCTGGATCGCCTTCGATACATCGTCGTCGGCGTGGTGCTGGTGGTTGCCGTGTGGCTGGACACGCTTTACCGGCGGCGGACCGGGTGAGGGGCGTAGATGTGCAGGGCACGCCATTGGTGGAGATGCGGGACGTGTCCATCACCTTCGGCGGCATTCATGCGGTGGAGGGTGCCAGCGTCGACCTGTTTCCCGGCGAGGTGGTGGCGCTGGTGGGGCATAACGGCGCCGGTAAATCGACTCTGATCAAGATTCTGTCCGGCGCCTGCCGCCGCGATGCCGGTGAGATCCGGATAGACGGCGCGCCGGCCCGGATCGACAATCCGCGTCAGGCCAAGGGGTATGGGATCGAAACCATTTACCAGACTCTGGCCCTGGCGGACAATGTCGACGCCGCCGCCAACCTGTTCCTCGGGCGTGAGCTGCGCACCCGCTGGGGTACCCTGGACGATGTTGCGATGGAGGCGCCCAGCGTTTCAAGGAGCCGGTTGTCGCCCTGTCGGGTGGTCAGCGCCAATCGGTCGCCATCGCCCGGGCGATTCATTTCAATGCCCGCATCCTGATCATGGATGAGCCGACCGCGGCGTTGGGGCCGCAGCAAACCGCCCAGGTTGCCGATCTGATCAAGCAGCTCAAGAACGAGGGCATCGGCATTTTTCTCATCAGTCACGACATCCACGACGTATTGGATCTGTCGGATCGGGTCAGTGTCATGAAAAACGGCAGAATCGTTGGTACCGGACGCACCTGCGACCTGACGCCGGACGAAGTCTTGGGCATGATCATCCTGGGACGATGCCCGCCGGCGGCGATACCCGGTCCCGGCGCACTCAGCGAGGTGGTCTGATGTATCTGGGTATCGATGTGGGCACCTCGTCGGTCAAGACCGTGCTGATGGACCAGGAGCAGCGGCTGCTGGCCAGCGCCAGCGAGCCTTTGGAACTGGACCGTCCCCAACCGGGATGGTCGGAGCAGAATCCGGAGGATTGGTGGCGGGCCGCCCAGAGGACGGTCGATCGGCTGGCGGCGGATCATGCCAGGTCGGTGTCCGCGGTGCGAGGCATCGGTTTGTCCGGTCAGATGCACGGTGCAACCCTGTTGGATACGTCTGATCGCGTCCTGCGGCCGGCCATACTGTGGAACGACGGCCGCTGCGGTGCCGAGTGTACCGAACTCGATTCGGCGGCGGACTTCCGTGGTATCGGCGGCAATCTTGTGATGCCGGGGTTCACCGCCCCCAAACTGGCCTGGGTGTCGCGCCACCAACCCGAGTTGTTTGATCGCATCGCCAAGGTGCTGCTGCCCAAAGACTACGTCCGTCTGGCCTTGACCGGTGACTATGTTTCCGACATGTCGGACGCCGCCGGCACCCTGTGGCTGGATGTGGCGCGCCGGGACTGGTCCGATGCGCTGCTGGCGGCGACCGGGCTGGATCGAGACAAAATGCCGGCCCTGGTGGAGGGCTCCGAGGTGTCCGGGCGGTTGCGCCCGACCCTTTGCCAGCGCTGGAACATGGCTGCGCCGCCGGTGGTGGCCGGCGGCGGTGGAGACAACGCGGCCGCGGCCTGTGGGGTCGGGGTGTTGGCGCCCGGATCGGCGTTTGCGTCCCTGGGCACGTCCGGCGTTCTATTCGTCGCCAACGAGCGCTTTTCCCCCAACACCCAGGGCGCGGTGCACGCGTTTTGCCATGCGGCGCCCGGTCTTTGGCACCAGATGGGCGTGATTCTGTCGGCCACGGACAGCCTGGAGTGGTTGGCCGGGGTGACCGGCACGGGGGTAAGTGGACTGATGGCCGAACTGGAGGCGGGTCCGCCAACGACGGCGGGCCCGGTGTTTCTTCCCTACCTGTCCGGTGAACGGACCCCCCACAACGATCCGGCCGCCCGCGGCGCCTTTGCCGGCCTGGCTCGGATTCACACCCGTCCCGATCTGACCCAGTCGGTGCTCGAAGGGGTTGCGTTCGCATTTCGCGATTGTTGTGCAGCTTTGGCTGACGCCGGCACCGATTTCGAGTTCGCCTACGCGGTGGGTGGCGGGGCCCGCTCCGTTCACTGGTTGAGAATTCTGGCGTCGGTTCTGGATCGGCCGTTATTGTTGCCCCGGGACGGCGATTTTGGCGCCGCCTTTGGTGCGGCGCGACTGGGTTTGTGTGCCGCCGACGTCGCTGATCCGCTGGTGGTGTGTGCGCCCCCGGAGATTGATCGGGAGGTGCCACCGGAGCCCGCTCTGCGGGATCGGTGTTCCGAGGGATACGCTCGTTTTCGCGCGCTCTATCCAGCTCTGAAGGAGACCATGTCATGACCCGTTTTTTCCAGGACTGTGAGCCGGTCCGCTATCGCGGCCCGGATTGTTCCGATTCCCTGGCTTATCGCTGGTATGACCCGGACCGGATCCTGCTGGGCCGTCGCATGGAAGACCATTTGCGCTTTGCCGTCTGCTATTGGCACAGCTTCGTCTGGCAAGGCAATGATCCCTTCGGCGGCCAGACCTTCGAGCGCCCCTGGTTCGGTGACGGCATGTCTCATGCGCGGCAGAAAGCCGACGCCGCGTTTCAGCTGTTCGAACTCCTCGGTGCGCCGTTTTTCTGCTTCCATGACCGGGATATCGCACCGGAAGGGGACAGCTTGGCCGAGTCCAACCGCAATGTGCGGGAGATGGCGGAGCTGTTCGCCACCCGGATGGAATCCACCGGCACCCGGCTGTTGTGGGGAACCGCGAATCTGTTCTCCCATCGCCGTTACATGGCCGGAGCCGCTACCAATCCGGATCCGGACGTGTTCGCTTACGCCGCCGCCCAGGTCAAGAACGTGCTGGAGGTCACCCACGAATTGGGCGGCGCCAACTACGTACTTTGGGGCGGGCGCGAGGGTTACGAGACCCTGCTCAACACCGATCTTCGGCGTGAGCTGGACCAGATGGGTCGGTTTCTGAACCTGGTGGTCGAACACAAGCACAAGATTGGATTCGGCGGCACCATACTCATCGAACCCAAACCCCAGGAACCGACCAAGCACCAGTACGACTTCGATGTCGCCACGGTGTACGCTTTTCTCAAACGCTATGGTTTGGAAGACGAGGTAAAGGTCAACATCGAGGTGGGTCACGCGGTGTTGGCCGGTCATGCCTTCGAGCACGAAATCGCACTGGCCCAGGCGTTGGGCATTTTCGGCTCGGTGGACATGAACCGCAACGACTACCAGTCCGGCTGGGACACGGATCAGTTTCCCAACAACGTGCCGGAAGTGGCCCTGGCGCTGTACTTCATAGTCAAAGGCGGCGGCTTTACCAGCGGCGGTCTCAATTTCGATACCAAGCTCAGGCGCCAGTCGCTGGACCCGGAAGACCTGTTGCACGGCCATGTGGGTGCCATGGACTGTTGTGCCCGCGGATTGATCGCCGCCGCGGCGATGATCGAGGATGGTTCGCTGCAAATCGAGCTGGACAGCCGCTACGCAGGTTGGGGCAGTGCGCCGGCCAAGGCCATGCTGGCCGGTGACCTCAGTCTGGAGCAAATCGCGGACTGGGTGGAGGAGGCCGGATTGAATCCTCAGCCCCGTTCCGGCCGACAGGAATATCTCGAGAATCTGGTCAACCGTTATCTGTGAGCAAGCAGTCCCTGGGGCCGACTTGATGCAGTCGCCGGGTGATGGGGGTCGGGCGGGGAAAGCTTTTTAAAGAAGCATCGGATTTATTCTGGGCATAGCAGATTGGAGGGTGAAGTGTGCAGCTTCAAGGCGCGGATCGCAGGTAATAGGTACTCTTTTGCCAAGATTTGCAATGGTGAAGCGGTGCATTTCACTCCCAAGATGCATGTTCACGCGTAGATCAGATGCGCCGTAGCGCCGCGGGTAAACGCATCGTCACCGTGCTGTGGGTTGGCAGCCTTTGGACTGTTGGCTTGATGGTTGCGCCCATGCTGTTCGCGACGCTGGAAGATCGCACTCAGGCCGGACACATCGCTGGCGCCTTGTTTAGCCTGGAATCCTATGTTGGGCTTGTGTGTGGGCTATGCCTGCTGATCTTTGCCTGGGCCGAGGGGCGACTGCGTCGACTGGGCACCGGCCTGGTGTTGACGATGGTCCTTATTACTCTGGTGGGGGAATTCGGTTTGCAGCCGGCCATGGCGGCGCTGAAACAGCAGGGTTTGACCGATGGCAGCGCATTTGCCGGGCTGCACCAAGCGGCGTCCGCGCTCTACCTGTGCAATTGCGTGCTCGGTCTGGCGCTGGTGGTGTTCGACCGAGACCGCACGGACGTGATCAGGGAAGCGTGATACGGGCCTTTTCGGGGTTGCGCAGATACAGGGTTGCGATGCGGCCCATGATTTGAACCGTTTCGGCGCCGGTGCGGTCGCAAAGGTCGGCCGCGTCGGACCGTCGCCGAACCCGATCCGACCCTGCAATTTTCACCTTTATGAGTTCATGATGGGCCAGCGCACGGCGTGTCTCGTCGCACACCGCGTCGGTCAAGCCCTTGTCACCGACCATGATCACCGGTTTCAGGTGATGGGCCAGTCCACGTAAGTACTGCTTTTGTTTGGACGTGAGCATGAATGGCACTCGAAATCCCGGTATCAGGACCGTAAAAGGGCGCACAGTCTGCCCAAAACCGTGTTTTCTTTCCAGCGCCGTGTCCTGGTTGTACACCCGACTGGTCCGGATCGTGCTCGCTGGGATCGGGAAACGGGCGTCCCATGGATCCTCGGTGGAGACTTAAGGCGTGGCCAGGAGCAAGAGCAGCGGACGATGGCTCAAGGAGCACTTTCAGGACGAGTTCGTCCAGCGCGCGCAGCGGGAGGGTTGGCGATCGCGGGGTGCATTCAAGCTGGAGGAGATCGATGCCAAGGATCGGCTGCTGAAACCCGGGATGGTGGTGCTGGACCTGGGCGCGGCGCCCGGTGGCTGGTCGCAGTACGCCGCCCGGCGGCTGCGCCACACCGGGCGGATTATCGCATTGGACATTCTTCCCATGGATTCCCTGGCCGACGTTGCCTCTCTGCAGGGGGATTTTCGCGAGCCGTCCGTGCTGGATGATCTGCTGGAAATTCTGGGCGATGACAGGGCCGACCTTGTATTGTCCGATATGGCCCCCAATATGAGTGGTGTGAAAGCAGTGGACCAGCCCAGGGCTATGTATCTGGCCGAGTTGGCTCTAGACCTTGCCGTGCAGGTGCTGCGGCCGGGTGGCAGCTTTCTGGTCAAGGTGTTTCAGGGCGAAGGGTTTGACGAGCTGCTGAAATCCATGCGGACCCGTTTTGGCAAAGTGGTCAGTCGAAAGCCCAAGGCATCCAGGGATCGAAGTCGCGAGCTGTACCTGCTGGCCCGGAACTATGGCATGTAGTACTGTCTAAAAATCCGACGCATTTCCGAGCGTCATGGTCAGGAATCCGTAGATGCCGGAGAACGGGACGCCCTCCGGCCGACCCACGAGGTAGTTACTTTGAATGACATGGTGAAGAACATCCTGCTCTGGGTGGTGATCGCCGTGGTGCTGATGTCTGTATTTAACAGCTTCGGTCCACGCTCGGCACCCACGGCTCAGTTGGCCTACTCGCAGTTCTTGGATCAGGTCAACCAGGGCGCCATTGCCCAGGTCACCATCGACGGCAGAACCATCATCGGGCGCAGTGCCAGCGGTGAGAAGTTCACCTCTTACAGCCCGGAAACGGACAACACCGCCATGATCGGGGAGTTGTTGGACCGCGGCGTGGAGATCGAGGGCCGCGCGCCGGAACAGCAGTCCATGCTGATGCAGATCTTCATCAGCTGGTTCCCCATGTTGCTGCTCATCGGGGTCTGGATATTCTTTATGCGTCAGATGCAGGGTGGTGCGGGTGGACGCGGCGCCATGTCGTTCGGCAAGAGCCGGGCGAAGCTGATGAGCGAAGATCAGGTCAAGGTGAACTTCTCCGACGTGGCGGGCTGCGAAGAGGCCAAGGAGGAGGTTTCGGAACTGGTGGATTTTCTGCGCGAGCCGGCCAAATTTCAGAAGTTGGGCGGAAAGATTCCCCGCGGCGTACTGATGGTGGGTTCACCCGGCACAGGCAAGACCCTGCTGGCGAAAGCCATCGCCGGCGAGGCCAAGGTGCCGTTCTTTACCATTTCCGGATCGGACTTTGTCGAAATGTTCGTGGGCGTCGGCGCCTCCCGTGTGCGAGACATGTTCGAGCAGGCGAAAAAGCACGCACCCTGCATCATTTTCATCGACGAAATCGATGCGGTCGGGCGTCATCGCGGCGCCGGCTTGGGCGGCGGCCACGACGAGCGGGAACAAACCCTCAACCAGCTATTGGTCGAGATGGATGGCTTCGAAGGCAACGAAGGCATCATCGTGATCGCCGCCACCAACCGTCCCGATGTTCTGGATCCGGCATTGCTCCGGCCGGGCCGATTCGATCGCCAGGTCGTTGTGCCGCTCCCCGACGTTCGCGGCCGGGAGCAGATCCTCAAGGTGCACATGCGCAAAGTGCCCATGGCGGACGACGTGGAACCCAGCATCATCGCCCGGGGTACACCCGGCTTTTCCGGGGCGGATCTAGCCAATCTGGTGAACGAGGCCGCGCTGTTCGCTGCCCGTTCCAATTCGCGCGAAGTCAGCATGGACAACCTCGAGCAGGCCAAGGATAAGATCATGATGGGCGCCGAGCGCAAATCCATGGTCATGACCGAGGATGAGAAGAAGCTCACCGCTTACCACGAGGCAGGCCACGCCATCGTCGGTTTGACCGTGCCAGCCCACGACCCGGTCTACAAGGTAACCATCATCCCGCGGGGACGGGCCCTGGGTGTGACCATGTTCCTGCCGGAGCAGGACAAGTACAGCGCAAGCCGACAAACCCTGGAAAGCCAGATTTCCAGCCTGTTCGGCGGGCGCATAGCCGAGGAGTTGATTTTCGGTAACGACGCGGTCACCACCGGTGCTCAAAACGACATCGAGCGGGCCACCAGTATTGCCCGCAACATGGTGACCCGATGGGGTCTGTCGGATCGCCTCGGGCCGCTGTCCTATGGTGAGGACGAGGGTGAAGTATTCCTCGGACACAGTGTGACCCAGCATAAGAGTGTCTCCGACGAGACCGCGCATGCCATCGACGAGGAGATTCGCGCCATCATCGATCGCAATTACCAGCGTTCGGAGAAAATACTCGACGAGAACAAGGACCAGCTCCACACCATGGCCGAGGCATTGATGAAATACGAGACCATCGATGCCAGCCAGATCGCGGACATCATGGCGGGCCGCGAGCCCAAGCCGCCCAGCGACTGGAACGAGTCCGAACCACCCTCAGGCTCGGCCAAGGCCAAGGACGATGATTCGTCCGATGCCGCCAAAGGGACTGCGCCCTCATCGGAGGACGGTGCTATAGGCGGTCCTGCCAGTCAGCACTGAGTCCGACCGGGCCGGCACCGGCAACGGGCCGGCCCGAAGCGGTCATGTTTCCCCCCTGCGACCGCGTCCACCGATGCGGTCGCATTCGTTCGCCCGTGTCCCGTGGACTCAGTTCCCTGCATCTTAGCGGGGCGACAAGCGCCCAGGCGCTTTGAATCGACACGAACCCATGGGACGCGAGATGGCTTCCTGCTTCCTGCAGTCAGCGGCCACCGCTCTCTCTTACCGGCCATTGTCCGGACGCGGCGTTCCCGTGGTTCGGTAGATCACCGATACTTGGCACAACACTTGGTACTCCCTCAAACCGATTTACGGCCTACAGTTGCCGGGCCGGTTTGATAGGCTATGTGCCCGCAGGGCGGGGATGACATAAGAAGGACTCAGATGGGCAGACGATTTTTCGGAACCGATGGCATTCGTGGACGGGTCGGGGAGCCGCCCATCACCGCCGACTTCATTCTCAAACTGGGCTGGGCGGCCGGTCGGGCATTGGTCTCCCAAGGCTGCAACAAGGTGCTGATCGGTAAGGACACCCGCATATCGGGTTACATGTTCGAATCGGCCCTGGAGGCGGGTCTTTCCGCCGCGGGTCTTGATATTGCACTGCTCGGTCCGATGCCGACACCCGGTATCGCTTACCTCACACGAACCCTGAACGCCTGTGCTGGCGTGGTCATCAGTGCTTCCCACAACCCGTACTACGACAACGGGATCAAGTTCTTTGCCCGGGACGGCGCCAAGCTCCCGGACGAACTCGAGGCCCGCATCGAAGCGCTGCTCGATGAGCCCCTGACCACAGCGGATTCAGCCGCCCTGGGCAAAGCGGAGCGTATCGAGGATGCGCGCGGGCGCTACATCGAGTTTTGCAAGAGCACACTGCCCAGCCGGATCAGCCTGCGTCATCTGAAGATCGTGGTTGACTGCGCCCACGGCGCCACCTATCACATAGCCCCCAGCGTTTTTTCCGAACTCGGCGCCCAGGTTGTGCCGATGGGAGTGTCCCCGAACGGGCTCAATATCAACGATGGGGTGGGCTCAACTCAGCCGGAGCTGTTGCGGCAGGCGGTCATCGCCGAGCGGGCGGATCTGGGCATCGCGTTCGATGGCGATGGTGACCGGGTAGCCATGATTGACGGCAACGGCCGGGTGCTCAACGGCGATGACCTTCTATATGTGATTGCCCGGGACCGGCTGCGCGCCGGGCAACTGCCGGGCGGGGCGGTGGTCGGCACCTTGATGAGCAATCTGGGGCTTGAGGTGGCGTTCAACGAACTGGGCATCGATCTGCACCGGGCCAAGGTGGGTGACCGTTATGTTATGCAGTTGTTGAATCAGCATGGGCTGATGATCGGCGGCGAAGGGTCCGGCCATATCATCTGTCTCGATCGCACCACCACCGGCGATGGCATCGTATCGGCATTACAAGTACTGGCGGCGATGGTCACCGCGGATGTGACCCTGGCAGAACTCACTGGGGGCATGAGTCAGTACCCGCAGCATCTGGTGAATGTGCCGGTGGCGAAACAACAGGATCCCGCCGGTTCAAAGCGGATCCAGGAGGCGGTCCGGCAGGCCGAACTGGAATTGGGCGTCCGGGGCCGTGTTCTGCTCCGGCCTTCTGGCACCGAGCCAGTCATCCGGGTGATGGTGGAGGGCGAGGACGAGGGCCAGGTGGCAAGCCTGGCCAGCGCCCTGGCGGGCACGGTACGGGAGGCCATGGCGGGCTGATGCGGCCGCGTTGCTTTTGGCCGCGCTGACGGGTAAGCTTGCGCGCTCTTTTTTCCGGGAGACGGAAATGCGGCGCATCCTGGTCGCGGGCAATTGGAAGATGAACGGCTCGAAGACGTCCATCGGGCATTTGCTGGGCGGGATCGTATCGGGCCTGGCGCAAGTATCGGACGTGGATGTGCTGGTCTGTCCGCCCTTTCCTTACTTGGCGCAGGTCCAGGGCCTGTTGGTCGGCACAAACGTGGCGCTGGGTGCTCAGAACGCCAGCGAGCACCCGCCGGGTGCGTTCACCGGCGAGGTTGCGGTGGAGATGCTGACCGATTTCGGCTGTGAATATGTGATCGTCGGGCACTCGGAACGGCGCGCCCTGTATGGCGAGACGGATGCTCAGGTCGCCCATAAATTCGAAACCGTCCAGTCGGCCGGTCTGACGCCCATACTGTGCCTGGGCGAGACGCTTGAAGAGCGTGAATCCGGCGTGACCGAAACCGTTGTTGCCCGGCAGCTCGACGCCGTTCTGGAACGGGTCGGGGTCAAGGCCATTGCCGATGCTGTCGTTGCCTACGAACCGGTATGGGCGATCGGGACTGGACGCACCGCAAGCCCGGATCAGGCTCAGGCCGTGCATGCGTTTATTCGGGCCCGGGTCGCCGGACACGATACCCAGGTAGCGCAGGCCCTGCGCATCCTATACGGTGGCAGCGTGAAAGGCGGCAATGCCCAGGAGCTGTTCGGCAAACAGGACATCGACGGTGGTCTGATCGGCGGCGCGTCCCTGCAGGCCGATGATTTTCTCGCGATTTGCCACGCGGCACACTAGGGCCTGTTAACACCATGCGGATACCCATGACAGAGCCCCATTTTTTGCAGGACCCGGCGCAGTGAGCGCTGTGTACCTGCCGTGCATGAGCGAAACGGCAACGCAGGCCTGTGGAAAATGGGGTCTGTCCCTGCGGGTCGGCCCTCAAATCGGGCCGTACAGCGCTGCACGTCGCTTACTTGGAATAACCAGACTGCGCTCTGCGCGCCTTGCTTGGCCTGATTTGAGGGCCAACGCTGGGCGTCCGCATAGTGTTAACAGGCCCTAGGTACAACTCTGAATGCAAACCGTTTTGTTGGTCGCCCATGTATCAATCGCCATCGCCTTGATCGCTCTGGTGTTGCTCCAGCAAGGTAAGGGGGCGGATGCCGGCGCGGCGTTTGGCAGCGGCGCCTCGTCCACGGTGTTTGGTTCCCAGGGGTCTGCGACCTTCCTGAGCCGGGTGACCGCTGGTTTGGCCGCCGGCTTCTTCATCGTGAGCTTGACCCTGGCCGTTTTGGCCGGGCGCAGCGGCACAGACAGCCGTAGCGTGGCCGAGCAACTGGCGCCGCTTGAAGCGCCCGTGGTCACCGATCTGCCGATGCAGCCGGCAGACGTTCCGGCCGCGCAGGAACCGGTTTCCGGGTCCGATCTGCCCGCCGCACCGGCGGTGCCCGAAAACGGAAACTGATCGAAATTTGCCGACGTGGTGGAATTGGTAGACACGCTGTCTTGAGGGGGCAGTGGCGCAAGCCGTGCCGGTTCGAGTCCGGCCGTCGGCACCATCTTGTACGCAGCATGGCAAGCGAAGCACTGATCCATCCGCATGGTGGCGCCGGTGTCTTTCCGCTCACCGAGACAACCCGCTGGGTGCGCGCAAACGCCCGGGCTGCGGGCCATAGCGCCTGATCGAACGGAAGTCCGTCTCACTGGCGGATGTCGCCTGGTTCTGTTCAGCTCGGTTCGAGCGTCGCGCCCGTGCGAGCCAATCCGATCCCGCCCCCGAGTCATTCCTCAGCAGCCAGCGGCTTTTCACGCCTGGACGTGCGCTCACCTGATTCACCCCATGTGTGCCCGGTCAGTTCATGGAGTTTTGGCTGCAGTGCAGCAGGAAAACGGTTAAAGTAATCGCGTTTTTTATGCGTCGGCCGCACTTCAACGCGCTTTCTGGTGTCCACTGAGCATCCTGTCCGGCAAACCGACCTCTGTCGATGGTGAGGTGATGGTCGCGGCCTCGGTGTAGTGCACTGGTTGACCGTTGGACAGACTCGGGGTGGCGGCGTGAGCCGATCCGCCCCGACGCCGTGATCACGACTTTGAATTGCATATGCGAGAGCTGGTGATGATCAAGATCAAGAAGGGTCTCGACTTGCCCATCACGGGGGCCCCGGAGCAAATAATCGAGGCGGCCCCGACGGTGCGATCGGTCGCCGTTTTCGGCCCCGACTATGTCGGTATGCGCCCCACCATGCGGGTGGCGGTGGGCGATCGGGTTCGCTCTGGTGAGGTCCTGTTCACGGACAAGAAAAACCCCGGCGTCCGCTTTACATCGCCGGCGGCGGGTGTGGTCGCGGCGATCCATCGGGGCGCCAAGCGTGCTTTGCTTTCGGTGGTGATTGAACTGGACGGCGACGAGTCCGAGCCGTTCGCCCGCTATGACGTGGACCAACTGGACGCGCTCGATCGGCAGTCGGTTCAGGCGAATCTGATCGAATCGGGTTTGTGGACCGCGATTCGAACCCGCCCTTACAGCCGGGTACCGGCTCCGGAATCCGAGCCCAGAGCCATATTCGTGGCGGCCATGGACAGCAATCCGCTGGCGCCGTCGCCGCCGGTGGTGATCGCCGACCAGCCCGAAGCCTTCAAGAACGGTCTCCGCGTTCTTACCCGCCTCACCGACGGCATGGTCCATGTGGCCAAGGCGCCGGACGCCGCGCTGCCCATGCCCGACTCTTCCCGAATCCAGCTCACCGAGTTTGACGGCCCCCATCCGGCAGGGCTGGTGGGCACCCATATTCACTATCTGGAGCCGGTGGGTCCGGCCAAGACCGTCTGGCACGTGGGCTATCAGGATGTGATCGCCATCGGCCAGTTGTTCACCGAGGGGCGCCTGCGCAGCGAGCGGGTAGTGGCGCTGGCGGGTCCACTGGTCCGCCGACCCCGTTTGCTGCGGACCCGGTTGGGCGCCAATCTGGATGACCTGACCGACGGTGAACTCCATCCGGGTGAGCATCGCATCATTTCCGGGTCGGTCTTCACGGGCCATATCGCGGACGGACCCAAGGCGTTTCTCGGACGCTATCACACCCAGGTTTCGGTGCTGCTGGAAGGCCGGCAGAAGGATTTTTTCGGCTGGCTTTGGCCCGGCCGCGAGAAATTCTCAGTGACCCGCGCCTACACTGCACACTTTCGACCCGGCACCGTGTTCAGTGTGACCACCTCCACCAACGGCAGTGAGCGGGCCATGGTCCCGATTGGCACCTATGAGCGGATCATGCCGCTGGACATACTGCCCACCCAACTGCTGCGCGCCCTGATCACCCGCGACACGGATCTCGCCCAGGATCTGGGTTGTCTGGAACTGGATGAGGAGGATCTCGCGCTATGCACGTTCGTCTGCCCGGGCAAGTACGAGTATGGCCCGCTGTTGCGCGAGAATCTGACCCAGATCGAGCAGGAGGGATGAGCCTATGCGCAGTCTGAAGACCTATCTCGATGTGATCGAGCCGCATTTCCACAAGGGCGGCAAGTACGAGCGCTTCTATGCCCTGTACGAAGCCGCGGCAACGATTTTCTATACGCCTGGGCAAGTTACCCGCGGCGCTTCCCATATCCGCGACAGCATCGATCTGAAGCGAATCATGATCTTTGTCTGGCTGGCCACTTTCCCGGCCATGTTCTGGGGTTGGTACGCCATCGGCCTCAATGCCAACGAGGCCATTGCCGCGCTCGGACTGGAGGGACAGTCCGGTTGGCGCGGTTGGCTGATCGGCTTGCTGGGTGTGGGCTATAATCCCGACAGCATCTTCGCCAACATGTTTCACGGCGCCCTGTTCTTTCTGCCGGTCTACCTCACCGTGTTCGTGGCGGGTGGGTTCTGGGAAGTGCTGTTCGCGATGGTGCGGGGTCACGAGGTCAACGAGGGTTTCTTCGTCACCTCGGTGCTGTTCAGTCTCACCCTGCCGCCGACGGTACCCTTGTGGCAGGCGGCGCTCGGCATTTCCTTCGGTGTGGTCATCGCTAAGGAGGTGTTTGGCGGGACCGGCAAGAATTTCCTCAATCCCGCTTTGGCCGGCCGGGCATTTCTGTTTTTCGCCTACCCCGCCCAGTTGTCCGGCGACTCGGTGTGGACCGCGGTGGATGGATACAGCGGCGCCACCGCGCTGGGCATTACAGCCGGGCAGGGTATTCCGGGGCTGGCGGAGGCGGGAATCACCTGGAGCGAGGCATTTCTGGGCAACGTGCAGGGCTCCATGGGTGAGGTGTCGACCCTCATGATTCTGTTGGGCGGGGTGTTTTTGCTCTACACCCGGATCGCCTCGTGGCGCATCGTCGCTGGCGTGATGATCGGTATGGTGCTTCTGTCCGGCCTGTTCAATCTGATTGGCAGCGAGACCAATCCCATGTTCGGGATGCCCTGGTACTGGCATCTGGTTCTAGGTGGGTTCGCTTTCGGCATGGTGTTTATGGCCACCGACCCGGTCTCCGCTGCCATGACCGATACCGGCAAGTGGCTGTTCGGCATTCTGATCGGCGTCATGGTGGTGTTGATCCGGGTGGTCAACCCCGCGTTTCCGGAAGGCATGATGCTGGCCATCCTGTTTGCCAATCTGTTTGCCCCGTTGATCGACTACTTCGTGGTCCAGGCCAACGTCAAGCGGAGGAGGCTGCGCAGTGTCTAATCCCAAGGACAGCGTCAAACAGACGCTAATCGTTGCGGCCGCCCTGTGTCTGGTGTGTTCGGTGCTGGTGTCCGGCGCCGCGGTGCTGCTCAAGCCGACCCAGGACTACAACCGGGCCCTGGATCGCAAGCGCAACATTCTCCAGGCGGCCGGTTTGATGCAGTCCGACGGGGACATCGATACACTGTTCAAGCAGATCGAACCGCGGGTGGTCGATCTGGAAAAGGGCACATTCGTCGAGACAGTGGATGCCGCGGCCTACGATCAGCGCAAGGCCAGCCGTGACCCCAAGCTGAGTACCGGCCTGACCGTGGACCAGGACATCGCGGGCATCAAGCGGCGGGCCGACCAGGCCAGCGTGTACCTGGTCCGTGATGCCGCCGGTGGCATCCAGAAGATCATTCTCCCGGTCCACGGCTACGGTCTCTGGTCGACCATGTACGGGTTCCTGGCCCTGGACGGGGATGCCCGCACGGTGGTCGGGTTCAAATTCTATCAACAGGGTGAGACGCCGGGTCTGGGCGGGGAAATCGCCAATCCGGAGTGGCAGGCCCAGTGGGTGGGTAAGCGGGTTCTGGACGCCGATGGACGGCCCGCCATTCAGCTGGTCAAGGGGGGTGTCGATCCGGCTTCCGCCGACGCTGTGCATCAGGTGGACGCTCTGTCCGGGGCGACCCTGACCAGCAATGGCGTTGCTAATTTGTTGCAGTTCTGGTTGGGGGCAAACGGTTTCGGCCCGTTCCTGGCCAGCGTGCGGGAACAACAGGGAGGCAGCAATAATGGCTAGCGTCGATGCCAAGGCGGCGAAAGAGGTCTTGTTCGGGCCGGTGTTCGCCAACAATCCCATCGCTCTTCAGGTGCTGGGCATATGCTCGGCCCTGGCCGTGACCAGCAAAATGGAGACTGCACTGGTCATGTGTATCGCGCTGACCGCCGTCACCGCGTTCTCCAATGCGCTGATCAGCATGATCAGGTCTCACATTCCCTCCAGTATCCGCATCATCGTTCAGATGACCATCATTGCCTCGCTGGTGATTGTGGTGGACCAGATCCTCAAGGCCTATGCCTACGAGATCTCCAAACAGCTGTCGGTCTTTGTCGGCTTGATCATCACCAACTGCATCGTGATGGGTCGGGCCGAGGCCTATGCCATGCAGAACGGCCCGGTCATGAGCTTTCTCGACGGGGTCGGCAACGGTCTGGGCTATTCGGTCATTCTGATGATCGTGGCCACGATTCGGGAGCTGTTTGGATCGGGCACCATGTTCGGGGTGGAGATCCTGCCCCTGGTCACCAACGGCGGTTGGTACCAGTCCAACGGCATGTTGCTGTTGCCGCCCAGCGCGTTCTTCATTATCGGCTTCTTTATCTGGGCCCTCAGGGCCTGGCGTACCGAACAGGTGGAGGCGGCAGACTGATGGAAGCCTATCTGTCCCTGTTTATCCGATCCGTGTTCGTCGAGAACATGGCGCTGTCGTTTTTCCTGGGCATGTGCACCTTCCTGGCCGTGTCGAAGAAAGTATCGACCGCACTGGGTCTGGGCATCGCCGTGGTGGTTGTGCAGACCATCACCGTGCCGGTAAATAACCTGCTGTACCAGTTCCTGCTCAAGGACGGCGCCCTGGGCTGGGCCGGACTGCCGGACGTGGACCTGAGCTTTCTAGGCTTGATCAGCTACATCGGTGTCATCGCCGCCATTGTGCAGATTCTGGAAATGACCCTGGACAAGTACTTCCCTGCGCTGTACCACGCGTTGGGGATATTCCTGCCCTTGATCACGGTCAACTGCGCCATCCTGGGCGGCACTCTGTTCATGGTGGAGCGGGATTACAATCTTGCGGAGAGTACGGTGTTCGGTTTCGGCAGCGGTGTGGGCTGGGCTTTGGCGATTGTCGCCATGGCGGGCATACGGGAAAAGCTCAAGTATGCCGATGTGCCGGAAGGTCTGCGCGGCCTGGGCATCACCTTCATCACCGCCGGCCTGATGGCGCTGGGTTTTATGTCCTTCTCCGGTGTCCAGTTGTAAACCAGTCACTGACGGCCCTAAGCCAGCGACCACTGAACAGGGAGAGTCCCGATGCTTGAAGTGATACTCGGTGTGACCTTCTTCACCGGAATCGTGCTGGCGTTGGTATTTATCATTCTGGGGGCGCGTTCCCGGCTGGTGAGCACCGGCGATGTGGCCATAACCATCAACGACGATCCGGAGAAAAGCATCACCACCCAGGCGGGCGGCAAGCTGCTGGGCGCCTTGGCCGAAGCCGGAATCTTCGTCTCCTCGGCCTGCGGCGGTGGTGGCACCTGCGGTCAGTGCCGCGTCATCATCACCGAAGGCGGCGGCAGCATTCTGCCCACCGAAACCAGCCAGATAAACAAGCGCGAGGCCAAGCAGGGGTGTCGCCTGTCCTGCCAGGTGGCGGTCAAGCAGGACATGGTCATCCAGGTGCCGGACGAGGTGTTCGGCGTCAAGAAGTGGGAATGCGAGGTCGTGTCCAACGGCAACGTCGCCACGTTTATAAAGGAGTTCAAGATCGCGCTGCCCGAGGGCGAAGAGGTGCCGTTTCGGGCCGGAGGCTACATCCAGATCGAGCGCCCACCCGGCACGGTGCGTTTCAAGGATTTCGAGGTGGCTGAGGAATACCGACCGGACTGGGATCGGTTCCAGCTCTGGGATCTGGTGTCCGAAGCCAAAGAGCCCGTCGTCCGTGCCTACTCCATGGCCAACTATCCGGAAGAGAAGGGCATCATCATGCTCAATGTCCGGATCGCGACGCCACCGCCCAATGTGCCGGATGCAGTCCCTGGGCTCATGTCCTCTTTCATATACGCTCTCAAGCCCGGTGATAAAGTCACCATATCCGGGCCGTTCGGCGAGTTCTATGCCCGGGAAACCAGCAACGAAATGGTGTTTGTCGGTGGCGGCGCCGGCATGGCGCCAATGCGATCCCACATATTTGATCAGCTCGGACGCCTGCAAAGCACCCGTCGCATGAGCTACTGGTACGGGGCCCGCAGCAAACGGGAGATGTTTTATGTGGAGGATTTCGATCGTCTGCAGGCCGAGCACGGAAATTTTCAATGGCATGTGGCCCTGTCCGACCCGCTGCCGGAAGACGAGTGGACCGGATACACCGGCTTCATCCACGAGGTGCTCTACGAACAGTATCTGAAAGATCACCCGGCCCCGGAGGACTGTGAGTACTACCTTTGCGGCCCGCCCATGATGAACGCCGCGGTGATCAAGATGCTCGAGGGCCTTGGGGTCGAGCGGGACAACATTTTGCTCGATGACTTTGGCGGCTGAACCGCGCCGGCGCGGCCTGGTACGATCGAGATCCTTGTGGTGGGGCTGGGCGGCGACGGCCCTCCTGCTGCTGACAGGCTGTCAGGGCTCCGATCCGGCGCCCGAGCTGCGGGTGTTCACCGGCCAGACCATGGGCACGGTGTACACGGTCAAAGCGGTTTCGATGCCCGGCAGCGCCGTATCCACCGAATTACAGGCCGACATAGACGTCCTGCTCGAGGGCGTCAATCAGGCCATGTCCACCTATCGCGAGGACTCCGAACTGAGCCGTTTCAACACCTGGAGTGGAACCGAGTGGTTCCCTGTTTCCCAGCAGACTGCCACGGTGGTGGGCGAGGCTCTGCGTCTGGCGGAGCTGACCGGGGGCGCTTTGGATGTGACCGTCGGTCCCCTGGTCGATCTGTGGGGATTCGGACCCGGCACACCATCCGGTACCCTGCCCAGCGACAACGAGCTGGAGCTGGCCGCCAGCCGGGTGGGCATAGATCATCTGCAGGTGCGGACCGAGCCGCCGGCGCTGCGCAAGACACAAGCGAGCCTGTCGGTGGATCTGTCCGCCATCGCCAAAGGCTATGCGGTCGATCAGGTGGCGGAGCGCCTGGAACTCGACGGGATTGATCGCTATCTGGTGGAAGTGGGCGGCGAACTTCGGGTCAAGGGTCTGAATGCGGAGGGCGTGGCCTGGCGCATTGCGGTGGAAACGCCCACCGCGGCGGGGCGGTCCGTGCAGCGGGTGGTGCAGCCCGGCGACCAGGGCGTCGCCACCTCAGGCGATTATCGCAACTTTCGCGAGGTGGACGGAAAACGCTATTCTCATACCATCGATCCCGCGACCGGGCGCCCGGTGGAGCATACGCTGGCTTCCGTGACGGTGTTGCACCCGTCGGCCATGGTGGCCGACGGCCTGGCCACCGGGCTGATGGTCATGGGCCCGGAGCGGGGCATGGCGTTCGCAGAAACGGAACATCTGCCGGTGTTGATGCTGGTTCGGGCCGGCGATGGATTCCAGGAGCGCGCCTCCTCCGCCTTTGAGACAGCATTACGCTGAGGGAATCAATCGATGCAACTGTTCTTGATCAGTTTTGCCGTGATCGCGCTGGCCGTGGCCGCCATGGCGGTGGGTGTGATCGTGTCCAATCGACGCATCCGGGGGAGCTGCGGCGGTCTGGGTGCCATTGGTGGGCTGCAGTCGGCCTGCGAAGTCTGCACCTCGCCCTGCAAACGGCGCCTGCAGGCACAGGAGCGGGCTGCTGCCGGCGACGGCGGTTGACCCGCGGTCGCGGACCTGGGGCCTCGAGTTTCAGCGATCCTTCGGGTTAACGAAGCGGACAAAGGCACGCAGAATGTCGCGGCGGCTGATCTGCCCCACCAGGCGGCCTTCGTGTAGCACCGGGTAGCGGCGTATGTTGGTCTTAAGGAACAGTTCGGCCACGTCGAGGATGCTGATGTCGGCGTCCACCGTTTCCACATTTTTGGTCATCAATTCGCCGACCGTGGCCCCCAAGTCGTCGTGATAGGCCGCGCTCAGCACCGCTTTGAGGCAATCCTTCTCCGAGATGATGCCCAGCATGTGATTTTGTTCGTCCACCACGGGCGCCCCTGAAATGCGGTACTGAAGCAGCGAATTGACCGCCTCAAGAACGTCTGTGTCCGTCTTAAAGGTGACCAGATAGGTCGCCATGTAGTCTCGGGCTGTTACCGATTTCAACATGTCTGTACTCCGAACCCGAAGGCTCCGCCGTCGCACTCCCCCGATGGAAGCGCCCCCCCGTTTGGCTGCGAATCATAGTGCTACGCGGGCGCTTTCGCCAAGCCGGAGGGGTGTGGGCCGGACCATGGCCGCAGCGATGTTGTCGGTGTGCCTGCTGCTGCTGAGCGCCTGTGGTGAGGATTCGGTACAAGGGGCGCTGCACGATTATGCCGCCGCTGTGGCGGCGGCGCTGCCCGCCGCGGCGGCATCCAGGCAGACGGATTTGCCGTCAATGCCGCGTTATCCGGAGCGGCGCGCACTGCGCCTCACGGTGCCGGATCTGATGATCGGGTTGGGCGAGTTCCTCGAGATCACCAAGCGCTGCGGGCTCGGTCCCCTGGTGGCCGAGCGCAACAGCGCCATGGGCAAGGTCATGCCGGACTCCCGACGTCTGGCCTACGAGCAAACCCTGTATGCGCGGCTGGCCGTCTGCCGCGATCAGCCCGCGCAGAACGAGGTTTCCGATGACGCTGTTTTCGCCCGCCGTCTGGCGGACATCGTCGAACGCAAGCGGGCCGAGTTGCCCCGGGTGTACTGGAATGCCAGCTTCGCCGGTCCCGAGATGGCGGATCTGTTCAGCGCGTCCCGGGGCCGGCGGGGTTGGGTGCCTGGAGATGGGACTCTGGACCGGGCTCTCGACGCCATGGCCTATCTGCGCCAGGTCTATCAATGGTTGGGTGAGCCGGATCGATCGATCGACGTGTCCGGTCTGGAATCCAATCTGGCCGTGTTGCGCGAGGCCTATGGCGCACGCTTGCTCACTTCCCTGGTCGGTTCGGTTACGGTGCTGGAACAGACCGCGGACGCTTTGGCCGGCGCCGGGGCTTTGACCTGTGCCGGCGTTGCCGAGTTGATGCGGGTTGGGGCCGGCGAAGCTGCCCGCCGGCTGACCGATCACCTGGCCCGGCTCAGCGCCGACGGGGAACGGTTTCTGAGCGCTCTGGAGGCCCTGGCCCTCGCGCCACGGACGCCTGCGCCAGTGGTGTCTTACGCGGAGATGCCGGCGTTCCAGGCCTTTTATCGCTCAGTTGTTCAGTGGCGTGGCCGGGATAGCCTCTGGTCCCGCTTCCAACTGGCCCGCGAGCGTCACCAACTCGCCTGGCGCGGGGTTGAGGCCGACGATTGTCGTGCTTAAGGCGCTTTCGATCTATTCGTGAGCGTCCATCTTGGGACTGCAATACCAGCTTCATCGTTGCAGATCCTGGCAATAGATCAACGATTACCCCCGATCTGAGCCTTGAAGCTGCGCATTTCACCCGCCAATCTGCTTCGTCCAGAATAAATCAGAGTTTCCTCAGGTGAAGCCCCGGCCCCGGTGGGATTTCACCCACAAGGGCACGTTTGCCGCGTTTCCCGGCTTGGCCATTGAATGGCTACGGCGCTGCGCCGGGTACCACGCATCTGCGCCCTCGCGGACCGAAGCGCGATTCGTATCAACTGACCAGACCTTTCCTACATCAGCGCCAGGGTTTCGATGATCTGCTGGGCGACGGCGGCCGGATGCCGGCCCTTGACGTCGCAGATCAGTTGGGCCGACCCGAAACCCGTCTCTCGTTCACGCAGGGCCTGGGCTAGGTCCGCCGGACGCTGGGGCGGCTCGGCAAGGTGCGGCAGATACCGCTTCGGGTCCGCACGGAGTTGCCGTCGAAGGGCGCGATAGGCGTCGAACAGGTCCATGCGCAGATATACCAGCGTCATGGTCCCGGTCCGTGTTCCGGCATCGGCACCCATAAGGGCGTCCGGCGGCAGAGCGAGGATGCCGAACGGCGGACTGATCAGTTCCGTGTCCAGGCACGCTTTGAGCCGCTCGCGATAGGCCTTGATGCCCCGCGACGCCGTCAACTCGGCCACACTGCAGCCCATCGAGTGTTCCACCAGGCGATCCACCGACGCGAACGGGAGGCCGGTCAAAGAGGCGATGTGATAACCCACCTGAGCGGCTTCGCACCCAAAGAAACCGATCAACCCGATCGGCTGGTCCAGCACCGTGCTCATATGGTAGTCGTAGTAGTGACTCATGGGGCTGATCGTATCCTTATAGTGCGTCGAGCGTCTTCTTTGGCCCGCCGCGGCGGGCCAGCCTGCCCCAACGGTCACCGCGCGGTCGGCAGTTTGGCCAATAACCCATTGGTGGCAAAGCAAAAGCCGGGTGTTTCCCGGAGCCGCCCTATGCCAATTAACTCTATGAATGATAAGTAATAACGTCCCGCTTCAGCTTGACTTGAATTTCGCCCAAGCCATAGACTGAGCCGCACGATGGAGGACGCGCGCCGGAAGTCGTCCAGCCTCTGTCAGGTACAAATTCCGCCCACAAGGTACAGCCCCGATGCTGGAGAACTATCTGCCGGTTTTTCTGTTCCTGATGGTCGGTATTCTGGTTGGAGTCGGGCCCATCGTCATCGGTTTCCTGCTTGGCCCGCGCCATCCGGACAGCGAGAAACAATCCCCCTATGAATGCGGCTTCGAAGCGTTCGAAGACACGCGGATGAAGTTCGATGTGCGCTACTACCTGGTGGCCATCCTGTTCATTATTTTTGATCTGGAAATCGCTTTCCTGTTCCCCTGGGCGGTGTCCCTTGACGCGGTCGGCGGTTTCGGCTTCGCCGCCATGGCGGTCTTTCTGGGCATTCTTGTGATCGGCTTCGTATACGAGTGGAAAAAGGGGGCGCTGGAATGGGAGTAGAAGGCGTTCTGTCCGAGGGGTTTGTCACCACCAGTGCGGACAAACTGATCAACTGGGCCCGCACCGGGTCCATGTGGCCCATGACCTTTGGCCTTGCCTGCTGCGCGGTGGAGATGATGCATGCCGGTGCCGCGCGCTACGATCTCGATCGTTTCGGCATCATTTTCCGACCCAGCCCCAGGCAGTCCGATGTGATGATCGTTGCCGGCACATTGGTCAACAAAATGGCGCCGGCCCTGCGCAAGGTCTACGACCAGATGGCGGAGCCCCGTTGGGTCATTTCCATGGGTTCCTGCGCCAATGGTGGCGGCTACTACCATTACTCCTATGCGGTGGTCAGAGGCTGCGATCGTATCGTTCCGGTGGACGTCTACGTGCCGGGCTGCCCGCCCACCGCGGAGGCGCTGCTGTACGGCATAATTCAGCTTCAGAATAAGATTCGCCGGACCAACACCATCGCTCGATAGTTCGGCCCGTTAGTTCGGCCCGTTGGTTTAGGGATTTCGGGCCGAGACGCATCCGTTTGGACCGGCGCCACGACCGGCCTGTTGAGTTACGAAGTCGCCCCGGACACACGGTGAAGGCGGCACGACTGAAGGAAGACGATCGACATGTCCAAGGCCGACGCTTTAGCGGCGCTGCTCACCGAGCGGTTATCCGAGTTCGAGCCCGGCATTGAGATTTATCGTGGTCAGATCACGCTGGACGCGCCCTGTGAACGCTGGATCGAAATCGCCCAGATGTTGCGGGACGAGGAGGCCTTTTCATTCGAGCAGGTCAGCGACCTGTGCGGTGTGGACTATGCCGCCTTCGGCCAGGATGAATGGCAGACGGACAGCGCCACGGGAACCGGCTTCAGTCGGGGCGTGGTGGAACGAGCAACCGGTCGGGGTGCGCAGGTGGTTCGGCGTTATTCCGAACCCGGCGGGCGGCGCTTCGCGGTGGTCGTGCATCTGTTGTCCTATGCTCACAATCATCGCTTGCGCTTGCGCACCTACGCCCCGGACGATGCGCTGCCGGTGTTGCCTTCGCTGATCGAACTCTGGCCCGGCGTCGATTGGTTCGAGCGCGAGGCCTTCGACCTGTTCGGGATCGTGTTTGATGGTCACCCCGACCTGAGGCGCATACTTACCGATTACGGCTTTGTCGGTCACCCCTTCCGCAAGGATTTCCCGCTCATCGGCCAGGTGGAAATGCGCTACGACCCGGACAAAAAACGCGTGGTCTACCAGCCGGTGAGCATCGAGCCCCGGGTTCTGGTGCCTAAGGTTATTCGCGACGATCATCGCTACGAGTTGGACCGGCCCGAGCCGGAGGAGACCGGCGATGCCTGAGATCCGCAACTACACCCTGAACTTCGGGCCCCAGCATCCAGCGGCCCACGGCGTGTTGCGCCTGGTTCTGGAGATGGACGGTGAGGTGATTCAGCGCGCCGATCCCCATGTGGGCTTGTTGCACCGGGGTACGGAAAAACTCGCAGAGAGCAAGCCGTTCAACCAGAGCATCGGCTACATGGACCGGCTCGACTATGTGTCCATGATGTGCAACGAGCACGGCTATGTTCTGGCAATTGAGAAACTGCTGGACATCGCGCCGCCGATTCGCGCCCAGTACATCCGGGTGATGTTCGACGAGATCACCCGCATTCTCAATCACCTCATGTGGTTGGGCGCTCATGCGCTGGACATCGGCGCGATGACGGTTTTCCTCTACGCCTTCCGGGAGCGTGAGGACCTGATGGACTGTTACGAGGGCGTATCCGGCGCCCGGCTGCATGCCACCTACTATCGGCCCGGCGGCGTGTATCGGGATTTACCCGGCACCATGCCCCGCTACGAGTACTCCAGGTACAAATCCAACCGCGAGGTGGACGAACTTAACGAGTTGCGTCAGGGCTCGATGCTGGATTTCATCGAGGGCTTTACCGAGCGCTTCCCAGGACGGGTGGACGAGTACGAAACCCTGCTCACCGATAACCGCATCTGGAAGCAGCGCACCGTGGATATCGGTGTGGTGACCGCCGACCGGGCCAAGGCCCTGGGCTTCACCGGACCCATGCTGCGCGGTTCTGGCGTGGCCTGGGATCTGCGCAAGAAGCAGCCCTACGAGGTCTATGACCGCATGGAGTTCGATATTCCGGTGGGCAGCAATGGCGACTGTTACGATCGCTATCTGGTGCGAATCGAAGAGATGCGCCAGTCCAACCGCATCATCCGCCAGTGCATCGAGTGGCTGCGCAACAACCCGGGCCCGGTGATGCTGGATGACCACAAGGTCAATCCGCCGCACCGGAAAGACATGAAAGAGGACATGGAAGCCCTGATCCACCACTTTAAGCTGTTTACCGAGGGCTATTGCGTGCCGCCGGGCGAGGTTTATGCGGCGATTGAGCATCCCAAGGGCGAGTTCGGTGTCTACCTGGTGTCAGATGGTGCGAACAAACCCTACCGGCTCAAAGTGCGCGCCCCGGGCTTTGCCCATCTTTCGGCCATGAACGAGATGATCCGCGGGCATATGCTGGCCGACGTCGTTGCGATGATCGGCACCCTGGATATCGTTTTCGGAGAGATCGACCGGTGAGCGACGCACACAATGCCGGCCCCAGCGCGCTGTCCGAACATGCGCGGGCGGAAATCGACCGGTGGTTGACCCGTTATCCGGCCGACCAGAGGCAGTCCGCCGTGCTGGCGGCCCTGCGCGAGGTGCAGCACGAGAACGACGGCTTTTTGACCCAGGAACTGATGGACGCCGTGGCGGCGTATCTCGGCATGCCGGCGATTGCCGTGTATGAGGTAGCCAGCTTTTACTCGATGCTGGAAACCAAGCCGGTGGGACGGCATAACATTGCGGTCTGCACCAACATTTCCTGCATGCTGCGTGGATCGGACCAGGTGGTGGCGCACCTGGAGCAACGCCTGGGCATTCGCCTTGGGGAAAGTACGCCGGACGGCCGCTTTTACCTCAAGCGGGAGGAAGAATGTCTGGCCGCCTGTTGCGGTGCGCCGATGATGCAGGTGGATCACGTCTATCACGAACATCTCACGGTTGAGAAAATCGACCAGATACTGGATAGCCTGGAGGCGCCGCATGGCCAATGAGGTCTGTATCCCGCCCAGCGGCCTGGAACGGTCCTGGACCATGGAAAGCTACCTCAAGATCGGGGGGTATGACGCCTGGCGCCGCATTCTGGCCGACAAGATTGCGCCGGAAGACGTGGTGGCAGAGGTCAAAGCCTCCGGGCTGCGCGGACGCGGCGGCGCCGGCTTTCCCACCGGCCTGAAATGGAGCTTCATGCCCAAGAATTTCTCCGGGCAGAAGTACATAGTCTGTAATTCCGATGAGTCCGAACCCGGCACTTGTAAAGACCGGGACATTCTGCGCCATAACCCCCACGCTCTGGTGGAGGGGATGGCCATCGCCGGTTACGCCATGGGCGCCACCGTGGGCTACAACTATACGCGCGGTGAGTTCATGGACGAGCCCTTCCAGCGCTTCGAGGCGGCGGTGGCGGCGGCCTACGAGGCCGGATTACTGGGCCAGGATATATTGGGCAGCGGTGTCAACTTCGAGCTGTACCCGACCCTTGGGGCCGGCGCATACATCTGCGGTGAGGAAACCGCCCTGCTGGAGTCTCTGGAGGGCAAGAAGGGGCAGCCCCGGTTCAAACCGCCGTTCCCGGCCAACTACGGTCTCTACGGCAAGCCCACCACCATCAACAATACCGAGAGCTTCGCGTCGGTGCCCGCCATCATGCGCAATGGAGCCAAGTGGTTCGCCGAACTGGGGGTCGACAAGGCCGGCGGCCGCAAGCTGTTCTCGGTATCCGGTCATGTGGCCCGGCCCGGCAATTTCGAGGTGGGTCTGGGAACGCCGTTCAAGGATCTTCTGGCCATGGCCGGGGGCATCTGGAAGGGGCGGCAGCTCAAGGCGGTGATCCCAGGTGGATCGTCCGTTCCGGTGGTGCCGGGGGAGATCATGATGGGCGTCAACATGGACTACGATTCCATCAGCAAGGTCGGCTCCATGCTGGGGTCCGGGGCGGTGATCGTGATGGACGAGACCGCCGACATGGTCAAGGTGCTGCAGCGCATCTCCCGCTTCTATTACTCCGAATCCTGTGGCCAGTGCACACCCTGTCGCGAGGGCACGGGCTGGCTGTATCGCATTATCACCCGCATCGTCGAAGGCCAGGGCCGGCCCGAGGATCTGGACAATCTGGATTCCGTTGCGGCCAATATCGAGGGCCACACCATTTGCGCCCTGGGCGATGCCGCCGCCATGCCGGTGAGGAGTTTCCTCAAACACTATCGCCATGAGTTCGAGCACTATATCCAGCACGGGCGCAGCCAGGTGCAGGGCAGCTCGGTCGCGGCCGCCTGACCCGGGTCATGACATCCCATGGGACATCCCGCCGATGAACGGCGCGAGGCGCTGAGAGAGATATGAGCCAGGACACCGTCAGTATCGAGATCGACGGCCGCAGCCTCGAAGCCCGCAAGGGCTCGATGATCATCGAGGTGGCCGATCGGGCCGGCATCCACATCCCGCGATTCTGCTACCATGAGAAGCTCAGTGTCGCGGCCAACTGCCGCATGTGCTTGGTGGAGGTGGAGCGCGCCCCGAAACCGCTCCCCGCCTGCGCCACGCCGATCATGGACGGCATGAAAATCTCCACCCGGTCGCGCCGCGCGGTGGAGGCCCAGAAAGCCACCATGGCGTTTCTGCTGATCAACCACCCGCTGGACTGCCCGATCTGTGACCAGGGCGGTGAGTGCGAACTCCAGGACGTGGCCATGGGCTATGGCAGCGGCGTGTCGCGTTTCAGTGAGCGCAAACGCGCCGTCGCCGACAAGGACATCGGGCCCCTGGTGGCCACTGAGATGACGCGTTGTATTCACTGCACCCGCTGTGTGCGTTTCGGCGATGAGATCGCCGGGCTGCGGGAACTGGGCGCCACTGGACGCGGCGAGCATGTGGAGATCGGCACCTATGTCGAGCACGCCATGGTCTCGGAGTTGTCCGGCAACGTGATCGATCTGTGTCCGGTGGGCGCGCTCACCGCCAAGCCGTCCCGGTTCAAGGCGCGTGCCTGGGAAATGGTCCAGTATCCCGGTGTCGCCCCCCATGACGCGGTGGGCTCGAACATCTTCATCCACACCCTGCGCAATCAGGTCGTGCGCGTGGTTCCGCGGGACAACGAAGACATCAACGAGGTCTGGTTGTCGGATCGCGATCGCTTTTCCTATCAGGGCCTGGAGGCCGACGACCGCGCTCTGCACCCGTCCGTTCGGGGTCCCGACGGTATGACCGCGGTGGAGTGGGAACCGGCGCTGGAGCGTGCTGTCGATGGCCTGCGGTCAGTGCTTAATGCCCATGGTCCGGATGCCGTGGGGGTGCTGACGGGGCCCGGCGCCACCGTCGAGGAACAGTATCTGCTTCAGAAACTGGCCCGCGGACTGGGCATCGCGAACATCGATCATCGCCTGCGACAGGCGGATTTCTCCGATCAGGACGACGCCCCGGCATTCCCCTGGCTGGGCATGAGTCTGGTGGATCTGGAGACTGTGGATGCCGCGCTGCTGGTGGCTTCCAACATCCGCCACGAACAACCCCTGGCCGCACACCGTCTGCGCAAAGCCGCCCTGGCCGGCGCGCAAGTCAACTTTCTCAACTGTCGGCGATACGATTTTCGTTTCCCGCTGGCCGGGCAGCGTGTGGTCCCCCATGGAGATATGGTCGCGGCACTGGGACGCCTGGCGGTGGCGGTCAGTGGGTTGACCGGAACCGCGTTGCCCAAGTCGTTCCAGGGTGTGGCGGAGCTGAGTCCGGATGACGAGGATCGGGCTTTGGCCGAACGCCTGCGGGGCGCCGAACGGGGTGCGGTGCTGCTGGGCAGCCAGAGCGTGCTGCACCCGGAGCTGGCCAAACTGCGGCTGTTGGCCAGTTGGATTGCCCGCACCGCGGAATGCCGTTTCGGCTATTTGCCCGAGGCCGGCAGCACGGTCGGCGGCTGGATGAGCGGCACGCTGCCCCATCGCCTGCCCGGCGGCGTGGCCAGCGAGGCCACCGGCGCCAATGCCGTTGAGATGATCCGGCGGCCGCGCAAAGCCTACATCCTGTTGGGGGTCGAGCCGGAATTTGATATGGCCGATCCGGTGGCCGCGCTGGGTGTGTTTGCCGGCGCCGAATGCGTTGTTTCCTTGACCAGTTTTACCGGTGCCGCGTCCGCTGCCCACAGCACAGTCGTGCTGCCGGTGGCATCGCCGGGCGAGACCGCGGGCACCTACATCAACGCCGAGGGCCGCTGGCAAAGCGTGCAGGGTGCGGTCAAGCCGCCGGGCGAGGCCCGACCGGCCTGGAAAGTTCTGCGTGTACTGGGCAACCTGTTCGGTTTGGACGGCTTCGGCTACATGTCGCCGGTGGAAATCACCGACGAGGTTTACGCTCTGTGTGAGCAGGTGGAGCCGGACAACGGCCTGCGCCTGGGGCGGCGTTTCAAGATGGTTCAGACCCAGGGTCTGCAACGGGGTGGTGACTTGCCCATTTATGCGGTGGACGCTCTGGTGCGGCGGGCCGAGGCGCTGCAACGGACGCCCCTGGCGGAGTCGGCCTGCGTGCGTCTGAGCCCGGCCACCGCCCAACGCCTTGCGCTGCGCGAGTCCGATTCGGCCCGGGTGGAACAGAACGGTGCGGTGGCAAGCCTGCCGGTGGTCTACGATCCCGGCGTGCCCGATGACTGCGCATGGATACCCGTGGGCGTGGCCGGCAGCGAGTTGCTGGGGCCGGCTGTGGGTGCGGTGCGAATAGAACCCGACCCGGAGGTCGGGGCCGGCAAGGGCGACATCATGGCGGCGGAGCTGGGTTAAGGGCAGCGGCATACTTATGTTCGAAGCATTTCAAAACGCCCTGGGCGTATTCCCGGAAAGCCTGCAGACCTTCATCGTGATTGCGGTGAAGATCGTGGCGATCCTGGTGCCGTTGCTGCTGGCCGTTGCCTATCTGACCTTTGCCGAACGCAAGATCATCGGCTTCATCCAGGTGCGCATTGGGCCCAACCGGGTCGGGCCCAATGGTTGGCTGCAGCCCATCGCCGACGCCGTCAAGTTGATGTTTAAGGAGATCATTCTTCCCAGCGGCGCCAACCGGTTTTTGTTCCTCACCAGTCCTGTGCTGGCCATTGCGCCGGCGATGGCGGCCTGGGCGGTAATTCCCTTCGGCGACGGTATGGTTCTGGCCGATGTGGATGCCGGGCTGCTCTATCTGCTGGCGCTGACCTCCCTGGGCGTCTACGGCGTGATCATTGCCGGCTGGGCCTCCAACTCCAAGTACGCCTTTCTCGGCGCCATGCGCTCCGCGGCGCAGATGATCTCCTACGAGATCGCCATGGGCTTCGCCCTGGTCGGGGTGTTGATGGGGGCCGGTAGCCTCAACCTGAACGACATCGTCCAGGCCCAGAGCGGCAGCTTTTTGCACTGGTACTGGTTGCCCATGCTGCCGCTGTTCATGGTCTACTTCATATCCGGCGTGGCCGAGACCAACCGCGCGCCGTTCGATCTGGCGGAGGGGGAGTCGGAGATCGTGGCCGGCTTCCACGTGGAATACTCCGGCATGACCTTCGCGGTCTTCTTCCTGGCCGAGTACGCCAACATGATCCTGATCTCGGCCCTGACCGCCACCATGTTCCTGGGCGGGTGGTTGTCGCCCTTCCAGGGGGTGCCGGTGCTGGAACAGGCTTTTGCCTTTGTGCCCGGGCTGGTCTGGTTTGGACTGAAGACGTCCATATTCCTGTTCATCTACCTGTGGCTGCGTGCCACCTTTCCACGCTATCGCTACGATCAGGTCATGCGCCTGGGCTGGAAGGTGCTGATCCCGGTGACCATCGTCTGGATCTTCGTGCTGGGCGCCGCTATCTACGGGGGCTTGGGTCCATGGTTCGATTGAACGCCCGCATCCACGCCCCGATCGGGGAGGCAATGACGTGATCCAGTCAGTCAAGCACTACGTGAAGAGCTTTGTGCTGTGGGAGCTGCTGATGGGCCTCAGGCTCACCGGCCGTTACCTGTTTGCCCGCAAGATCACCGTGCAGTATCCGGAGGAAAAGACCCCGCAGTCCGCTCGTTTTCGCGGACTGCACGCGCTGCGCCGCTATCCCAACGGCGAGGAGCGCTGCATCGCCTGCAAGTTGTGCGAGGCCGTGTGCCCGGCGCTGGCCATCACCATCGAGTCAGAGGAGCGCGAGGACGGCACCCGCCGCACCACACGCTACGACATCGATTTGTTCAAATGCATCTACTGCGGTTTCTGCGAAGAAGCCTGTCCGGTGGATTCCATCGTCGAGACCCGGGTGTTCGAGTACCACTTCGAAAACCGGGGCGAGCAGATCATGACCAAGGACAAGCTGCTGGCGGTGGGAGATCAGTACGAGGCGCAGTTGGCGGCGGACCGGCTGGCCGACGCGCAATACCGATGACAGGTGGGCCACCCCATGGGGTTTGAGAAGTTTCTGTTTTATCTGTTCGCGGCCATCCTGGTGTTCGCCGCGCTGCGCGTGATTACCGTCCGCAACCCGGTGCACGCCGCCCTGTTCCTGGTGCTCGCCTTTTTCAACAGCGCCGTCCTGTGGCTGCTGCTTGAGGCGGAGTTCCTCGCCATCGTTCTGGTGCTGGTGTACGTGGGCGCGGTGATGGTGTTGTTCCTGTTCGTGGTGATGATGCTGGACGTCAACGTGGCCCCGATGCGGGAGGGGTTCATCCACTATCTGCCCGTCGGCATCGTCATCGGTCTGATCATGGTGCTCGAAATGGGCCTGGTGGTGGGGTCGGATTTTTTCGACGCCGATCATTTTGCCGCGGTGGCGGCGCATCCGGCGGACTTCAGTGACACCAAGGAGCTGGGCGGATTGCTCTATACCCAGTACGTGCTGCCGTTCGAACTGGCCGCGGTGATTCTTCTGGTGGCCATCGTCGCCGCCATCTCCCTGACTTTGCGACGGCGGCCCGGCACCAAGCATCAGGCGCCGGCGCAACAAGTTCTGGTTCGGAGCCAGGATCGGGTGCGTCTGGTGCAGGTCGACTCGGAGGAAAAACAATGAACGGGGACGGTGCAACGCGGGGCGCTTACACCAAGGCGGAGCGGGGCCGATGATCACGCTGGCGGATTATCTGGTACTGAGCGCGATTTTGTTTTGTCTGAGCGTTGCCGGCATTTTCATCAACCGCAAGAACGTGCTGATCCTGCTCATGTCCATCGAGCTGATGCTGCTGGCGGTGAATTTCAACTTCATCGCCTTCGCACGATATCTAGACGACACTGCGGGTGAGGTGTTCGTGTTTTTCGTGCTGACGGTGGCGGCGGCCGAGGCGGCCATCGGGCTCGCCATCCTGGTGGTGTTGTTCCGTAACCGCGGCACCATCAATGTCACCGACCTGGACACCATGAAGGGGTAATGGGCATGGAACAGGTCTATCTGGCGATTGTTCTGGCCCCCCTGCTGGGTGCGGCCATATCCGGTTTGTTTTGCCGCGTCATTGCCCGCTCGGTGGCCCACTGGGTCACCATCATCGGCGTGGCGGTCTCGTTCCTGTTGTCGCTGGTGGTGCTCAATCACCACGTGGTCGGGGGCGCGCCCACCTATAACGAGTCGCTCTACACCTGGATGGAGGTGGAGGGCGTGCGCATGGAAATCGGCTTCCTGGTGGACCACCTGACCGCGGTCATGATCTCGGTGGTGACTTTCGTGTCGCTGATGGTGCATATCTACACCATCGGATACATGCACGACGACGACGGCTATAACCGGTTTTTCAGCTACATTTCCCTGTTCACCTTCTCGATGCTCATGCTGGTCATGGCCAACAACTTTCTGCAGTTGTTTTTTGGCTGGGAGGCGGTGGGCCTGGTGTCCTACCTGTTGATCGGGTTCTGGTACAAAAAGCCGACCGCCATCTACGCCAACCTAAAGGCCTTTCTGGTCAACCGGGTCGGTGACTTCGGTTTTTTGCTGGGCATCGCCGCGGTGTTGATGTATTTCAACAGTCTGGATTACGCCGATGTGTTCAAGGCGGCGCCGTTGATGGCCGGTCTCACCATGCAGATCTGGCCCGGGGCCGACTGGCTGGTCATGAGCGTGATCTGCATTCTGCTGTTCGTCGGCGCCATGGGTAAATCGGCCCAGGTGCCGCTGCATGTGTGGCTGCCCGATTCCATGGAAGGCCCGACCCCGATTTCTGCCCTGATCCATGCCGCCACCATGGTCACCGCCGGTATTTTCATGGTGGCGCGCATGTCACCTCTGTTCGAGTACAGCGAAACCGCGCTGTCCGTGGTGCTGGTGATCGGCGCCATCACGGCCCTGTTCATGGGGTTTCTCGGCATCGTACAGAACGACATCAAACGCGTTGTGGCCTACTCGACCCTGTCCCAGCTGGGATACATGACGGTGGCGTTGGGTGCATCGGCCTACAGCGCGGCGATTTTCCATCTCATGACCCATGCCTTTTTCAAGGCGCTGCTGTTCCTGGGCGCGGGTTCGGTGATCATCGCCATGCACCATGAACAGGACATCCGCAAAATGGGTGGATTGCGCAAATACCTGCCCATCACCTGGATCACATTCCTGGTGGGTACCCTGGCGCTGATCGGGACCCCGTTTTTTTCCGGTTTTTACTCCAAGGACAGCATCATCGAAGCGGTACACATGTCCCATACGCCGGGGGCGGGCTTCGCCTATTTCTGCGTTATCCTGGGCGTGTTCGTGACCGCGTTCTACTCCTTCCGTCTTTATTTCCTCGTGTTTCACGGCGAGGGGCGTATGGACGACGAGACCCGGGCGCATCTGCACGAGACCCCGCCGGTGGTGACCGTCCCCCTGATACTGCTGGCCATCCCCTCGGTGTTCATCGGCTACTTCACCATCGAACCCATGCTGTTCGGCGGTTTCCTCAGCGACGCCATCCAGGTGGCGCCGGACCGAGACGTGCTGGACTATCTGAGCCACCACTTCCACGGTGCGGCGGGTTTTGCCCTGCACGGCTTCACCGGACCGGCCTTCTGGCTGGCGCTGTCCGGCAGTGTGGCCGCGTGGTTCATTTACATGAAACGCCCCGACATCGCCGATCAGGCGGAGGAACGGGCCGGTGGGCTGTACCGGCTGTTGCTCAATAAGTACGGTTTCGACGACTTCAATCAGATCGTGTTCGCCGACGGCAGCCGGAAGCTGGGGGGGCTGCTGGCGCGCTTCGGTGACGCGGGACTGATCGACGGCGTGATGGTAAACGGCAGCGCCAAGGCGGTCGGTTGGTTCGCCTCGATCGCCCGGAACGTGCAGTCCGGTTATTTGTATCACTATGCCTTCGCCATGATTCTCGGTCTGCTGGGTTTGCTCAGCTGGCTGGTGATTCAGTAGAGACCGGATAAGGGAGCGCGCGGTGTCGGAGTTGCCACTACTCAGCCTGGTGATCTGGGGGCCGATTCTGATCGGCCTCGGGGTGCTGTTCGTGGGCGACGAGAACCCCACCGGCGCCCGCCGGTTGGCCCTGGTTGGCTCGGCGCTCACCTTTGTGCTGAGCATTCCACTCTACACCGCGTTCGACGCCAGCACTGCGGATATGCAGTTCCAGGAGCTGCTGCCCTGGATCAGCACCTTCAACGTCAACTACCACCTGGGCATCGACGGCTTTTCCATGCCCCTCATCCTGCTCACCAGTTTCATGACCGTGGTTGTGGTGATCGCGGGTTGGGAGGTGATACAGACCCGCGTTTCCCAGTACATGGCCGCCTTTCTGATCATGGAAGGGCTGATGATCGGGGTGTTCGCCGCCCTGGACGCGGTACTTTTCTACGTGTTCTTCGAAGGCATGCTGATTCCCATGTTCCTGATCATCGGGATCTGGGGCGGGCCGCGACGGGTGTATGCCACCATCAAGTTTTTTCTCTACACCTTCATGGGCTCGGTGTTCATGCTGGTGGCGCTGCTCTATCTCTACAGCGGCGCCGACAGTTTCTCCATCCTGGCCTACCACGATCTGCCCCTGACCCTGCGTGAGCAGACCCTGCTGTTTCTCGCATTTCTGCTGGGCTTCGCGGTCAAGGTGCCCATGTGGCCGGTGCACACCTGGTTGCCAGACGCCCATGTGGAGGCGCCCACCGGTGGCTCGGTCATCCTGGCGGCCATTACCCTGAAGATTGGCGGCTACGGTTTCGTCCGCTTTGCCCTGCCCATCACACCGGATGCGTCCGCGGCCCTGGACTGGCTGGTGATTTCTCTGTCTCTGATCGCCGTGGTCTACATCGGCCTGGTGGCGCTGGTTCAGCAGGATCTGAAAAAACTCATCGCCTACTCGTCCATAGCTCATATGGGTTTCGTCACCCTGGGCTTTTTCGTCGTCTTCTCGATCCAGCGCCACACCGGCGGGTTGCAGGGGGCGGCGATGGGAATCGAGGGCGGCATGGTGCAGATGATTTCCCACGGCTTTATCTCGGGCGCTCTGTTCCTGTGCGTCGGTGTGCTGTACGACCGCATGCATACCCGGGAGATCAAAGCCTATGGCGGTGTGGTGAACACCATGCCTATATTCGCCGCGTTCATGGTGCTGTTCGCCATGGCCAACGCCGGCCTGCCCGGCACATCCGGTTTCATCGGCGAGTTCATGGTCATCCTCAGCAGTTTCAAGGCGAGCTTCTGGATTGCGTTCCTGGCCGCCTTCACGCTGATTTTGGGCGCGGCCTATTCCCTGTGGATGGTCAAGCGCGTGGTGTTTGGCGAAGTGGCCAACGAGGGCGTGGCCAAGCTCGAGGACATCAACCGCCGGGAGTTCGCCATGCTGGGCGTGCTGGCCATCGTGGTCGTGCTGTTTGGCGTGTGGCCCGATCCGCTGGTGTCGGTGATGCACACCTCGGTGGACAATCTGGTCCAGCACATTTCCGTTTCCAAGCTGTAGACAATGCAAGGTAAGGGCGGGTAATCCGTAGATGGACTTTCAGGTGCCAGATTTCTCCCTCGTGCTGCCGGAGCTGTTCCTGCTCGGCATGGCCTGCCTGCTGCTGCTGGTGGACGTGTTCATCGATGACGCCCACCGCCGGGTTAGCTTCCGGATCGCCCAGGGCACGTTGCTGGGCACCGCCCTGTTGACATACATGCAGATGGGGGGACCGGAGCAAATCGGTTTCAGCGGCACATTTGTCCGCGATGACATGGGTTCGGTGCTCAAGATCGCGGTGTTGCTGGCCACGGCCACCGGCTTTCTCTATGCCCGTGACTATCTGCGGGACCGCAATCTGTTCCGGGGCGAGTACTACGTGCTGGGCCTGTTCGCGGTCCTGGGCATGATGGTCATGGTCTCCGCCGGCAGTCTCTTGACCATCTACCTGGGTCTGGAACTGCTGTCCCTGTGTCTTTATGCGCTGGTCGCCTTTGACCGGGAGTCCGGCACCTCGGCCGAGTCGGCCATGAAGTACTTCGTGCTCGGCGCCCTGGCCTCCGGCATGTTGCTGTACGGCATCTCCATGATCTACGGCGCCACCGGCAGTATCGACCTGGAGACCATCCGCGCCGCCATCGGTGAGCGTGACGCCGGCAACCTGGTGCTGGTGTTCGGTCTGGTGTTCCTGGTGGTGGGCGTCGCCTTCAAACTGGGCGCGGTGCCGTTCCACATGTGGATACCCGATGTGTACCAGGGCGCACCCACTTCGGTCACCCTGTTCGTCGGATCAGCGCCCAAGCTCGCCGCCTTCGCCCTGGCCATGCGCCTGCTGGTGGACGGGCTGGAAAATCTGCAGGCCGACTGGCAGCAAATGCTGATCGTGCTGTCCGTTTTGTCCATGGGTCTCGGCAATCTGCTGGCCATCGCCCAGACCAACATCAAACGCATGCTGGCGTACTCGACCATCGCCAATGTGGGCTTTCTGCTGCTGGGCCTGCTGGCCGGCACGCCGGAGGGCTACGCGGCCGCCATGTTCTACACCATCACCTACGTCATCATGGTGTGCGGCGCCTTCGGGGTGGTCATTTATCTCAGCCAGGCCGGCATCGAGGCCGACTCCCTTGACGATTTCAAAGGCCTCAACAAGCGCAATCCCTGGCTGGCCGTGTTGATGCTGCTGGTGATGTTCTCCACCGCTGGCATTCCGCCGCTGGTGGGGTTTTACGCCAAGTTGGCGGTGCTCAAAGCCATCATCGACGTGGGCCTGGTCTGGCTGGCCGTCGCGGCGGTCGTGTTTTCCATCATCGGGGCGTTTTACTACCTGCGCATCGTCAAACTCATGTATTTCGACGACCCCACCAGCGATGCCGAGATCGAGGGCAGCCTGGACACCCGGGTGGTGCTCAGCGCCAACGGGCTGGCGGTGGCCGTGCTCGGAATTTTGCCGGGCTGGCTGCTGGGGATCTGCGCCGCCGCCATCGGCTGAATCGCGTCATCCCCGTGCCAGTGTAACAATCGCCTGCCACGGGCTTGCAAAACACCATCTCAGGCCGTAGTATGCGCCTCGCCGGTGCGGGGTGGAGCAGTCCGGTAGCTCGTCGGGCTCATAACCCGAAGGTCGTAGGTTCGAATCCTACCCCCGCTACCAACTAAACCTTCAAGGCCGTCCCAGGACGGCTTTTTTAGTGCCTGAAATACAGAGCTCACCTGCGTTTTCCGTCCACCGGTGTCCATGCACGTCCTTTGACGTTTGGGGCAACATTTGGGAAAACTCGACCATCCCGGTATGGAGTTGCCCCCAAACGCCTCTGACCGACCGCGCCATCTGCAACGCCAAGTCCGGTAAACAAGTCAAGAAGCTGGCCGACAGCGGTGGGCTGTATTTGGAGGTCGTGACAAGCGGCGGGGAGTGGTGTCGGTTGAAACATCGCTACGGGGCAAGGAGAAACGCTTATCCCTTGGTGTTTACCCTGATGTGTCGCTGAAAGATGCCTGGGACCGCCGCGACGGGGCGCGCAAGCTCCTACCAACGGCATCGACCCCAGCGAATATCGCAAGGCTGAGGAAGGTCTGATTTATTCATTGGAGGTACAATAGCGCTGTCGAACGGCGCGCTGTTGTCGCCACCATTTGGGAAGTGTCCGGCTATGAAGCAGCCCACCTTTGCGTCACTATCGTATCAGAGCATGAAGAGGCAGACCCGGCGGGAGCGGTTCCTGGGTGAGATGGAGCAGGTGGCGCCCTGGAAAGAGTTGGTGGCGTTGATCGAGCCCCACTATTCGAAATCGGGCCGGCGCGGTCAGTCGCCTATGGCGTTGTAGAGCATGCTGCGCATCTATTTCATGCAGCATTGGTATGCGATGTCGGATCCGGC
>JAHEDQ010000096.1 GCA_024641125.1 Candidatus Competibacteraceae bacterium | reverse complement strand
CAACCGGCTCGCCGATGGGCAATCCGAGTGGGTTCAAGCTTTGGGTCATGGGTTTGTTTCCGGTGCTGGCGGGTCCGACAGTTCACAAAACCGATCATCGTAATTCCAGCGCCCGCCGGCATCCAGGCAGGCATCTGCGGCGCCAAACTCACCCAGCAGGGTACTGAAATAGAGCAACAAGCCGAACCCAAAACAGGCGGCGCCCACCAACTGGATCTTCAGACGCCGGCGAAACGCGCCGATGAGCACGAGTGCCAAACCCATGGGCACCAGCGACATGGCGGCGATCAGGGCCACTGACATCAGCAGCACGCTGGAGTAGTACCCGTTGGGCTGCAGGTCATGCCGGTAAGCGCCGGGAAAGCCTGCCCCCCAGGGAGCCTCTGTTCTTTTCTGGACGAAGCAGATTGGGGGGCAAAATGTGCAGATCCAATGCGCAGATCGCGGGTAGTAGTTGTTTTATTGCCAAGATTTGCAGCGATGAAGCTGTGCATTTCAGTCGCAAGATGCACGTTCACGAATAGATCAGACCTTCCCTAACAGGCGCCGAATCAGGCATTTCGGGCAGAAGAATCGCTGAACTTGGCGGCGGCCTGCTCGGGCGAAAGCTTGCCCCAAACAAAAGAGCGCGCCGCATCAACCAGGAATCGATTGCGCATGGCCGTGCGGCCCAGCAGCATGCGAAACAACATGGTTTCACGGTTGGTCAAGGTGATTTCGATGGGCCAGCAATGCCCCCCGATTTCCACCTGTGTGGCGATGACCAGGCGCTGTTCCTGGTGGCCGCCCGAGTCGCTGACCCGACGTTGGTCGATGATCTCCGCATTGCAGATCAGATCCGGCGTATTACGCTTCTGCAGCGGGTGGAGCCAGAACCGCACCCAGGGCGCGCCGCCAAGACGATAGGGCTCGATCTTGTGGGTATGGAGCGCCGAGGTTCGCGCGCCGGTGTCGATCTTGGCCTTGATCGCGCCGACACCCAGATCCGGCAGGGCCAGCCATTCACGCCAACCGATACGATCCAGGTCCAATGATTTGGAGACAGTCGACATGTGGTTCTCGTGCAAAGGTTTTGATTCGCTCAAACGCCCGCCATCTCGCCATTGGCCGACTTGGCTCCGGGATCCGCCAGATGATCCGATTCGATCAAACTCTCGTGATATTCCTCGAGCTGCTCACCAACGGCCCGAGGATCCCGAAACTTGGCGAGATGGAACAGCGCTTCGCCTTCGTTGACCAAGGGCAGTGTGACTCGACCAATGAGAATCCCGTCCAAGGCCGAAACCACCGCGCCCGCATCCTGACTCAAAGGATCGCCGATGTAACCCAGGATATCCCCTTTGCGCACATGAGCGCCCAGGGCCATGGACGTACGCAAGACACCGCTCCGTTCCGCCCGGACCCAGACACTGGACCGGGCCACGACGGGACTCGGACCGCCGCGTGGCCGACGCCGGGCGGGTAACATGCCCAGGGTGCGCATGACGTCCAAAACCCCACGCAGACCGGCCCGGACCACGAGTTCCTCGAACCGCAGCGCCTCGCCCCCCTCGAATACCAGCATCGGGATCCCCAGCTTGGCGGCCTCTGCCCGAAAACTGCCATCCAGCAGGTTGGAATCCAGTATCACCGGGGATCCGAATGAGATGGCCATGCTCTTGGTCACCTCGTCCGCAAGATGCGCCCGGATCTGGGGCAGGTTGGTCCGGTACACTGCCGCGGTGTGCAGATCCAGGACATGGCTGGCGTGGCGGGCCACTTCATCCAGAAACAGACGCGCCAGACGCGCCGTTGTGGAGCCATGGTCCGAGCCGGGGAAGGACCGGTTCAAATCGCGTCGATCCGGCATGTACCGCGAGCGATTCACGAAACCGTAGACGTTTACCACCGGTACGCAGATCAGGGTGCCGCGAAGACGCCGGATCAGACTCATGCCCAGCAAACGCCGGGCGATCTCGACGCCGTTTATTTCGTCGCCGTGTACCGCGGCCGAAACCAACAGAGTCGGCCCCGGACGACGTCCCCGCAAAACATGCACCGGCATGGTCATGCGAGCATGACCATACAGGCTGGGCAGCGCCAGCTCGATGGTTTGACGCTGCCCGGGCGCAACACTCTCGGAGCCGATCTGGAGGGTTGCACTCATGGGCTCAGCCTGATGGACTGCACCTCAACCGCTGCCCCGTGTCCGTGTCTTGCCCTGGCGGGCGTTCTTCTCGATAAACTCGATGATCTGGCCAGCGATGTCTTTGCCGGTGGCGGCCTCAATCCCCTCCAGGCCTGGCGAGGAATTGACCTCCATGACCACCGGCCCATGATTGGAGCGCAGGATGTCCACACCGGCCACGTTAAGCCCCATGATCGCGGCTGCCTGCACCGCCGTACTGCGCTCGGTGGGGGTAATTCTGATCAGCTTGGCCGTGCCACCGCGATGCAGATTGGAACGGAACTCACCATCCTTGGCCTGACGCATCATGGTGGCCACAACCTTGCCGCCCACCACCAGGCACCGAAGATCGGCGCCGCCCGCTTCCTTGATGAACTCCTGCACCAGAAAGTGAGCGTTCAAACCGCGAAACGCGTCGATCACGCTCTCCCCCGCCTTTCGGGTCTCGGCCAAAACCACGCCTTTGCCCTGGGTGCCTTCCAGCAGCTTGATCACCAGCGGCGCGCCCTCCACCAACTTGATCAAGTCTTCGGTGTCATCCGGGGAATGGGCAAAACTCGTGACCGGCAGGCCAACCCCCTTGCGGGCCAGCAGCTGAAGAGAGCGCAATTTGTCCCGGGAACGGGAAATCGCCACCGACTCGTTGAGCGGATACACGCCCATCATCTCAAACTGTCTCAGCACAGCGGTACCATAGAAGGTTACCGATGCGCCGATGCGTGGAATGACCGCGTCAAACTCATCCAATTCCTCGCCGCGGTAGTGGATTGTGGGCCGACTGGAGCTTATGTTCATGTAACAACGCAGCGGGTTGATGACCCGCGCGTCGTGACCGCGTTCGATGCCCGCCTCCACCAAACGGCGGGTCGAGTAGAGCTTGGGGCCCCTTGATAGGATGACGATCTTCATGGTTCGGATACTCCGGGATTGGGCTGTGCTGCAAATCGGGTGACGAGCGCCACAGCTGATCTCCGCATGAGCCAGCTGACAACGCCTCGCCGAGGGTCACATCTCAGGGCCGCAAATAGACCCAACCCTCCTCCTGTCGCTGAACCAGATGAATGACGCCCGACGGCACCATGGTGGCCTGGGGCAGCAACTCCACCTCTTTGCCCGCTTTTGCGGACATCTTGCTGAGTGTGTTGCTGCAGGCACGAAACGTCACCGTATCGAAGTTGTCGGGAAAACCCATGATGCGCTCCTTCACCGGTGAAGTGTCCGCGCGCAGCATGTGCAACCCGGGCCCGTAGGTGACAATTTCAATCTCCACCTCCTCACCCTGTTCCTGGTAGTAGTTGGACATATTGGCGGCATTGTTGAGCACCAGATTCATACGTTCCGGATCGTTGTCATCCAAATGCATTACCACCCTGTGCACCGTATCAACCGCGAAAGCATGGGGCGCGCTGACGATCATGGCCAGACCGAATATCAAGGCATAGATCAGGAACCGGGGCGTGGTAACAAGCATGGGTTACTCTCCTAAGAATGGCTGAAAAACCAGCGGTGGCATTTCTGCCAAGCGGTCTCTAAACACTATACTATTCGACCGCTTTTCGCCTGATACCGGCCATCACAGCCGGGCCAGCCGCGATTCTATCCAGACCAGGGTACGACGAAAGGGCGTCCTCGATATCGCCCAACCCAGACCAACCCCAATGCTGTTGGCCAGCATATCCCAGATCTCCATGACGCGAATGCCCATGATGCCCTGCAGCCACTCGAGGGTGACCCCGATACACACCAAAAACAGCGTCCAGGCGACCAGCCCTCGACCCTCCCATGCCATGGCAAACAGCCACATCAAGAGCATGTAGGCGAGACAATGCTGGGCCTTGTCCCAGGACAGAAACGCCATGCTGACTTTGGGCGGACTGGGTGTCAGCGTCAAAAACACCACCGTTGCCAGCAGAGACCAGGCAAACAGCTTCCACAACAGGGGATGGCGCAGCCTCATCACTCGGCGGCCCACAGCCACGCCGCGCCGCGAACGCCGCTGCTGTCACCGTGCCGTGGTGGGCGCAGACAGGTATCCACCCGGTCGGAGAACACATAAGCGGACCAAAGCTCCGGTACCCGCCGATACAGGCGCCCCACCTGGGACATGCCACCGCCAAGTACGATGACATCCGGATCGAGCAGATTGACCACGCAGGCCAATGACCGGGCCATACGATGGCAATACCGTTCCAGCGACGCCGCAGCCGCCCCATCGCCCCGGTCCGCGGCGGCGACAATGGCTTCTGCGCTCATGGCTTGGCCGCTGGATTGCAAATGATCGAACTCAAAGCCTGGGCCGGAAAGCCAGGTCTCGATGCACCCGGCCCGTCCACAGTAGCAGTCGGCACCGGGAAGTTCGGCCAGCAAAGGCCAGGGCAGCGGGTTGTGGCCCCACTCCCCGGCAATGGCATTGGGTCCGGACATCAACGCCCCGCGAATCACGATACCACCGCCAGTACCGGTCCCGACAATGACGCCAAAGACCACCTCTGCACCGGCACCCGCACCGTCCGTAGCCTCAGACAGGGCAAAGCAGTCCGCGTCGTTGGCGATACGGACCTCGCGCCCAAGCGCCGACCGCAGATCCTCCGGCAACGGCTGGCCGTTGAGCCAGACCGAGTTGCAGTTCTTCATCCGACCCGTCACGGGTGAGATCGCGCCCGGGCTGGCAACCCCCACGCTTGCGCCAGGCGCGCCGCGCCGCTCGAGATCCTCAACCAACGCGCGAATCGCATCAACGGTTCCGGGGTAGTCATCGCGCGGCGTCGGTACTCGAATACGGGCAATCTCACGCCCGTCCGCCGCCAGGGCAAGCCCTTCGATCTTTGTCCCACCCAAGTCGATGCCTATACGCATGCCGTCACTCTTTGCCCATTACCGCGGGGCGATGAAACAACGGGCGTATCCCGCAACACCCCAATCGATCTTACCCTGCCGACTTCACCGGGAGTATGATTGGCCACCCGAACCGCAACACAAGGCCATTGGAGCCGAAGACTAGAACCGTGCCCAACATCAATAGAGTCGCCCCCAATCCACGGACGCATTTTTTTTCCCAGGTCGGACCACTGCGAGTGGCGCTGGCAACAATCGTGCTGGCGCTGCTGCCCATGGCACTGATGATGGACCCGGGCAACAAGAGCGGCTGGGCAATCATCCCAACCTATGTGGCGCCAGGCCTGGTGGTGTTCATATTCTGGATCCTTCCCTTCGATATGCTGATGGCGAAGATTTTCATGGGGGGTGAAGGTGCCGATGATCCGGCGGCTTGCCGCGCCGTCTACAAACTGGACATTGCCCTGATGCTGGGGATGTTGGTGTTCTGGGCCCCGTTCTTCGTCCGTCTTTTCTTTCCCTGAGTGAACCAAACGCCGAGCCATTCCTGGAACCTGACACCCAGCCAAGCGGTGCAACTCCAGCACGATTGGGCGCCCCGTGTGGAGCTCAGAGATCGGGTCGATGCCGTATACCGCCTGGCCGGTGTCGATGTGGGCTTCGAGGCCGGTGGCAGCGTCACCCGGGCCGCGGTTGCCGTCCTTGCATTCCCATCGCTCGAATTGATGGAATCTGCGGTCGTGCGCCAAGCCACAGTCTTCCCCTATGTTCCGGGCCTGCTTTCGTTTCGGGAGATTCCCGCACTGTGCGCGGCTCTCGACCAGCTCGAACAACCGCCGGATCTCATCCTGTGCGACGGCCAGGGTTATGCTCACCCACGCCGATTCGGACTCGCCTGCCATCTGGGCGTACTGCGGGACATGCCAAGCATCGGTGTCGGCAAGACCCGACTGGTGGGTGCGTTCGATCCCGTACCAGACCGGCGTGGCGCATGGAGCCCTCTGATTCACAAGGAGGAAGTGGTGGGCGCTGTTCTGCGCACGCGCCGGGGCGTGAAACCGGTATTCGTGTCCCTGGGACACCGGTTGTCACTTGACACTGCGGTTACCTGGGTAATGGCATCGACACCTCGATTCCGGCTGCCGGAGCCAATTCGTCACGCCCACCGTCTGGCTTCGAACTGAGACTCGGCGTATCCAGTCAGGGCGATCCCGTGACCTGAAACCTTTGCTTGCAATGGCGTTCGAGGGAGCGCACCCACCGGTGTTGATCAGACCTTCCCTAAACAGTATCGTCATCCACCTTCCGCGAGTGAGCTTTTTCAAATCATGACGGGAAGCGGGTGATGCCTTCGAAACAAAGCTACGTGGATCGCGACTATCTGCAGCGTGCCGGGCAGCTGCTGGCCCCGATCAAGCGCAGAAGCCATGAGCTGATGTCGATTCAGACCGGCCAACGGCTATTGGATCTGGGCTGCGGACCTGGCATTGACACCGTCATACTGGGCCAACAGGTGGGCCCGACCGGATCGGTGGTCGGCATCGATATGGACCCTGAGATGGTGGAGGCGGCGTCTACCGCGGCGCGCCTCGCCGATGTTGGGTCCTGGGTTTCCCATCGCGTCGATGACGCTGAGCGACCGAATCTTGGGCCCGGTCAGTTTGACGCAGCCCGCAGCGAACGGTTGTTCATGCACCTTGCGCAACCCGAGTCGGCCCTGCGGGCCATGATCGATGCCACTCGGAGTGGCGGCCGGGTGGTGGTGACCGATCCCGATTGGGGCTCGCTCTCCATCGACTGTGAAGAACGTGAAACCGAACGGGCACTGGCCCGATGCCGGGCAGAACAAGGCCTGCCCAATGGATATTCCGGTCGACGACTGCGGGCCATGTTTCTGGCTGCCGGCCTGCGGGACGTCACGGTTGAAGGTCACGCGGTGGTGATGACCGATTACGGGCTCACCCGCTTCATAACCCGCATGGACGCGGTCGAGGACCTGGCAGTGGACACCGGCCGCGTGTCCCGGGAACAACTTTCACGCTGGCGGCATACTCTCCACGCCATCGCCGAATCCGGTGCCTTCTACGGCGCCACCACGGTGGTCGTAGCTGCCGGGCGGGTTCCCTGATGTGATCCGTGCAGATTGAGCCAGAGGGGTACTCGTCACTGGCATCCAATCAAAATCGGAAAGAGGCCAGCAGCGCAAACAGATTCCAATCCTCGTCAATGTCATCCTCCAGCGTGCTGGGCACTATCGGGTTCGGACGCATTCCGGGATTTTCCAACGCAGCCAACCATCCGGTGCCCTTAACCCGGTGATATTCGGCCCTGAGCATGATTCTGGGCGTGATGTCCCAACGCAAACCCACCGTCCAGTCCTTGGCGAAGCGGGTGTGTGCCGGGAATCCGGTGGCGGCCTCCCAGTCTTTGCCATTGCGGTCATTCTTGTCCCAACGCAAATCGTCGTAGCGCAGGACTACTTCCCATTTGGGGGCAAAACGATAGGTCCCCTGAATGTAAAAACTCTGACCGGTGAACTTCCCATCGGGCAAGAATGGACCAAAGCCGCGGAACTCAGCTGTGCGCCGCGGCGCGAACTCGCTGGTAAGGCTCCATTTCTCAGCATTGTATTGAGCGGAAAATATCAATGGTACGAACCGGAACCGCCCATCCTGCAGGTCAATCTTCCACGGTTTCGGCTCGTACTTCCCGCGGAAGTCACCGCCACTGACCGCAAGGCGAATGCGACCGCCATCACGCTCGTACAACGCCCGGCCCACCCAAGACAGCCGCCCGTCCAGTTCCCCCGGAAAGGCGCCGTTGGTGAACCCATGCTGAAACTCGGGATCCTCGGTCCGAGGCTGAACCGCACCGGCCTGAAAATAGAAGTCACCTATGCTTGTGCGTTGTTCCCCGTAAACCTGCACCCCATCCGCCGACAGCGACAGGTTTCGGTTGCGGTCGAAGTAGATTCCCTGCGGCAACAGTATGCTGGGCCGGGTAAAGGGTACGTCTCGGGTTTCATTGTAAAATCCCAACGGATTTGTGATGCGGCCAACGCGTGCGCCCCAGAGCCGGTCGGCATCGGAGATGAAACTGTAGTCTGCGAAGCCGTAGTCGATGCGCACGCCGTCATTGTCCGTCTCGCCCGCATCACGACCCACCACCTGCATGGAGAACTGCAGCTTGGGAGTGGGCCGCCAGGAACCATTGACGCCGATCTCGCGATAGTTCCAGCTTCCCCCGTCAGAGCTATGGCCAAAGAAGTTGTTACTACCGGAGGTAGAGATATATCCCTGGGACAAAAAGCCGTGGATCTGGACCGATTCCGGCAACTCGAACGCCTGCGCCGCAGCACTCAGCGTCAGGGCCAGGGCCAGGAGCACCGACAGGCCAGTGCAGGCTTGACGTGATGGTGTGTCCATTGCCTTACTCCACCTCGATGACACGGACGCTTGCATCGACCATCTCCCTTGGCAGATACCCTATTGCGCCTTTTGTAGTCGCGACCGCGGCCCGCATCGCCGCTTCCGACTCCACCCTGTTGGGCGCCTGTCCCGTACCCGAGTAGACGCCGCGGTCCCAGGCACGCCGCAATTGATGCGGGAAAATCGACAACAACTGTTTGGCGAACTGAACATGATCCGGCGCGTCATCCGGCAGAACGAAAACGCGAACCGGACTTCCGTCTGGCCAGGATCGCAGGCGCATGCTGAAGATGGCCCGCAGTGCAGTTGGGCTGAGCGCATCCACAGGTGCGGAGGGATTCGCGACAACCAGCTCAGCTGCCAGGGGCAGGCGGGGAACCAGCAAAAGCCAGCCGACGATACAGGTGAGCAAAGCGCGCTGAAGACATGGGCTGCGCCGCCGAGGATGAGCGCGGTGGTCGGCAATCACAGGGGACCGGAATCGGAGGCATAGCCGCGAGGCCAGATAAGGCCTACCGGTTGCTTCGCCTACCTTCTCTCCCTGAATCTGCGACACGAATGCTCCTATCCGCTGCTCAGACCGTCATAATTCGCCTGCCCCTCGGATAGCCTACACCACGTTGGGTGTGAGGACTCATTGGCCTAGGAAAGGTCTGATCAAGTGCTGCGGCGCGCCGGCGTCTTTGCGCTCTCTCGTACAAGACGCACCGAGTGTAGTTGGCCCAAGCCAAATAAGTGAGTCGCCAATGAGCGATGTGCAACGCAGTATGAGGGGCGCAAAGGCCCGGCCCCGCTGGGCTTTCGCCCACAAGAGCGCATCTGCCGCGTTTCCCGGTTTGGCCATAGAATGACTGTGGCGCTGCGCCGGGGGCCTCGCATCTGCGCCCATATGGACCGAAACGCGATTCGTATCAATGGGTCAGATCCTCCCCAGCGGAAACGCGAATCCCTCGTGGGCACACTTTCTGGCTGCCAAAGCGCAAGCATCGTCAAGAACCGATGCCAGCTTAGACCCGGACAGAAGGCCGTCAATCATGGCGGCATTGAACACATCACCGGCACCCAGAGTATCGACGATTTCCCGAGGCGGCAGCGCCGGACTGGTCAGCACCCCGCCGGAAGGTCCGAGCGCATAGGCCCCCCTGCGGCCCCAGGCACAGACCAGCTGGGCGTCGGGGGCGTCGGCATGGACGACGGAAAAGAGCTTCTGCGGTGTCATGTTCAGACTGCGCGCATAGCTCTTGGCAAACAGCAATATATCAACCCCGGGGAACAGGGTTTCGATGCCAGGTCGGTGCTTCTCGACCTCCAGCGAGGTGCGGGCCATGGGCGCTGCGGCGTCAACCTCGCCAATCATGGCGCCGATCGCCAGCGGATCACGACCCTCGAAATGCACCCAGTCGAACTCAGCGAGGTGCTCACCCACCAAAACATCGGCGGAGAACTCCGGCAGCGAACGGTGGTGGACAATGGTCCGCGAACCGCTGGTTTTGCTGCGTAGCACATAGGATATTGGGGTTGGCCCGGCCAGCGTCCGGGCAAGGCTGAGATCTACATTCCAGCGCCCGAAATCGGCCTTGACCCATTTGCCGAATTCATCGTTACCCACCGTGCCGGCCCAGAACACCTCGTGTCCCAGACGGCTCAGCATCACCGCAGTGGTTGCAGCGTTGCCGCCGCGGCGGCGATGGTGGCTTTGACAGCGGACCTTTTCGTCTTCCACCGGATATCGCTCCAGCGACAGAACATGGTCTACGGTCACGGTGCCGACTACCAGAATCCGGGCCATCAGCGTATCCGCACCCGATAGTCCAGCGTCGACTCGCCCTTGGCCGGCACGCGCACCCGCCACAGTGCCGTGAACGCATCTTCCCGCTCGTGATTGTCGCTTTGCTCGGTGATCTCCCAGTCTCCCGAGAAGCGGGCCACAACCTCCACCTCGACCGCCTCCGATTTCGCGTTGTGCACCACAACCTGCCAGGCCGACTCGCGCTCGTCTCCGTAAACTTTCCGGTAATCGGTCTGACGGCGGGTGGCGGTGATGTCGAAGGCCTTGCCGACTGTCAGGGACACGTCACGGCCGTCCGGCGTATGGTCAATCCGGTTTTCTCCCACGAACTGGATTCGCCCCTGTGCATCGCGCTGATAAAAGCGCACGATGCCGCCGGGCAGCGGCTGACCCAAGGCTGGCGCGCTGTTCTCGAAACGCAGCGTGGTGTCGGCTTTCAGTTCGTCCTGGACGGGGTTGACGCCATAGTAGGTGCCGGTCGCATCGACCCGATAGCGACGGCTGACCGGCACCTGCTCGGCCTCGAACAGCTTGAGCTGCTTGGACTGCTGATCGGACAGTGTCGTGGTGCGGCCCAGTGAATAGAGGTGATACTCGAACACCGCCTCCCGCGCCATCGGGGCGGCAGCCATTTCTGCCCGCATGGCCATACCTCGCATATCCTGCAGCGGTGGCTCGGGCACCCGATTGACGTCCCCGGCGATAAACTGAAGGGCTGCGTCCCGGTACTCCACGCCACTTTGATTGTGCACCGTGACCCAGGCCAACAGATCGAACACATCGCCGGCGGGGTTCAGTGTGGCCACATAGTCTGCGCGCCAGGACAGGCCACCGGTAAGGTAGGCCAGTTCGAGCGACTGGCCGCCGCCTTGTGCGGCGTCCACCTGCATGGTGAGCGTCGGTCGCTCGCGCAGGTTGGGCGGCACCTGATCGAACACGAAGCGCCACGGCATACTCTCGCCGGCGGTCTCGATCCGGTCGCCGATGCGAAACACAACTCCGTCCTCGGCCGCGCTGAGTACGGTGCCAGTGTCGCGGCGTTCCTCTCCGGTCTGCGGGTGAGTGCGAATCAACCCGATCTGGCGCCCCACGTATTTCTGCAACAGCGTGCGGGGCGAGAGCAGGTCGAAGTCGAAATTCTGCTCCAACACGGAAATCGAGCCGTAGAGTTGAGCCGTCTCGGGACGAATGCGGGCGCTGACGTCGGCAAACAGAAGATCGCTTACCCCAACAGGCAAGGCCACCGAACGCTGGTCACGCACCAGGGCGAGATCGGTATTGTAGACGGTGAGGGAAACGGCGCTGCGATCCTCGGCGCTGCTGCGCACCTCCGCCGCATGGATACGGGGGGCGCAGAACGCCAGCACACAGACGGCAATCCAACAGTGCTTCATGGGTGTGGTTTCCGTAACGCTGTCACGGCGGCGCTGCGACGGTTTGACGCACCATCGTGGCGAGACGCCTGGTGGAACACAATCGGGACACTGCCCGATCCGGGGTCGGACTATTCTTACTCGCTGCGCACGCGGCGACCCGGCCTGACCGAAGCGATCCCGGCCGACGCGTAACGGGCCGACGCGGGCAAATCGCCGCTCAATCCCATGGCCCGGCGCGCCAACGCGTTCTTGACGGGTACGGCATTGTCGGCAAGACGCAAACCCAGGTTGCGTGCCAGACGAAGCGGCATCAACTCGCTCCCGAACAGCCGTTTGAACGCGTCCATGGTGGCCTGCATGAGCATGTTCTGCCCCTTGCGCCAGCGCTCGTAGCGGCGCAGGGTCACTATGGAATCCGGTGCCCGCCCGCGGGCCGCGCCGTCCAACAAACACTCGGCCAGGCAGGCTGCATCCATCACGCCCAGGTTCACGCCCTGCCCGGCCAGAGGATGGATGGTGTGAGCTGCGTCGCCCAGAAGCACAACCCGGGGGCCTATGTAGTGACGTGCATGCTGCAGACGCAAGGGGAAAGCTACGCGAGGTGAAACCAGGCCGACCCTGCCCAACTGCGCTTCGAAAGCATCGGTGAGTTCGCTTTCAAAGGCACCGGCATCCAAAGCCTGAAGCCGGGCGGCAGCCTCTGGCGTGGTGGACCACACTATGGAGCAGCGACCGTCGGATAGCGGCAAGAAGGCAAGCGGACCGGTGCTGAGAAAGCGCTGCCATGCGGTGCTGGCATGGGGAAATTCAGTGTCGACCGTGCACACCAGACCATGTTGGTCATAATCCCAGCCCACGGTGTCGATCCCGGCCAGGCGGCGAACCCGTGAGCGCGCGCCATCGGCCCCCACCAGCAAGCGGGTCTGCAGCAGACGGCCGTCCTCGAGGGCAACCGAAAAGCCGACGTCGTTGATCTCTGCCCGGGCCAGTTCGGCGGACTCAAGCACAGTGACATTTTCGAATTCACCGGCACGGCCGAGCAGCTCGTGCTGGACGATCCGATTTTCGACGATCCAGCCCAGTTCGGGTTCGCCCAGTTCTGTGCAGTCGAAGTGGATCGAGGCGCCTCCGGCGCCGTCCCAGACATGCATATCGGTATAGGGACCGACCCGCCAACCGGTCATTGCGTCCCAGGCCCCCACCGCAGCGAACACGTTGCGGGAGGCGGGCGTGATGGCGGACACCCGGAGATCGTGTTCCGGTCCGGGGCGGCATCCATCCAGCGTGCCACGTTCAACCAATGCGACGCTGAGCGGCCCATCTCCCAGAGCACAGGCAAGGGTCGACCCAACCACGCCGCCACCGATGATGAGCACATCATAGAGCGCGGCCGCTGCATCAGGCCGTGGCGTGTTCAAAGACTCAGCCCCCGCGCAAGGCGCGGCAATCGGCCGGCAAGACCCATCGCCGAACGGGACAACAGCCCCTTGGCAGGGGGCAGCAGGTCGAACGCGACCATGCCCAGGCCGCGTGCCCAAGCCGCGGGGGCCAGGGGATTGCTGAACAGCCGCACCAGACCGTCGGTGAATCCGGCCGTGCGTCGCTGATCCCATCGCCGCCAGGCGGCATAACGTCGAAGCACAGCATCGCTGCCGGGATCGTTTCCCGCACGCGCCGCATCCACCAAAACCTCGGCCAGCGTGGCGGCATCCCGCAGACCGAGATTGAATCCCTGGCCCGCCACCGGATGGAGCGTATGTGCCGCATTTCCGATCAGAGCGACACGGGGACGGACATCGGCCTGGGCGCGCCAGTAGGCCAGCGGGTAGGACAGCCGCTCACCCACCTGAACCATCCGCCCCAGGCGCCGGCCGAAACGCCGCTCGATCACCCGCGCGAAGTCCGCGTCACTCAGTTCCATCAGACTGTCGAGATCCGCGTCGCGGACGGTCAAAACCAATGCGCAACGGCCTCCGCTCATGGGCAGCAGCGCCATCGGTCCGGTGTCGGTGAATCGTTCATAGGCAACACCATGATGGTCTCGCTCGGGCGACACGTTGGCGATAATGGCGCTTTGGCCGTACTCCCAACGCCGCACACCAATGCCCAGCAGTGCGCGGACCTGGGAATGGGCGCCGTCGGCGCCCACCACGAGGCGGGTCGCGGCGCCCATATCCCGCCCATCCGAATGGATGCTCAGTCCGACCTCGGTCTCGCCCACATCGACATCCTCCAGAACGGCGGGGGCGCGCAGAATCAGATCCGGCATCGCCGCCAGCCGGTCAGCCAATGCCTGACCGATGCACCGAGCCGGCACCACATGGCCGAGCGCCTCCACCCCCTGGTCCGCCGCGCTGAGCGTCGCGGTGCCGAATCGACCACGATCGGATACGTGTATCCGCTTTATCGGAGTGCTGTGTTCGGCGATGGCCGACCAAAGGCCCAGACCAGCAAGGATGCGGCGACTGCCTTCAGCCAGCGCAATGGTTCGGTCGTCGTAGCTGGGGGAGCTGTGCGTAGCAAACGGAAACGGTTCAACCATGGACAGTCTGAGCCCGTGACCACTCAGTGCACAAGCCAGACTCGCGCCCACAAGCCCCCCACCCACAATGGTCACATCATCCATGGCCTGCGAGACTGCGGCGGGGCTGTGCATCATGTCACTGCCGGACTGGCTCATTTTCCCCAACGCCTTCGGAACGAGCCTGCGGCACGGCGTTCCAGCGCACGCTGCGGCATAGAACGGTGGAGATTGATCCGATTATCCATCCGCCTGCGCCATCAGGGTCTCGATGCCGTCCACGGTTTTTGGCACCGCCGCGGTAAGGATTTCGTGACCGTCCCCGCTCACCACTACATCGTCCTCGATGCGAATACCGATGTTCCACCAGCGCGGGTCCACCCCCTCGGTTCCGGCCGATACATACAGGCCGGGCTCGACTGTCAGGACCATACCCGGCCCCAACCGGCGCCATTGGCCATCGACCTTGTATTCCCCCACGTCGTGAACATCCATGCCCAGCCAATGACCGGCGCGGTGCATATAGAACGGCTTATACTTTCCGTCTTCGATCAAGGCGTCCACCTCCCCGTCGATCAACCCCAGGTCCACCAGACCGTGGGTCAATACCCGGACACTGGTTTCATGCGCGGCATTCCATGAGTTTCCCGGGTACACCTCGTCGATGCAGGCCAGTTGCGCCGCCAGCACCACCTCGTAGAGCGCTTTCTGTTCGCCGGAGAAGCGGCCGTTTACCGGGAAGGTGCGGGTGATGTCGGAGGCATAACCCTCCAGTTCAGCGCCGGCGTCGATCAGCAGCAGATCCCCGTCCCGCAGCTCGGCATCGTTCTCGGTGTAATGCAGGATGCAGCCGTTGGCGCCGCCACCAACGATGGACGGATATGCGGTACCGCACCCATACTGCCCAAATACGTACTGCAGTTCGGATTCCACCTGAAACTCCCGTTTGCCAGGTCGCGTACTGCGCATCGCCCGACAATGTGCTTCGGCCGATATGGCGCCGGCCCGGCGCATGACCTCCAACTCCGCCGGACGCTTGACCAGCCGCATCTCATGTAGCAGATGATCGAGACTGATGAATTCCCGTGGCGCGGTGACGCCGGAGCGGGCCCGGCCACGCACCTGGTTGACCCAGGCCATCAGGCGCTGGTCGAAGGCACTGTTACAGCCCACCGCGTAGTAGACCCGATCCCGATTTTGCAGCAGATCGGGCAATATTCGGTCTATGTCCTCGATGCTGTGTGCCTGATCGGCGCCGTATCGATCCAGTGCGCCATCCAGCCCGGCCCGACGTCCGTTCCAGGTTTCCATCAGTGGGTCCCGCGGCCGGCAAAACAGGATGTACTCACCGTCACCGCGGCCCGGCGCCAGTACGGCAACGCTGTCGGGCTCCGGAAAGCCGGTCAGGTACTGGAAGTCACTGTCCTGGCGAAAAGGAAAGCTCACGTCCCCATTGCGGCTTTGTTCCCGGGCGGACGGGATGACGGCGATGGTGCCCGAACCCATCTGATCCATGAGGCGACGCCGCCGATCCAGGTGTTCCGTTGAGCTCATCCGCCTACCCGTAATCTAATGCAAGGTCGATCGCCGGTTGGCGATCTGCAATTCGGTGCTGGCCAGCAAGACGCCCATGCGGATGTACTCGACCAGCTCAGCAAACGCCTCTTCCTGCTCATCGTCGCCGCCCCCGGTATCAAAATCGGCATGGGAGATGTCCGACACGTCACTGACGAACTCTTTGAGTTCGCCGTCTCCCAAACGTTGGTCGTCGATGCCGGCGAGCCCGAGGCCATACAGAAAACCTTCGCACCACTTGCCCAGGGCGGCTGCACGCAGATCCAGCCCCTGCTCGTCGTCCGGCAACAGCAGATCGAATCCCATGTTGACATCGCCCAGTTTGGAAACGGTTGTGATGTAGACCTGCTGCAGCAATGTCTTCAGCTCTATGGTCAGAACGTCGGCCGGGTCGGGCATGGGGTCACCGAGCACCTGCCGCACCCAGGCATCGCGCTCCACCGTGCGCACGGCGAGCATGCCACACAGCGCCCCATGGGCTTCGGCTGGACTGCCGACCGCGGCCCCCCGGGCCAATGCCATTTGTAACTCCGCGAAATCGGGGTAATGCGTATCAATCATGGATTCAGAACCCCTCCAGCACGGCCTCGTAAGGCCTCAGAGTCATTCGATACAGTTTTTCGTCGATCTGGATGTGACCATACTGGGGGGCACCCAGTCTGATGGTATTGTCCCCCGGGGCAGAGCGTCCGCTCAGTCCGAACTGTTTTTGTTCGATCAGGGTCGCCAGCAATGCCTGAAGCGCCGGCGGATCGATCCGACCGGTCCGGTCCACCAGCCTGCAGGCTTTGCCGTTATGGGCCGTACCCACTATTACGACGCTGCCGGAATCGAGTTCGGGATTGGGCAAGGGAGCGCTCCAACAGTGCGCGGGACCGAGGTGCTGGCGGTCGCCAGCCTGCGTCGCTATTCTAATGTACTTCGTTGATATTAAGGAATCTCCGCGGACGACCCCGTCAGTTGGTACGAAGTGCTGTTCGACCGGAAAAGACAAGACGCGTTCGCCGAGACGACGACAGATGATCGATCCTGTCTCACTGGCCGCTCGGTTGGGTTTGTCCGCAGTCTGCCAAGGTGCCAGAGGGTATACGATGGTCAGTGGCGATTCCAAGAGCCCGCCACAGCCAGACAAACGAAAGCACGGGGAACCGGAATGAACCAGGCAGCGTCGTCCGATGGTCAGAGTAAGG
>JAHEDQ010000289.1 GCA_024641125.1 Candidatus Competibacteraceae bacterium | reverse complement strand
TGCGGATCAACGATCACCGCGCCAAACGGACCCGGACACGCCTCAGCCAGATCGATGGCCATGGCCATATACTTTTCGTGTCGCGCGAGCTCCGCCTCGGGCAGGGCGGTGGCCGGCATGAATTCAATGCTTCGGGCTTCATTCATAGTCAGCGCCACACGGCTTAGGGGAAAGGTCAAACACGCAGCGGCGGCGGCCGACACGGAACACATCCATCGTCTACGCGTGGCACTCATGTCCTGGGCTCCGTCCAGCTCTGTCACGCCTGCAAAAGCAGACCAATGGTTACCCCGAAGATGCCCGGGGTCTCCGTTGCAAGAGGCCGCGGCCCCTGCAAACCTCTCAGGTCCGCCGCAGCATCAGCGCCCTGGCGAGCAATACTGCACTCGACACCACGTAGACCGCAAACAGGAGACAGACACGCTCCGCCGTTACACCCACATCCATCAAGCCGCCCATGATCACCGGCCCCAGAGCGGATGAGAACACCGATAGCGCGGCGGCCAGACTCTTTATCGAACCGAGGTGGGTCACACCGTAGAGTTCAGCCCACATGGCCGCCACCGCGGTGTGCGCAAATCCGACACATACGCCAAGCAAGCCCAGGTACAACCAGACAACCCAGGCGCCGGTGAACACTGCCACCGCGACCATGGCCAGCGCCAAGGGCATCAGCATGTAACGCAGCAGGTACGTGGCCCCGAACCGGTCGATCAACGGCCCCGCCACCAGCGCGGTGACCACCGTGCTCGCCGCGAAAACAAAATAACTGCCCGTGATCCAGATATGTGACCATCCCTTGGCGTCGGCCAGATTGAGATGGTGGAAAAACATCGCGGTGATGATCAGCGAGGGAGCGAGGATACCCGGCATCATCAAGTAGAACCGGCGATCGTTGAGCACCTGAGCCCGGGTCCAACCGCGAACCGGATCGCGACCTGACGAACCCGGTTTGCCCAGACCTTTGATGTGATCCCGGTGTCTCCTGGCATGTCCCTTGAGCAACACGAAACCGCAGGGCACCAACAGAGCCGCCAGAAACGCAGCGGACGCGAGGTAAGACCAACGCCATCCCAGGGCGGAAATGGCGGCGACCGCCACCAGGGGCAGCATTGCCTCGCCCGCGGCAAAACCGAGCGAGGCAATAGCCAAAGCCCTACCCCGGCCTGCGTCGAAATACCGCACCATGCTGGTGACGGCGATGTGGCTGGACAGACCCTGGCCAGACTGGCGCAGCAAAAAGATGCCGACAATCAGGCTGAAAGGGCCGGCAACCTGCGACATGATCAGACAGGAGAAGATCAGCATCAGCAACACAATGGCCGTGTAGTGCCGCAGATCCAGACGGTCGATTTGCTTTCCCGACCAGGGAAGAAGCGCGGCGCTGCCAAGTGTCCCGAGCATGTAAATCGTGCCCCAGGCGGTGTGGCTCAATCCAAACTCAGCCTGAACGCCCGGACCGAAAACACCTATGAAGTAGGTTTGACCGAAGCTGGAGGCAAAGGCCATGAGAAAGCCGAAGCCGAGAAATCGCCGGTTGGTCGCGGCAAATAGAAGATATGGGTTGAGTGACATGTTCCAAGCGCGCACCTGTGGCCGGACCGGCAGGGCTGCGACCTACATTTCGGGCGCTGGCCCATCCAGGCGCCACACCCGGACGGTGGCGTCATCGCTGGTGGTGCTGAGGTACAGACCGTCCGCCGAAGGTGCAACCGCCGATCCGCACAGCTGGTGTCCCTGTAAGCGCTCCAGGGTGGAGCCGCTCTGGGGGTCGATAATCAGGACCGAGCTGTCGGTTTGCCGGCTGATGCTGGCCAACCGTCCGTCGGGCAGGTAGCTGAGGTCGTTGATGATGCCCTGATGCTCTGTCGGCAACGTTTCGAGGCTGCGGCGGGCAACGTTCCATCTGTAAACATTGAACCACCCTGCCCCGAGCAGGGCGGTCGCATCCGGCGTGAACACCAGAGTGCGGGCATCGGTGCCCGGCGGTGGAAGGGGCATGGGCACGGCATCGGATGTCCAAAGCATAACCTGGCCGTCGTGGCCGCTGGAGGCGAATGTGTCCCCATAGGAGGCAACCGCAAGGGCACGCACAGCCCCGTTGTGGCCAGGCCGCTGATCGATCCGACTGCCATCCAAGCGCCAACGCTTGACCATGCCGTCGGCGTGTCCGGTCAGCACCGGACCCTGTCCAGAGGCCAACGCCAGCGCGGTGATCGGCGCGCCGGCATCCCAGCGCCTGAGGCGTTTTCCGTTAGACCTCCAGACCACTACCTGACCGTCATAGCCGGAGGAAATCAACCGATCGTTGTCAAGAAACTCCAGGCCGGTGACCGATCTCCCATGCACCCTCCAACCACCCTGTTTGACGCCGGTCTCGGCATCCCATAGGTTGATCCAGCCGTTGGTTCGGCCGACGGCAACCAGATGGGAACCGGGGCTCATGGCGAGCACACGACCGCCTGCGCTGCCCCCTTGGAATACCTGATCGGGGGCCCTCCCGGAATGAGCCTGGCAACCCACCAGCAGGCCAAACACCAGCGCCAAAACGCAACCCGCAATGCCGAAAACCGGGCAGCGAACACGCCTCAGGAGGTGTTTTGGCTCCATTTGATGGGAACTGCCGCAGGGGTTGCGAATGGTGTTGAAAATCAGCGGTGTCGGGAAGGTCACCCTATCCGACGGAACGCAGCACATCAAGCGGGCCGGGCCAGTCAGCAAGCGTCCGCGTGAATGATGGACGGTGTATCGTGATTTTGCGACCGATCGGGAAAATGCTCCGTGGCATGGTGTCGGGTACCGCAGGAAGCCGTTACCGTATGCAGAAAGGTCAGACTGGGAATAGGGGCACACTGGGATGCTATACAGCAAAGCCGGACTGCGGGGCGCGGTCTCCGCGCCTCACCATTTGGCCGCCCAAACCGGGCGCGACATCTTGCGCGAAGGGGGTTGCGCGATCGAGGCGATGGTGGGGATGGCGGCCACCATCGCCGTTGTGTACCCACATATGAATGGCATAGGTGGCGACGGATTCTGGCTGATACGCAAGCCCGACGGGCATGTCTTGGGCATTGAAGCCTGCGGACGGGCCGCCGCCGCTGCGACGCCGGATTTGTACCTGGCCGGGGGCCACCTGGAGATTCCCACACGCGGCCCGCGGGCGGCACTGACGGTCCCCGGCGCGGTGGATGGGTGGCGCAAGGCACTTGAGTACGCAACACCCGAGGGAACGCCCATGCCCCTCAGCCGATTGTTCACCGATGCTGTGGCACTGGCGAAGGAAGGTGTGGTGGTGACGGAAAACCAATCGCAGTGCACCGAGCAAAAACTCGATGAACTGCTCGGCGTTCCGGGGTTTCAGGCCATTTATGCCGCCGCGGGACGGGCACCCGCCGCCCTGTCGGTGCTGCGCCAACCCGCACTGGGCGACACGTTTCTAAGATTGGCCAAGCACGGGTTGAATGACTTTTATCGGGGTGACCTTGCCGCCGCCCATGGCCGCTGCTGCACACAACACGGCTCACCACTGACGTCAAGCGACTTCGCTGAAGCCCGGGCCGAAAAGGTCACACCGCTCTCGTTGCGGACCGAAGCGGGAGAACTGTTTAACCTGCCGCCGCCGACCCAGGGCGTCTCATCGCTGATGATTCTGGGCATCTTCGAACGCCTTGGCATCACCCAAGGGGAGGGATTCGAACACATCCACGGCCTGGTCGAAGCCACCAAACAGGCGTTTCGGCTCCGCAACCGCGGCTTGGGTGACCCAGATACCATGTCCGAATCAGCATCCGACTGGTTGCAGGGCGCGCGTTTGGATGAGCTGGCCGGCAACATCGACCGCACAACAGCGGCGCCATGGCCGGATAAGCCCTCCCCGGGTGATACCATCTGGATGGGCGCGGCGGATGCCGGCGGCACCGTGGTCAGCTATATCCAGAGCGTGTATTGGGAGTTCGGCTCCGGCTTTTGCTGTCCGGAAACCGGAGTGGTGTTTCAAAATCGCGGCGCAGGATTCTCTCTTCAGCCGGGACCCAACCAGTTGGCGCCGGGCAAACGCCCGTTTCACACCCTCAATCCGGCGATGGCGCGGCTCCGGGACGGCAGGGTTATGGCCTACGGCAACATGGGCGGCGAAGGTCAACCCCAAAGCCAGTCAGCGCTATTCAGCCGTTATGCCCTGTTCGGACGCCCCCTTCAGGCGGCCATCACAGCCCCGCGCTGGTTGTTGGGCCGGACCTGGGGTGACAGTACGACCAGCCTGAAGCTCGAGTCCAGATTTGATCCGGACCTGGTGGAGCGCCTGCGATCCGCCGGCCACGATGTGGAAATGCTGGGACCCTACTCAGACCTGGTGGGACATGCGGGCGCGGTGGTTGTCCACCCCACCGGGGTGATCGAGACCGCCAGCGATCCAAGATGCGACGGCGCGGCAGTGGCTCTTTGAAGGCCGATTCCGCCACACCCAAAATCAGGCCGCCCGGCCAATCGGGACGCGCTCATGCCAGCGGTTGTCAGTCGGCCCGTTTCTCTGGACAATGTCGGCTTGCCGGTTGCGGTTTCGCGATACGATGCGGGGT
>JAHEDQ010000288.1 GCA_024641125.1 Candidatus Competibacteraceae bacterium | reverse complement strand
ATAGTGGCGGGTTTCTTCCAGGGTCTTACTGGTGGTCAGGACAACCGGGACCCGTCCCGCCCGCAGGCGCTCCAGCGCCGGCAACGCGGGCGTGAAGTCATAGCTGTGGTGATCCAGCAGGGTCCCGTCCAGGTCAGTGAATACAATCATCGGGGCGACGCGAACCGGTTGCCGCGCCGGAAATCAAACCTCATGCCGGTGCATCATCCAATCCGTCGGTTGGCTCGATCCGTATCCGGGTGTGCTTCGAATTGGCGATGAAACAGCCCCGGTGAGCGCGTTGGTGAAGCGCTGCCATTTTCTCCGGGCCGGCTGGCCGAGCCCGCCGAAACGGATGTCCGGACGCAGAACCACCTCGGTCATGGCCAGCCGCCCCTCGCTGTTCTTCTCCAGCAGGCCGATAGCGCCGTCCCGGTGGGCGTCCACGACCAGCCCCTTGCGGACCGCCACGGCCAGAAAGGTCAGCATGTGGCAGCTGGACAAAGACGCAACAAACGCCTTCTCCGGGTCGATCGGTTTGGCATCGCCCGGGTAGGCCGGGGCGGCCGAGAACAGGAGACTTTGGCCATTTTTGAACCCAACCGTGTGGTTACGATCGCAGGTGGCCGGCTCAAAATCGGCGGTGTTGCGTCGCCAGCTCAGAAAAGCGGTGTGGGTGGACATGGGGCGGCTCCAGGCTGTTTCCCAGCATAGCAGCGTTCAAGGATAAGCCATGTTGCGCCAGGGGCGGCCGTTGCCGGGGCTGATCGGTGTCAACCAATCGGCCCGGTGTGACACGAGCGGATCGGGGTTTCGGGGCTGTCAGTGGTCTATGCGGGTTTGTTGCGTCAGCAGCGCGCAAAATACAATGCCCTATGGGCCGTCCGTGACCCATAGGGACAAATTGTACCGCTCAACGCCGCCAGAACGGCTTGGCCGCCTCCCGCTCTGCCTGCTCACGGGTCAGACCCATGTCTTCCAGAAGATGATCGTCCAACTGACTGAGACGGCGTCGCTCCTCTATGCGTCGGCTCACCGTTTCCAGTTCAGCATACAGGCTGGGAAGCCAGCCAATCGGTCCAGCGCCGGGAAAGCCGGTGGACTTCCCGGGGTGGAAAAAGGTGCTTGAATGGTTCATGCTCGATCTCCGGTTTACCAAGATTCTGTCATGTCTGACGCGGGACTGTTTCCGCTCTGCATGCCGCCAATGTATTGGTTTAAGAGTATATTAGCAAACGATTAAGTTTCATCTCATGCATGAGAAAATCTAAGGAAAGTAGAGAGCGTCGATGCGCCGTCTTCCGCCATTGAATTCACTCAGGGCTTTCGAGGCTTCCGCACGCCAGCTCAGCTTCACCCGGGCTGCAGAGGAACTGCATGTCACCCAGGCCGCGGTCAGCCACCAGATCCGCGGATTGGAGGACTATCTCGGGATAAAGCTGTTCAAGCGTGGTGGCCGCAGTTTGCGTCTGACCGATGCCGGGCAGGCGTATCTGCCCGATTTGCACAAGGCGTTCGACCTGCTGCGCGACGCCACCGACCGCCTGTTGGATGAGCAGTCCCGGGGTGTGCTCACCGTCACCATGCTTCCCTCCTTCGCCACGCGATGGCTGGTCCCGCGCCTGGGCCTGTTCAGCGCGCGGCACCCGGAGATAGATGTTCGGGTGGCGCCGTCGGTGCATCGGGTGGATTTCGAGCGCGATGACGTCGATATGGGGATTCGTTATGGACGCGGCGACTATCCGGGCCTGCGCTGTGACCGGCTGATGAGCGAGGACATATTTCCGGTCTGCAGTCCGCGCCTGCTCAGAGGTGCACACCCTTTACACTGCCCCGAGGATCTGCGTTATCACACCCTCCTGCACGACGAGGCCCATACCGACTGGCGCAACTGGCTGATGGCCGCGGGCGTGGACTGGCTGCCCTGGGATCGAGGCCCGATCTTTCTCGACTCCAGCATGCTGTTACAGGCGGCGGTGACGGGACAGGGTGTGGCCATGGCGCGCGGTGTTCTGGCACGGGCCGATCTCAAGGCGGGTCGGCTGGTACGTCCGTTTATGCTCAATCTGCCCACCGAGTACGCCTACTATGCCGTGTGTCCGGAAGAGAATGCCGAGCGGCCCCGGATCGTGGCGTTCAGAACCTGGCTGCTGGAACAGGCCGCCTTGGACGAGGCGGTGGATTACATGGGGATGTTGCCCGAGCCCAAAGCCGGCGACGCGCCGTCATCGGTCGAATCCGCGGGGGGCGAATGAAGACCATTGGCATGATTGGGGGCATGAGTTGGGAGTCGTCGGCCGAATACTATCGGCTGATCAACCGGGGTGTCCGCGCCCGGCTGGGTGGGCTGCACTCGGCACAGTCGTTGATGTACTCGGTGGATTTCGCCGAGATCGAGGCGCTGCAGCACGCCGGTGACTGGGCATCAGCCGCCGACCGTATGATCGATGCCGCCCGGCGGCTGCAGGCGGGTGGAGCCGATTTTCTGGTGATTTGCACCAACACCATGCACAAGCTGGCCGATCCGGTGGAGGCCGCCGTGCCCATCCCGCTGCTCCACATCGCCGATGCCACCGGCGTCCGGGTGCGGGATGCGGGCCTGACCCGGGTGGGATTGCTGGCCACCCGCTTTACCATGGAGGAATCGTTCTACAGCGGGCGCCTGGGCGATCGTTTCGGTCTGGAGGTTGTGGTTCCGGACGCCGATGGCCGTGCTGTGGTGCACGACGTCATTTACTCTGAACTGTGTGCCGGCATTGTCAACGAGCGGTCCCGTACCCGGTACTGTGAAATCGGTCGGACCCTGATCGAGCGGGGGGCACAGGGCTTGATTCTGGGCTGTACGGAGATTGGGCTCCTGGTTGACCAAAGCCACTTCGAGGTGCCGGTGTTCGACACCACCCGGATTCACGCCGAGGCCGCGGTTGAGGCGGCGCTCGCAACCGGCTGAAACGATTGCATGGAGTACCGGACATGAATCGAATGGCAATGATATTCGCAGGTGCGCTTATGGTGGGTTGGGGCACTGCCCTGGCCGGTCAGGTGACGGTGGTGGAAGTCGAAGCGGTGCCTACCGGCGCTTCCACCTATCGATTTGACGTCACCCTGGCGCATGGCGATACCGGCTGGGACCATTACGCGGACCGCTGGGACGTGCTGGCGCCGGACGGGACGGTTTTGGGCAGCCGGGTTTTGTATCATCCCCATGTGAACGAACAACCCTTCACCCGCAGCCTTTCCGGTGTGCGTGTGCCGGCGGGTCTGCGTCAGGTGCGGGTGCGGGCACATGATTCGGTGCACGGGGACAGCGAGACCCTTTATCCGGTGGCGTTGCCGGCCGCGCCCTGAAGCGCCGTTTGCCGCTGGGCTCAGGCGTTGCGCTTGCCCATGCCCTCGGCCAATAGCTCCAGTACTTCGACCGTATCGTCCCAGCCGAGGCAGGCGTCGGTAATGCTTTGACCGTAGGTCAGCGCACCGGGATCAGTGCAGGGTTGATTGCCCTCCACCAGATTGCTCTCCATCATCACCCCGAAGATCGGGCAGTCCTCGTCTTCCGCCAGCTGGGCCGCCACGTCGCGCGCCACGATCGGTTGGCGGGTGTAATCCTTGCGACTGTTGCCGTGGCTGAAGTCCACCATCAAGTTCCGCCTCAGGCCAGAGGAGACCAATGCCGCGGCGCAGTCGGCCACGGACTCACGATCGTAGTTGGGGCCGGCACTGGCGCCCCGCAGGATCAGGTGGCAGGCGTCGTTGCCGCTGGTGGCGACGATGGCGGCCAGCCCTTGTTTGGTCACGGAGAGAAAGTGGTGGGGGTGGCTGGCGGCCTGGATCGCATCCACCGCAATGCGGATATTGCCGTCGGTGCCGTTCTTGAAGCCCACCGGTACCGAAAGGCCGGAAGCCAGTTCGCGATGCACCTGGGATTCGGTGGTGCGGGCGCCGATGGCGCCCCAGGTGACCAGGTCGGCCATGAACTGTGGCGTAATGGTGTCGAGGAACTCACAGCCCACCGGCAGTTGCATGTTGGCCAGCTCCACCAGCAGACCCCGGGCCAAATGCAGCCCTTTGTTGATGTTGAAGCTGTTGTCCAGCCCCGGATCGTTGATCAGTCCCTTCCAGCCCACCGTGGTGCGCGGTTTCTCAAAATAGACCCGCATTACGATCAGCAACTGCTCGCTCAGGCGTTCGGCCAGCGGTTTGAGGCGACCCGCGTACTCCAATGCCGCATCGACATCGTGGATCGAGCAGGGCCCGGTGATCACCAGAAGACGCGACTCTTGACCCTTTACCGCCCGGGTGGCCGCCTCGCGGGCGGCGGAAATATGTTCCGCCGCGGGCTCTTCCACCGGCATTTCCTCCAGCAGGATGGCCGGTGGTATGAGCGGTTTCATGTTGGCGATGCGCAGATCGTCGATCACGTGGTAGAGCATGGCTGGACCGGATTCTGATGCGGCCGGGAATGGTAGCGTGCGATTAGGCTGAATGCACTAGGGCGAAGCCTTGATAATGATCGCGCGAACCTGGACTCGAGCCAGTTTGGAGCGAATCCGATCCACTTCGCGCTTGCTGGTGTAGGGGCCCAGTCGAACGCGGTGCCAGACGCCG
>JAHEDQ010000095.1 GCA_024641125.1 Candidatus Competibacteraceae bacterium | reverse complement strand
TGGTCACGATTTCGAGCCCATCGTGCCGCACCTGGGGGTGGATTCGGCGCTCGGCGTCCGGTTCGTATTCCCCCACGGACCCCAACGTCCCGTTACCGTCAACGGCGGTATGGTGATGCGAGCATGGTATGACATTACGGAAATGGATATTGCCGCCAAACAAGACAGCAAGGGGATCCGCGATTCCGACGCGTTGGTGCGGGAATTGGTGGTCCGCGAAAGAAAACGTGGGATACCCAGCGAGCGTATCGTCTTGGCCGGGTTCTCCCAGGGTGGCGCTATCGCGTTGCACACCGCGGTGCGACACCCCGAGCCTTTGGCGGGTATCCTGGCCCTGTCCTGCTACCTGCCCCTGGACGATACCGTTGCCGAGGAGCGCCACCCGGCAAACGCCGACACGCCGGTGTTGATGGCACACGGTACGGCCGACCCGGTGGTGCCGTTGTTGCTGGGGCAGGGCAGCCGCATTCGTCTGGAGGCCTTGGGCTATGCGGTTGAGTGGCATGAATACGCCATGGGACATGAGGTGAATCTGGCGGAAATCCAGACTGTCGGACGATGGCTCAATCGGGTCCTTGGTGCGGATAAGCGCAGTCCTGTCTGACCGACCCGGCGACAGGATTCGCGACCAAGGTGCTGTCAATTCGAGGCCCGAAAAGCCGGCTCACAAGTCATTCAGGTGATCCCGGATGGGTCTCCCGAAATCGCTTCGGACTGAAACATGCCTAGCTCAATGCTATCCGAGGATCCGGCCCTGCTCGGCCGAATGGTGCTGTTTCGCAATGTGGCCCCGGCCTCTATCGAACGCTATCTGGAACGGTGCCACGACCTGAGTCTGGCTGCTGGGGAAGTGCTGATACGTCCCGACCGCAGCAATGAGCATGTCTATCTTTTGGTGTCCGGCCATCTCGCCATTCATCTTGATTCCCTGGACAACCCTCCGGTCAACACACTGGAGTCGGGGGAATGTGTCGGTGAGCTGTCCATTATCGACAGCAATTTCCCCAGTGCTTTTGTGCGGGCCACCGAACCGTCGGAGCTGATCGCCCTGCCCCACGACACCCTCTGGGGTCTGGTCGATGCCTCCCATGCGGTGGCACGCAATCTCCTCCACATCGTGTCCCGGCGGGTTCGCCACGGCAGCGCGGTGATTTCCCGTAATAGCCAGGCCTTGAGGGAGTTTGAGCGGACCTCGACAATCGATCCGCTGACCGAACTTCACAACCGGCGCTGGATGGAGGACATGTTTGGGCGCGAACTCCAGCGCTGCGACACTGCGGGTGCCCCGCTTTCGCTGATTGTTCTGGATGTGGACCGGTTCAAGGAATACAACGACCAGTACGGGCATCTGGTGGGTGATCGCATCCTACGGGCGGTGGCCGACACCTTACGCCGGCATATGCGACCGGCCGAAATGGCGGTGCGTTTCGGGGGGGACGAGGTGGCTCTGTTGCTGCCCGGCCGCTCGGCCGATGAGGCGCGTCAGGTGGCTGAACGCCTGCGCCAGGCGGTAACCTGGATCGCTTTGCCCAACCCGGCTGGCGGAAGCTTGCCCAGTCCGAGCATCTCGCTGGGGCTGGCGCAGCAGGAACGAGGTGAGCATCTGGAATCCCTGCTTGCCCGCGCCGACGCAGCGCTGTATCGAGCCAAGCATGCCGGGCGCAATCAGGTGCGAGAGTGAGCGGCCTGCCCAGCGCGCGAAGCGCGTGTCGCATGCCCGATCGCCACTGATCCCAATGCGCAGCCCGTGTTGCAAGTCCGGCCTGACCCGCCGGTATCCGACTTCGACACCGATCCCGGCCCGTTGGCGAAGCGCCCGGACATGACCTCAGTGGCGCGCGCCTATCCCGCCGCCTCTATGGTCGGGCGCACCCTGTTGCTGGCGGGCATCGGTTTGTTCCTGGCCGGCATCTTCAGCCCCATTTTCACGCTGGAGAAGTTTTTTCTGGTGAGCAACACCGTGTCCGTAGTCGGTGCCTGCGCCCAGTTGTTTCAGGAAGGGCACTACGCGCTGTTTGTCATCGTGGCGGGGTTCAGCGTCGTGTTGCCGATCTTGAAATTCGTGCTGTTGTGGATGTTCTGGTTCTCCACCGACGAACATCGTCAGCGGGTTAACGGTTTCGTGCACTGGGTCGCGCTGTATGGAAAGTGGTCCATGTTGGACGTATTCGTCGTCGCCACTCTGCTGGTGACGGTCAAGCTCGGCGCCATTGCCAGCGTTCACGTACACCCCGGCCTGTATGCCTTCGCCGCCTCGGTGATAGTGACCATGGTGGCGACCGCGCATGCGATGGGCATTGCCCGGCGTTTCGACCGGGATACGGTTCCATATGGGGAGTGAATAGACCGGGGGCAGCGCCCTCGCTTGGATGTTTATTCCGGCTCCACCGAATCCCGAAACAAATCCAGCTGGTATCCCCGAGCCAACTGATCGGACGGTACCAGATTGGATGCTGTGACCCCCAGCAGCCGCACTGCCCTCTGAGCTGCGTCGGTCCGCTGTAGAAGCGCATCAAGCACCGGTATCAGATCTTTCGCGTGGGACACCGGGTAAGCCAGGGATTGGCTGCGGGTTACCAGTTCAAAGTCCCGATACTTGACCTTGAGCGTCAGGGTTCTGGCGCGGAGTCGTTTTGACGAGAGACTGGCGCACACGTCCTCCGTCAGCGTGGTGATGTTTTCGCGCATCACTGAAACGTCATCCAGATCGGTCTGAAAGGTGTTTTCCGCCCCGATGGATTTTCGCGGCCGCTCGCTTTCCACCGGTCGATGGTCGATGCCGCGGGCCGCGTTGTAGTAGTACTCCGCCGCTTTGCCAAACAGCCTCTGAAGTTCTATCAGGGTGCGGGCGCGCAAATCGGCGCCGCTATTGATTCCCGCCTCGTGCATGCGTTTCTCGGTCGCCTTGCCGACGCCATAGAAGCGGCCGATGGGCAGGGCCGATACGAACGCGGGCCCCTGTTCCGGGCGTATCACCGTGAGTCCGTCCGGCTTGTCCAGGTCCGAGGCCAGTTTGGCCAGGAACTTGTTGTAGGACACCCCCGCCGAGCCGGCCAGGGCGGTTTCCTTGAAAATCTGTTGCTTGATTTCTCGGGCAAGCAGCGTCGCTGAACCGTGGTGCTGGGTGCTGCTGGTCACGTCCAGGTAGGCCTCGTCCAGAGACAGGGGTTCGACCCGGTCGGTATAGCGCCGGAATATGGCCTGAATCTGTCTGGAAACGGCTCGGTAGGCGTCAAAACGCGGGCGCACGAAAATCGCGTCCGGGCAGAGCCGGTGGGCATGGGCGGAGGGCATTGCTGAGTGGATGCCAAAGACACGCGCCTCGTAGCTGCAGGTGGCGACCACGCCCCGGCTGTCCGGCGCACCCCCCACCACCAGCGGTTGCCCTCGGTACCCGGCACAATCGCGCTGCTCAACGGACGCGTAGAATGCGTCCATGTCGATGTGAATGATCTTACGCAACTCGTCCAATGGCGTTCCGGTTCCACCGATATGGCGCCCACGTGGACAGGTCCTATGGCGTTGCCAGCCACCAGCCGGCAACCCAGCTTTGAATCATCGCCATGTACAGGCCGGTTCCGACTCCGATGCTGAGCAGTGCGTTGCCACGCCAGACATGCAGCCCGGCGGTCACCAACATCGCCAGCAACTCGGGCAGCCCGTGGGGCACCTGCCTCAGTTCGATATCCCGGACCGCGTACAGCACCAAAATGGTCATCACCGCCGCCGGCAGGACCCGGGCCAGGTACACCAGCAGCGGATGATTCTCCCGCCCCCGGAGCAGCAGAAACGGCAGCGCGCGGGTCGGGAAGGTGGCGGCCGCCATCACCCCAATCACAGCCAGCGGATAGCTTAACTCGCCCATACGCCCGTCCTGCGGCCGATCAACAACGCGCTCAGGCTGACCGCCAGGGCGCCCAGCAGCATGTTGTCAGGTCCCAGCAGCCAGAGCGCCGCGATTCCAGAGACCGCGGCAACCACAAACGGGTACATTGCCGTGGCGGACCTGAGCTGGTCGATCAGCAAGACCGTGAACAAAGCGGTCAGTGCAAAATCCAGCCCCGTGGTGTCCACTCTGAGATTTGTGCCCAGCAATCCACCCACAGCGCAGCCGATTACCCAATAGCATTGATTCAAAGCGGTTACGGCAAGATAAAAGCCCTGCGGGCGCGTGCTGGCTGGGACCGGCGTGCTGGTCAACAGGGCATAAGTTTCATCGGTCAGGCCGAACACGAGATACCACTTGGTCCAGCCCGTCCCCGGATACCTTCCGAGCATGGAAAATCCATAGAACAGGTGCCGGGCGTTGAGCAGGAAAACGGCCAAGGCTGTTTCCAGCAGACCGGCCTGGGCCGCGAGCAGGCCCACCCCCAGAAACTGCGCCGAACCCGCGTATACCACCAGGCCGGTCAGCGGGGCCAGCCACCATGGGTAGCCCAGGCCACTGAACAAAAAGCCGAATGCCGCGCCCAGCGGCACGTAGCCGAACAGCACCGGCAGGGTGGCGCGGAATGCGGCGGCAAGTTGGGCGCGTTCGGGCATCGCATCCGGTTTCCGGCATCGGCGGGTCGTGGTGTCGACAGTCTCAGGTTAAGCCAAGCCGATTGCGAGCCCGTCTCACTGCCTCCTTCACCTGGTTCGGGGCGGTGCCGCCCAAATGATCCCGTGCGGCCACCGAACCCGTCAGGCTGAGGACATGCATCACGTCTGCCTCGATCACCGGCGAGAACTCGGCGAGTTCGGCGACGCTCATCTCCGACAGGTCGCGGCCCGTGTCCAAGCCGTGCTTTACCGCCTTGCCGACGATTTCGTGGGCGTCCCGAAACGGCACCTGCTTGCGCACCAGGTAGTCGGCCAGGTCCGTTGCCGTGGCATAACCTTGCAGCGCTGCCTGGCGCATTTGCTCCTCTTTCACCTCTATGTGCGGCACCATATCGGCGTAGGCGCGAAGACAGGCCTGTACCGTGTCGATGGTGTCGAACAGCGGTTCCTTGTCTTCCTGATTGTCCTTGTTGTATGCCAGCGGCTGTCCCTTCATCAGTGTCAGCAGCGCCACCAGATTGCCGTTGACCCGGCCGGTCTTGCCCCGCACCAGCTCCGGGATGTCCGGATTCTTCTTCTGCGGCATGATCGATGATCCGGTGCAGAAGCGGTCGGGCAGGTTGACGAAATTGAACTGGGCTGAGGCCCAGAGCACCAGCTCCTCGGAAAATCGGGATAAATGGGTCATGATCATGGCACCGGCGGCGCAGAATTCGATGGCGAAATCGCGATCTGAAACCGCGTCCAGCGAATTGTCCGAAGGCCGGTCAAAACCCAGCAGTCGGCAGGTGATCCCGCGATCGATGGGGAATGTGGTGCCGGCCAGCGCGGCCGATCCCAGGGGCATGACGTTGAGGCGAGCACGGCAATCCCGCAGCCGCCCGGCGTCCCGGTCGAGCATTTCGAACCAAGCCATCATGTGATGGCCGAAAGTCACGGGCTGCGCCACCTGCAGGTGGGTGAATCCAGGCATGATGGTTTCCGCCTCGCGCTCCGCCAAGGACAATAGCCCAGCTTGCAGCCGCCCCAGCGTTTCGAGTATCGAATCGATGGCTTCACGCAGGTAGAGACGGATGTCTGTAGCCACCTGGTCGTTCCGGGAGCGCCCCGTGTGCAGCCGTTTGCCGGCGTCGCCGATATTGGCTGTGAGTCGCGCCTCGATGTTCATATGGACATCTTCCAGCGCCGCTTTCCAATCGAATGTTCCGCGCTCGATGTCGGCCCGGATGGCCTCGAGACCGGCGACGATTGCCTGCCGGTCCTCCGGGCTCAACACCCCCGCCTCGGCCAGCATGGTGGCGTGGGCGATGGAGCCGGCAATGTCCTGGCGGTAGAGTCGCCGATCAAAGTCCACCGAGGCATTGAATTGCTCGACGAACCCGTCCATGGCTTCGTTGAAACGCCCGCCCCAGCTCTGGTTGGTCTGCTCTGTGCTCATCACGGAAGTTCTCGGCGCGGATTGCTAGATGGGGCCGCATTATAACGGCTTCGCAACGGTATGTTGCGGAAGCCCTGATCCATTGGCACGGATGACATTTCGGCCCATGACCTGCACCGCACCTCAGTCTTTCTGTGATCAAGCCGGGCGAGGCAGCGGAGTCTGCTTAGCGCAAGCGCCACTCGGCCTGGCGTATGGAGCGATCCAAATACGCGCCATAGAATCCGGTCGTGCCAATGCCGACCAGACGTTCCGCCAGTTCGGCGCCGTCGGGTCCCAGCAGAATGACCGTGGGCGTCACCCCTACCTCGTAACGACTGGCGATCTCTTCTGTTGCGGTGCTGCGGCCGTCGAAGTCGGTCACGTACTGCCCCGGATCCAGGCTGATCTTGCGTATTCGCACGCGGCTCGCATACTGCCCGCTGCGGATCACGGGCAGCAGTTCCTCGACCTCGAGGCGGCTACAGTATCCGCAGTCAGAGGCTGAAAACATCAGTACCAGGGGCATGTGGTCACCGGTATCGGCGGCAAAATCCCGCACCGTCGGTAAACCGTCGGCATCGCCTGCGCAGGCGATGCCGACGACGGTGAGGCACAGCAAAAAGGAAATGAACAGCGCGCGCATTTGCTCCTCGACCCTGCGAAGACGGCACGATCAGAAAATTATCATGTGCTAAACCTGAACGCACGCCAAGGGGTGGCAGACTGGCTGGTATGGTGCCTGTGTTCACGGTAAAGTCTGGGGCTCGCCGCCGCATCCGATCCCACCATGACAGAATCAAGCTTAAAGATTGCGACGCGTAAGAGCCCCCTCGCCCTGTGGCAGGCGGAACATGTCGCGGAACGCCTGCAACTGGCTCACCCCGGGCTGGAGGTGGAGCTGGTGGGTATGAGCACCCGTGGCGATCGAGTTCTGGACAGCCCGCTGGCCAAGATCGGCGGCAAGGGCCTGTTCGTCAAGGAACTGGAACTGGCTTTGCTGGACGGCCGCGCCGACATTGCCGTCCACTCGATGAAAGATGTTCCCATGGACTTCCCGGATGGTCTCCACCTTCCGATCATCATGGAGCGGGGGAGTCCTCTGGATGCGTTTGTTTCCAACCGCTTCGAGCACCCAGATCAGCTCCCCAAAGGTGCCGTCGTAGGCAGTTCGAGTCTCCGCCGTCAGTGCCAATTGATGGCCCGCTACCCACACCTCCAGGTCCGCACCCTCAGGGGCAATGTCAACACGCGATTAGCCAAGCTGGACGCCGGCGAGTACGACGCCATCATACTGGCCGTTTCCGGTCTGCGACGCCTCGGTTTCGACGCTCGCATCGCCGCCGAGTTGACGCCCGAGATCAGCCTGCCGGCCATCGGACAGGGTGCTTTGGGTATTGAGTCACGCGTTGGCGACGCCCGGGTCGCGGCCTTGATCGGCGCACTGGATCACGCCCAAACACATCGTCGTGTCGCCGCCGAGCGGGCGTTCAATCATCGGCTGCAGGGCGGTTGCCAGGTTCCGATAGCCGGCTACGCTCTGCTCGATGGTGAGGAGATCTGGCTTCGGGGTCTGGTGGGGCAGCCCGATGGCAAGCAGATCATCGCCGATGAGCGGCGCGGTCCCTGGCAGACCGGTGAGGGCATGGGGCGAGAACTGGCGGATTCGCTGTTGGCCTCGGGCGCCGATCGAATCCTGCGGGCATTATACGATGCGGATGCATCTTAGTGTCGGATACGGACGACCTGAAGGGACGGCTGGCCGGGTGTGGCATCGTTGTGACCCGCCCGTCCGATCAGGCGGAATCCATGTGCGAGGCCATCGAGATGGCGGGCGGGCGCGCCATTCGGTTTCCGGTGCTCGAGATTCTCGATCCGACCAACGCGGATGCCATGCACCTGGTCATCGAACGATTGGATGCCTACGATATGGCGATATTCATCAGTTCCAATGCGGTCAATCGGGCGATGAATTTGATCCTGGGCGGGCGCAGTCTGCCTTCGACCCTGAAGCGCGTCGCCATCGGTCGCGGCACCGCCCGAGCGCTCAACAGCTTTGGCGCGCCGGCGCACCTCTATCCGCGTCAGCGCTTCAACAGCGAAGCGTTGCTGGCCATGGATGAGATGCAAAAGGTCGATGGTATGCGCATCGTCATCTTCAGGGGCGAGGGTGGTCGCGAGCTCCTGGGTGATACGTTGCGTGCTCGTGGCGCTCAGGTGGACTATGTTGAAGCTTACCGACGGGGTCGACCCAGCGCCGATGTGGATGCACTGATGCGGCACTGGGCGCGGGGCGAAGTTCAGGCCTTTGTGGTCACCAGCGGTGAGTCCCTGCGCAATCTGTTCGACATGGTTGGCAGGCTTGGCCAGCAGTGGCTGCGCAACACCCAGCTGGTCGTACTCAGCGAACGTGTCGCGAGCTCGGCCACTGAAATGGGTGTCAAGGTCCCGCCCCTGGTCGCCGCCGAGGCCAGCGACGCGTCTGTAATCGACGCATTGGCGACTTGGTGGGAAAATGGCGTCCAGCGCAACGCCTGCTGCTGACGCTACACTGGACAAGGGCTGGAACAATCATCTTTCTTGGGGACGCGCGATGACCGACGACAAACGAAAGCAGGGAAACCAGAAATCCAATGCGCCGGCGGACAAGCGCGCCCAAAGTGCGGTGGCGGCGACCAAGCCGGCCCATGCGGGGGCAACCGGCGGCACCGGACATGGTCGCGGTCTTGCCCTCCTGGCACTGGTGGTCGCCCTGGCTGCTGCCGGAGGGGCCGCCTATCTCTGGAACCAGACCAAGCAACAGTCGGCCCAGTCCAGCGCCAGCGCCGCCACCGCAACCGCGGCCCTGGCCTCGGTCACCAGTCAGGCCAAGCAGGCGGCAGACAGCGTCGATGCCCTCAAGAGCGAACTGGCCGGGGTCAAACAGGAACTGGCCGATCAATTGGCAAAGCAGGGCGAAGCGGTTCAGCAGGCGGCCCAGGGTAACCAGGCCGGAATCAGCAAGTTGGACCAGTCGGTAACGGAGCAACTCAGTGCCGCGACCCAGACCGTGGCCGAGTCGTTACAAACCGCCGAGTCGCAGATGAGTTCGCTGAGAGCCGAGATTCGCGCGGCACAGAAGACCCTGGAAGACCGCATGCAGGCCCAAATCGACAGTCTTCAGCTCACGCAACGAGGTTTGGGGCAGTCCCTTGAGGTGGTGCGTGAGAACATGGCCAGTGGTGGGGATCAAAATGCCTGGACCCTGTCCGAGGTCGATTATCTGCTGCAGATTGCGTCTCATCGACTTCGCTATCAGGAAGATGTCGACGGCGCCCTGTCGGCGGTGGTTATGGCCCAACAACGGTTGAATGCGGTGGATGAACTGGCTTTTGCGCCGGTCCAGGTCATCCTCGAGGAGGAAATTGCTGCGCTGCGCAGTGCCAAGCAGCTCGACCGGGCCGACTTGGCCCACAAGCTGGACGTATTGGCCAAGGAGGCTTACTCGCTGCCGCTGCGCAACGATGCCCGGACCCAGGTAATCAAGGAACAAGCTGCGGCCAAACGGGCGAATGTTCAGGCCAACGTGGACACCGATCAGGAGGGCTGGTGGGAAGATGCGGCGACCAACGCCTGGAGTGAAATCAAGCAATTGGTGGTAATAAGACATGAGCGGCGCGAGGCCGCACCCTTGATCGCGCCCCAGGAGGAGTATTTCCTGGCTCAGAATCTCAGGCTTAAGATCGAGCAGGCGCAGTTGGCTGCGCTGCTCGATGACGGTTCCAGTTACCAGGACAGCTTGTCGACGGCCCTGCAATGGATCGACCAATATTTCGACACCAACGATGAGCAGGTTACGGATGCCGTTGCGCAGATCAAGGCGTTGCAGCAGATTGAACTGCACCCCTACCTCCCCGACGTCTCGCGCTCACTGCGCACATTCCGGGACATAATGGAGACCCGCAAGCCGCTGAAGACTTTGCCCGATGACAAATCTGACGCCGCTGGGGAGGGCTCGGCATGAAGCTCTTGGTGATATTGATCCTGGCCTTGTTTTGCTCAGTGGGCGTCGCCCTGCTGGTCAAGGAAGACCCGGGCTATGTTCTGGTGACCGTTGGACAGTGGACGGTGGAAACCAGTGTCGCCGTACTGCTGGTGTTCGCCCTGGTCGCTTTTGTGCTGCTCTACAAGCTGGTGCGTTACTCCATGCGGTTGGCCGATCTGCCCAAGAACACCCGTAAGGCCAACGACCAGCGTCGATTGCACAAAGCCCATCGACTGCTGTCCACCGGCATGGAGCAACTGGCCGAGGGTAAGTGGAATTCGGCAGAAAAGACCCTGATCAAATCCGCCAACTACAATGATACGCCGGCGCTAAGCTATATCGGCGCGGCCAAGGCGGCGCAACATCTCGGGGACGACGCCAAACGCGACAAACTGCTCAAGCTGGCCACGCCCCAGGATGGTCAGGTGAACGTGGCCGTTGGTCTGACCCAGGCCGAACTACAGATGGAAACCGGGCAGTTGGATCGCGCCACACAGTCTTTGGAGAATTTGCGTCTGCAGTCGCCCAAGCATCCTCAGGTGTTGAAGCGCCTCATGGAGTGCCGTCTCGCGGCCAAGGACTGGCAGGGTCTTTGGCGGATCTTGCCGGATCTGAAAAAACGGAGTGTCTTGAAGGGTGCTGAAATGACAGCCTTGGAGACCGAGGTCTACCACGAGTTGTTGGCCGAAGCGGCCAAGTCCGATACCGTCGAGACCCTGCAAAAGGCTTGGAAGGACACACCCGTGGCACTGCGCCGGGATGTAGACATGGTGGTGGACTACGCTGGCTATCTGGAAGGACACGGTGCCGTTGATCGTGCCGAGCAGCTCATCCGAAAAGCGCTGGATCAGAACTGGGATCCAAAGATCGTACTGGCCTACGGTGAGATCAATCGCGCCAACGCCGAGACCCAGCTCAAGTTCGCCGAAGCCTGGTTGCAGTCCCACCCCAAAGACCCGGATCTGTTGCTCACTCTGGGGCGCATCGCCCGCCGTAATCATCAGTGGCAGAAGGCGCGTCAGTACTACGAGCAGAGTATTGCATTGAGGCCGGCGCCGGACGCCTACCAGGAGCTCGGCAGTTTGTTGGATCAGTTGGAAGAGCCGCAAAAGGCTCGAGACAGCTACCGCAACGGCATGCGCCTGTTGACGGGCAAGGAACTCGCCTCAACCAGCAACGTGTTGGACGCAGCCAAGCCGGAAACCACTGATAAACTGGAACGCAAACCCGCACCGGCTGACGGCGCCACCCAGGCGTCTTGACGAGATCGGTGGTGTGGGGTCGGGTGGGTCGCTAAATGGTCTGACCAATCGATCGGGTCTCGCGGCCTTCTCCGGTCAGTTCCCGTCCAGCGCGTGCAGTGTGTCTGACGCGTACTCAAACGAGTCGTAGAACAGGAACTCGTCCGGAAGCCCGCAGCTTGCGAAAGCGGTGCGAGCGGCCTCAATCATGGCCGGCGGCCCGCTCATGTACACTTCATGTCCGCTCAGGTCCGGATGGTCTTCACTCACCGCCTGATGAACGAATCCGGTCCTTCCAGACCATTCGTCCTCCTCGGCGGGCTCGGACAGAACCGGGACGTAGCGAATGTTTTCATGCTCGCGCGCCCAGGTCTCGGCCAGATCATGCAAATACAGATCCCGCTTCGCCCGCACCCCCCAGTAGATCTCGATTGGGCGTTCCAGGCCGGCCGCAATTGCATGCTCTGTCATTCCCTTTAATGGGGCGAAGCCGGTGCCGCCCCCCATCAGAATAATCGGCCGGTCCGACTCTTCCCGCAAAAAGAACGAGCCTAAAGGCCCTTCGAAGCGGAGGATCGTCTTTTCCTTCATGTCCGTAAACACGTGGTCTGTAAAGCGTCCGCCCGGAACGTGGCGGATGTGCAGCTCCAGAAAATCGTCCTCATGGGGCGCGGTGGCCAGCGAAAAGCCGCGTCGGCGTCCATCCCGCAGGATGATGTCTATGTATTGCCCGGCCAGAAACTGAAGACGCTCGGTGGCGGGCAGTTTCAGCTTCAACCGCATCACATCGTGGGATAACTTATCCATGGCCGCGACCCGGCAGGGCAGTACCTTGACCTGAATGTCTTTCGCGGCCCCGACCTCGCGAATCTCCACCTCCAGGTCGCTGTCGGGACGGGCCTGGCACAGCAGCGCTTTGCCCTGGGCGATTTCGTCGTCGGTAATGGCTGCGGGCTTGCCATCAGGGTAATGCACCCGACCCGCAAGCAGCTTGCCCGCACAGGACCCGCATGCGCCGTTGCGGCATCCATAAGGCAGTGCAAAGCCCTCACGGAGTCCCGCTTCCAGTACGCTCTCGCCCTGCTCCACGACAATCTTGTGCCCGCTGGGCTGAATCGTGACCGTATGACTCATTGACTCCCGAACCCTTACATCAAGCTAGCGAACCTCTGATTTATTCTGGACAAAGCGGCTTGGACGATGAAGCTGTGCATTTGAGTCCCAAAATGCAAGTTCACAACAAGATGCATGTTCATGAATAGACCAGAAGCTCCCTAGGTAATTCGACCGGCCCGCGCCGATTTTGATTCAACCCTATCCGCCAGGTGGTCGTGGCCGGCTCACATACCCAGGTGGAGGGATTGCCAGATGTCGTCGACACGCCTGCGCACCGCTTCGCTCATGCGAATCGGACGACCCCACTCACGGGCGGTTTCCCCCGCCCACTTGTTGGTGGCGTCCAGCCCAATCTTGGACCCCAGACCCGACACGGGCGAGGCGAAGTCGAGGTAGTCGATTGGCGTGTTGTCTATGATCACACAATCCCGACGTGGGTCCATGCGGGTGGTCAGCGCCCAGATCACATCCTGCCAGTTGCGCGTGTTGATGTCTTCATCCACCACAATCACGAACTTGGTGTACATGAACTGGCGCAGGAATGACCATACCCCCATCATCACCCGCTTGGCATGTCCGGGGTATTGCTTGCGCATGCTCACCACTGCCAGGCGGTACGAACACCCCTCGGGCGGTAAATAGAAATCGGTGATTTCGGGAAACTGCTTTTGCAACAAGGGCACAAACACCTCGTTCAACGCAACACCCAGCACGGCCGGTTCATCAGGAGGCCGGCCGGTGTAGGTGCTGTGATAAATTGGCTCCTTGCGTTGGGTGATGCGCTCAATCGTGAACACAGGGAACTGGTCGACTTCGTTGTAGTAACCTGTGTGATCACCAAACGGACCCTCCGGCGCCGTTTCGCCCGGGTAAATGAAACCCTCTAAAACGATCTCGGCCGAGGCCGGAACCTGCAGGTCCGATCCGATGCACTGACCCAGTTCGGTGCGTGATCCCCGCAACAAGCCGGCGAAGGCATGTTCGGACAGGCTGTCAGGAACCGGCGTTACCGCGGCGAGAATGGTGGCTGGATCGGCGCCCAGGGCCACAGCCAACGGGAACGGCTCTCCCGGATGGGCGGTCTGCCAGTCGCGAAAATCCAGGGCGCCGCCGCGATGCGAAAGCCAACGCATGATGACCTTATTGCGCCCGATTACCTGCTGGCGGTAAATGCCCATGTTCTGCCGGCTTTTGTCCGGCCCCCGTGTTATGACCAGGCCCCAGGTAATCAATGGACCGGCGTCCTCCGGCCAGCAGGTCTGCACCGGCAGGCGTCCCAGGTCCACTTCATGGCCTTCGAATACGCGTTCCTGGCAGGGCGGACTACCGATCTTCTTTGGCGCCATGTCGAGCACTTTCTTGAATATGGGTAGTGTCTTCCAGGCCTCCTTCATCCCCTTGGGAGGGTCCGGTTCCTTGAGGAACGCCAGCAGGCGGCCGACCTCCCGCAGCGCCTCTACCGTGTCCTCACCCATGCCCAGCGCCACTCGCCGGGGCGTGCCGAACAGATTGCCGAGCACCGGAATGTCAAAACCCTTGGGGCGCTCAAACAAAATAGCCGGTCCACCGGCCCGCAACGTGCGATCGCAGATCTCGGTCATCTCCAGGTTCGGGTCCACCTCAACCCGAACCCGCTTGAGCTCGCCTTCGGACTCAAGCTTCTGCATGAAATCTCGAAGATCCTTGTACTGCATGAACAACTCCGATCGCGGCGCGCCGCGATCCTGGGTGGATGGGCTGTCAAACAAGCCCTGAGTCATTGGCGCCGGTCGCGTTTCGATCCATAAGGGCGCAGATGCAGGACGCCCGAAGCCGCTCTTTCGTGCCCAGTGCATTGCCAATGAGCTGTTGATGCGCCCCGCGTCTTGAGCGCAAAGACGTCGGCACGGCCGTGGCAACAGATCGGGGCTACCCCATGGGACGGACGGAAAGTGTAGCGCAAACCGCCGCCGGCCCGGTGGCGCTAAAAGCGAAGGCAGGCCCATTCCTGCGCTTGCGGGTTAGACTTCTCGTGTGACCCGAAAGCGGCCGTCCCGTTCCCTGTCTGGACCAACCGATCAATGGAAGACAAAAGCCAGTTCGTTCTGCTCACCAAGCGCCGCTTCGGTCCGTTTTTCGTGACCCAGTTTCTTGGCGCTTTCAATGACAATCTTTTCAAAAACGCCCTGATCGTTATGCTGGCCTTCCAGGCCGCAGACACCCTCGGGCTCAGTTCCAACACGCTGATCAATCTGGCCGCGGGCTTGTTCATTCTGCCGTTTTTTCTGTTCTCCGCGAGTTTCGGGCAACTGGCCGACAAGCTGGAGAAATCACGCCTTATCCGTCTGACCAAGCTGCTGGAAATGGGCGTCATGTTTGGAGGGGCCGTCGGCTTTATTACCGGCAACGTGTGGATGTTGATTGGCCTGTTGTTTCTGATGGGGACTCAGTCGGCGCTGTTCGGCCCGGTCAAATACGCCATCCTGCCGCAGCATCTGCGCCAGGAAGAGCTGGTGGGCGGCAACGGCTTGGTGGAGACCGGTACTTTTCTGGCCATCCTCCTGGGCACCATGGCGGGCGGAGTTCTGATCGCACTCAAACCCCATGGCGCAGCGATCGTTGCCGGCGTGGCGATGATCGTTGCCGCCGTGGGCTATCTCAGCAGCCGCGGCATTCCGACGGCAGCCGCTGTGGCACCGGATCTGCGCATCAATTGGAACCCACTGTCCGAGACCTGGCGCACCTATCGGTTGCTGCGGCGCAATCGCACGGTGTATCTATCGGTGCTGGGCATTTCCTGGTTCTGGTTTTTCGGCGCCAGTTATCTGGCTCAGCTGCCCAACTACACCAAGCTTACGCTGGGCGGCAATGAGCAGGTCGTCACCCTGCTTCTGACTCTGTTCTCGGTGGGTGTCGGCATCGGCTCGTTGCTGTGCGAGCGTCTGTCCGGTCACAAGGTGGAAATCGGTCTGGTGCCGTTTGGCTCCATCGGCATGACCCTGTTCAGCATCGACCTTTACTTCGCTCCGCCCGGACACGCCGGTGGCGAATTGATGGGCATGATGGCCTTTCTCGGCCAGGGCGGCGGCTGGCGCGTGCTGTTCGACATTGTCATGTTGGGCATGTTCGGTGGCTTCTACATCGTACCGCTGTACTCGCTGATACAGCAGCGTTCGGAGCCCGCCTATCGATCGCGCATTATTGCCGGCAACAACATTCTCAACGCTCTGTTCATGGTGGCCTCCGCTCTGCTCGCCATCGTCGGACTCGGCGCCGGCCTCACCATTCCCCAATTGTTCCTGCTCACTGCGTTTCTGAACGCCGCGGTCGCAGTCTACATCTATACGCTTGTGCCCGAGTTCCTGATGCGGTTCATCGTTTGGATTCTGATCCACATCATGTACCGCATCGACCAGAAAGGTCTCGACCGGATCCCAGATGAGGGGCCGGCGGTTTTGGTTTGCAATCACGTCAGCTTCATGGATGCGCTGGTCATCGGCGGTTGCGTGCGACGGCCAATCCGCTTTGTCATGTACCACAAGATATTCAGAATTCCGCTGCTGAGTTTTGTTTTTCGAGCTGCCCGCGCCATACCCATCGCCTCGGCCCGTGAGGACCCGACGCTGCTGGAACAGGCCAAAAACAGTATCTCGGGCGCACTGAAAGACGGTCAGCTGGTGTGCATTTTCCCGGAAGGGGAGATCACTCGCCACGGTGAGCTTAACCCGTTCAAGAGTGGGATCGAGCACATCGTCAAGCGTGATCCTGTTCCGGTTATTCCCATCGCGCTTTGCGGGCTGTGGGGGAGTTTTTTCAGCCGACGTTACGGTGAGGCCATGATGGGCATCCCACGACGATTCCGTTCCCACATCGGAATCCATGTCGGCATCCCGCAGGCACCGGAAGTGGTCGTGGCGTCGCGCCTGCAAAGCCAGGTCCAGGCCCTCAGGGGCGAATGGCAGTAGCCTGGTCGGATTTTGCCCAGGCTTTCAAGCGGCCCGGTCGGCCGTCTGGGTGGATTCGAAGGCGTCCATAAGCGCCGCTTGTCGCGTCAACACCGATTCCGCCGCGGCCTGTTTGACTGGCCCGAAGCCGCGGATCTCCGATGTGAGCCGAGCGATTTCAACGGCGGCCCGGTGATTGTCTGGCCGCAGTGAATCCAGTAACCGATCCACCAGCGCCGGGTAGGTTTTCAGCAGCTGCCGCTCCAGCCGTCGATCCGCGCTGTAGCCAAACGGGTCGAATATGTTGCCTCGCAGCCATTTCAGACGGGCCAGCCGCGGCATCACAGCCAGCATCCAGGGGCCGAACTTCCGTTTGGCGGGTCGGCCGGTGGCCGGGTCGATGCGGCTCAGAAACGGCGGTGCCAGGTTCAGCTCAAGGGTGTAGTCACCCTCAAAGGTCTGGTCCAGAGTACGTTTGAACGCCGGCTCGCTGAACAGGCGCGCGATTTCGTACTCGTCCTTATAAGCCATCACCCGGAACAGCGATTCTGCCACCGCAACGGCCAGGTCGTTTACACCGGGCAGCATGCTTGTCTCGCGGTGACGGACCGCTTCCACCTGCGCCCGATAGCGTTCGGCATAGGCAGCGTCCTGGTACTCGGTCAGATGTGCGCAGCGGGCCGTAATCAGAGCGTCCAGGCCGCCGGTTTCTGG
>JAHEDQ010000287.1 GCA_024641125.1 Candidatus Competibacteraceae bacterium | reverse complement strand
TGGATCACACCGGAGGTGGTGACCGATCTCGAGTTCGATCCGACTGAGTATCCGCATCGTTTCCACACTTTCCAGGCCCTGCGCATCGCGGTAAAAGGCTTGCCGCTGACTCTACGCTCGACACAACATTCCATCCGCCGTTACGAATTCGATGCCTGGCTGCTGCGACGGACCGGCGCGCCCTGCGACGTCCATGAAGTCCGCCGCATCCAACGAGAGGGGGAAACCTATGTGCTGGACGCCCGCTACCGCTGCCGCTACCTGATCGGCGCCGGCGGTACGCGCTGCCCTGTCTATCGAACCCTGTTTCGGGAACGGCAGCCTCGTGACCGGGGGCTGCAGGCTGTGACCCTGGAACTGGAGTTTCCGTTTGACTGGCGCGATCCAAGCTGCCGCCTCTGGTTTCTGGACCAGGGCCTTCCGGGCTACTCATGGTACGTGCCCAAGGCCGACGGGTTCGTGAACGTCGGTGTGGGGGCCATGGCCTCGAAGCTCAAAACCCGAGGCGGCGACATCCGGCGGCACTGGGCCCTGCTCGTGCGCCGGCTCCTGAGCAAGGGCCTGCTGGACGCGCCGCCGGGTGATCCCGGGGGCTACAGCTACTTTGTCCGCGGCCCGGCAGACACCATGCGGCGCCACAACGCCTTTGTCGTGGGCGATGCCCTGGGCCTTGCCACCCGTGACATGTGCGAGGGCATCGGACCCGCTGTCCGCAGCGGCCTGCTCGCGGCGAATGCGATCATGGACAATGTGGCGCCTACTTTGGGGGCCGTGGGTGAATTCACCATCGGCAACAGATTCGCGCACAATGCACTGGCGTCCGCGCTGTCCGCCTGACCAGTCCTTGCTGCTGAACAATCCACGACCGGGGCGCGCGTTACGGTGTGTTCAGGACACGGACTTCGAAGCTCGTAGCGTGCCTCGGGACAGGCTCGACCGGGCCCGGCAAGCGGCAACCCCGTTGCACGGCATCGTCCTGCCGACTTACAGGACAACGCTTAACCGAGCGGCGGCGGACATCAGGACTTTCCCTTGTACAGAACCGGGTCCTGGCCACAAAATCCGCCTTTCGACCGCCGCCACTCGTGACCGCAGTCGCGACCCTATTGCTTGAACACAACGATTCAGGAGATGACCGTGCCCGGTTTGCTCAGAGACGTCGACCCCGAGGGTCTGCTGGAGTATTCGGTGGTATTCACCGACCGCTCCCTCAATCACATGTCGCAGGCTTTTCAGGGGGTAATGAAGGACATTTCCGCCACGCTGAAGGGGGTCTACGGCGCCCGGTCCGTTGTCATCGTGCCCGGCGGCGGCACCTACGCCATGGAGGCGGTGGCGCGGCAGTTCGCCGGCGGCAAGAAGTGCTTGGTTTTGCGCAACGGCTGGTTCAGCTATCGCTGGTCCCAGATCTTCGATATGGGTGACATCCCGTCGCACTGCACGGTACTGAAAGCGCGCCGCCAGGACGACAGCCGCCAACCCGCTTTCGCCCCCGCCCCACTGGACGAGGTGGTGGCAACCATCAAGGCAGAGCGGCCCGACATGGTGTTCGCTACCCGCGTGGAAACCTCGGCGGGCATGATCCTGCCGGACCATTACATCAGGACGGTGAGCGACGCCGTTCATGAGGCCGGCGGTCTGCTGGTTCTGGACTGTATCGCCTCGGGCGCCATCTGGGTCGACATGGTGGCCTGCGGGGTGGACGTGCTGATCAGCGCGCCGCAAAAGGGATGGAGCGCCTCACCGTCCAGCGGCTTTGTGATGCTGAGCGAACGCGCTCGCGAGCGGATTGACTCAACCACCAGCAGCAGTTTCGCGTGTGACCTGAAGAAATGGCTGCAAATTATTGAAATATATGAGAATGGAGGACACGCCTATCATGCCACCATGGCCACGGACGCGCTTCGGGGGTTTCGGGACGTAATGCTTGAGACCGAGAACTACGGGTTCGATCGGGTCCGGCAAGAACAACAGGAACTGGGGGACCGCGTGCGCGCCCTGTTGACCAGCCGCGGAATCAAGAGCGTAGCCGCGGAGGGCTACCAGGCGCCCGGCGTGGTGGTCTGCTACACCGACGATCCCGAGATTCAGAACGGCAAAAAGTTCGCCGCGGCCGGCCTCCAGATCGCCGCGGGCGTGCCCCTGCAATGCGACGAGCCAAAGGATTTCATGAGCTTCCGCCTGGGATTGTTCGGACTGGACAAGCTGCACAACATCGAACGTTCGGTTGCGAGTTTGGAGCAGGCAGTAACGAAGGTGCTCTAGTCAACCGAAAAAGCGTTGATAGGCCACGCCGCCCCAGACCATCGCCAGCAACACCAGGCTGAGAAAGACCGCCGCGGCCGACAGATCCTTGGCCCGCCCGGACAGCTCATGGTGCTCGGGACCGTGCCTGTCCACCACCGCCTCGATGGCGGAGTTCAACAATTCCATGATGAGGACAAACATACAGCTGAAAATCAGAATGGTGACTTCCATCGGAGTCCGGCCGAGCCAGAACGCACCGGGCATCAACACCAGCATCAGGGCCAGTTCCTGACGAAATGCGGCCTCATGGCGCCAGGCAAGGCGCAAACCTTGGACCGAGTATCCCGTGGCGCGTATTACGCGATCGATTCCGGTGTTGCCGGGTTTTGCCATATTTGCATTCCTGATCTGCAGGACCTGGACCGATGTAGTGACTGAACAGTCAGGGCCGGAATCGGGCGCGCAGCTCGCGCGGCCGCGCGGAGGTCTTCCCAATCGTTCTCGCCGAGTCTGATCCGTTCAGTGTGCCGCTTTCACGCGTCGCGAGGAACCGTAGCCCAACAATTCGGTAGTCATGCTCCACAGCCCCGCCGTTTTGTTCACGCGGGGCGCACCCCGTTACCACAACCCACGCCTCAGTTCCGCGTTGCCTCAGTGGTTGAGCAAAAACGAACAAACACGTCTATAGTTGTGCGTTGAGGAACTGGTGTCGTGTCCCATTAGTAGGTGCCAATCAATACTGCAGAGCATTGAGCGCACGGCTGATCCACGTTGTTTGCAAGCGTGCTCAATAACGCGGGTGGGTGCTTGTTGGCTTGCACTGACGCGTTATTAGTCGCTCTGAATGACCACTCATTTACGGGACACTGCGTGAAGTAAAAGCAAGATTCTGAACTACACCGGTTTCCCAGAGTCTCGGGCTGAAGAACTGCAAGTGTCGCCCGCAATGGTCTCTAGGGACATGGCGGCCCGAGCTGGTGCTTATAAAACAAAACGAGGAGATGTCATGCAAATTCGAACAGCTAGTGTACGAAACATTGCTGGGGGGCTGTGCCTGCTGGGCATGGTGACTGGGCTGCCCGGAGTGGCGATGGCAAGAGGTGGAAACGCCTGTGCGGGGCTTCCAAGCCACGCCAGTTTGACCGCGCAGCTGAGTGCCGTGGTCAACGCAGCGGGCAACGCTGGACTCGGCAACAACATGTGGGCGACCGTGGTCAACCGGGACGGCACCGTCTGCGCGGTGACCCGATCGGGCGCGCTAGGTGATCAGTGGCCCGGCAGTCGGGTGATATCAGCCCAGAAAGCGAACACCGCCAATTCGTACAGCCTGGAAGGTGACGTCAGCCCTGGCGCCGGCATCGCCTTGTCATCGGGCAATCTCTACGGAACGGTTCTGGAGCAGGGCAGCCTGTTCGGGCTTCAGTTCAGCAATCCGGTCGACACCACAACGGCGTACTGGGGCAATGCCAACAAATTCGGTGCGCCCAATGATCCCATGGTGAGAAATCGAATCGGCGGCGTGAATGTCTTTGGCGGTGGCTTGGCGCTGTACAATGAGGACGACGAGTTGGTGGGCGGCCTCGGTGTCAGCGGTGACACCTCCTGCACCGATCATGTGGTGGCCTGGAAGGTGAGAGACGGTCTGCTTCTGGACTACGTGCCTGGCGGAGTCAGTGCGACGGGAGACGATAACCTGAACCTTGCCACCCCAGTCACGCCTGGGAACTTTGAGCACCCAGACTGCGGTGGTGGCGTAAGCGGAATCATCAATAGTCTGCCGGACGACTTTCCCATCGGTCCAAATCCCTAATTAGCCCGGCTCGCAAGAGTCCATTCCGGGGCCTGATCGAGGCAGCATCACACCTCCTTCCCGGCTCCGGAATGTATTTAACACCCCTGACCATACTCGCAGCGATCCCACTGCAGTTGCAGGTCCGAACCAGCGTTAATCTCCCCCCGCCTTGACAGGCTCTCTCATGCCTGAAGTCGCGCATCGGTAAGCTAACCAATCAGCCACTCACACGTCTGCAAGCCTTCATCGAGCTTGCCATGGCCGTCCCTGCCAACGATTATTCCCCCGATCACCGAACGATGTCGACAAGCGAAACGGGCGGGCGAACCCGAAAGCCCGAATCATTGTCGTTCCGGGCGTCGTAACGGTGCAGCCACTCAAGTTGGGATGAGTCAGGATGTGGAAGGCAGTCGTCGGATTATCGTTTCGACAACGAATAGCACTTTTGCTGGGGCTGTCGATCGTCGTAATTGCGACGGCCGCGATAGTGGGGCCTGTTCCGCAGGATCCCGCTTACCATCTGTTCGCCGATAGCCGCATGTTGTTCGGGATCCCAAACTTCAACGACG
>JAHEDQ010000094.1 GCA_024641125.1 Candidatus Competibacteraceae bacterium | reverse complement strand
CCCTCGCCATTGGACTGACGCTGTATCTAAGCTACGCGCGCTCGCAGCATGATCGCACGACCCTGCAGAAAACGTTCTCGAGATACTTGCCGCCCAAAGTCGTGCATGACCTGGCCGACCACCCGGACGCGGTTGGCCCAGCCCCACGTACCGCAAATGGCGTTTGCCTGATAACCGACGCCCAGAAATTCTCCAGTCTCGCCGAGCGGCTGCCACCGAACGAAATGCGAGCGCTGCTCAATCGGTATTTCAAGGTCCTGTTTCGGCCCGTGGAAAGACGCGCCGGATTTGTTTCCGATGTGTTCGGCGATTCAATGGTCGCCCTTTGGGTGAGCGCTCAGCCTGAGTTGGAATCTCGACGGCAAGCCTGTCTCGCGGCTCTGGACATTCTTGGAGATGTCGATCGCTTCAATCGGAGCGAACCCGCCAAGGAACTGCCGACGCGGATCGGTATCCACTGCGGGGAGCTGGTGCTGGGAGACGTGGGAGCCGGCCAGCACTACGAATACGCGGCCGTGGGTGACATGCTCAACACCGCCTCCCGCCTGGAGAGCCTGAACAAGCAGCTCGGAACCTGGCTGCTCGCCTCGGCACAGGTGGTGGAAGGTATCGATGATCTTATGCTGCGGCCAATGGGCGCGTTTCGGGTCGTGGGCCGAAAAGGTCCAGTGGAGGTGTTTGAAGTCGTGGGGGCACATTCGCGGGACGATCCGCAACCCACTGGCCCAGCTTCAACGTTCGAGACCGGATTAACCGCTTTTCGCCAGGGTAGGTGGCAAGAGGCTGAGCATGCCTTCCAATCCGTGCTCGCCTGCAAAGCCGACGACGGACCATCCAGCTTCTATCTGGACCTGGCACGCACCTACCAGACCATGCCCCCCCCGGGCGCGTGGGATGGCACCGTATCGCTGACGTCCAAGTAGGGCGAAGTAGCAATCCTTTCAACCCGATCTATACTTTCCGTAAACCGGCCGCGAGGTGGAGCGGCTGCACATGGAGAGTTTGGTTGTCGCTTTGGAGGGCCCCCTGAGAAAACGCACCGCTTGGTCCGTAGGGCTTTCGCTGCTGGTTCTCACCGCGAACCTGGCGAATGCCGAGCCTGGTTGTGAAACGCCGCTGGGACGGTTGGTTTCGGCCCAGGGCGGAGTCGAAGTCCGACACCAAGGCCAGGCTGTATGGATGCCCGCGGCACTGGAACAAAGCATCTGTACTGGCGATGCAGTACGTGTCGGCGAGTTCAGCCGAGCCGGGGTCTGGATGGCCAATGAAACCGTGATCCGATTGGACAGCGGCACCACCCTGACTTTCCTGCCGCCTCCCGATGGGGTCGACGGGATCATCGACCTGCTGCGGGGCGCGGTCCATTTCCTCAGCCGGGTCAGTCGGACCCTGCAAGTCCGTACGCCCTTTGTAAACGCCGGCATCGAAGGCACAGAATTCACCGTACACACCACGGACAATGAAACTCAGGTCACGGTTTTCGAGGGCCGGGTGGCACTGGAAAACTCAGGCGGCACGATCAAGCTCAGCGCTGGAGAATCCGCCATCGCGGGGGGCAGCAGCGCACCACGCCCATTGGTGCTCAAAACACCGCGGGACACCATAACCTGGGCCTTGTACTACCCACCCATTGTTGATTACGAGCTATTTACGCTGAGCCAGACACCGCCCTTGGTGGAAGGCGCATTGGTCGCCTATCGTGCCGGTCGGACAGATCAGGCCATAGAGCAACTCAGTGCCATTGTCGTTCCCGGCGTCCAGCCCGCGACCCTGACGCTGCGCGCCAGCCTGCTCCTGTCCGTCGGTCGCGTGACCGAGGCCGAATCGGATTTGGACAGAGTTCGCGTCATGGGGGGAGATGACGGTGTCGCAACGGCGCTGCGGGCGATCATCGCCCTTGCTCAGGGGCAGATCGATGCGGCCCTGGACCTGGCGCAAACCGCCACCGAACTGGCACCCGATTCACCGACGCCGTGGGTGGCGTTATCCTACGCCGAGCAAGCGCGCTTTGATCTGCCCGCCGCAGCGTTGGCTTTGGAAGCCGCGTTGGACGTCAGCCCGAACAACGCCCTGGCTTATGCGCGGATGGCGGAACTGCGTCTCTCTTTGGGTGAGCGACAGGCAGCGCTTGCGGCTGCGCAACGTGCGGTCGAACTGAACCCCGCACTAGCCCGAATCCAGACCGTGCTTGGTTTCGCAGAGCTGTCCGCCCTGGCGGCGAAGCAGGCGGAAGCGGATTTCATACAGGCCATTGAGCTGAACTCGGCGGACCCCGCGCCGCGATTGGGACTGGGCCTTGCCCTGATCCGACAAGGGCGGCTGGAGCCGGGGCGCGAGCAAATCGAGATTGCCGCCAGTCTGGATCCCGGTAGTGGGCTGATCCGAAGCTACCTTGGAAAGGCATACTTCCAGGAACGCCGGGATGGGGCCGCCGCCACTGAGTTCGCGATGGCAAAGGATCTTGACCCCTCTGACCCGACACCCTGGTTTTACGACGCGTTCCGGGGCCTGGCGGACAACGACCCCATTGGCGCCCTTCGAAACCTCGAACAATCCATTGCCCTGAACGACAACCGGGCCGTCACCCGCTCGAGCCTGCTGCTGGACGGGGATCGTGGGGCGCGAACCGGGGACCAAGGTCAGGTATTCCGCGAATTGGGGTTCGAAAGACTCATTCCAGGCCTGACCGCACGATCATTGATCACGGAACCGGGATCACCGGCGATCCACCGGCTGCAGGCCAGCGCAAATCGCCCGCGTGAGCAGTCCGCCCGGGTCAGCGAACTGTTGCAGTGGCAACTCAACGCGCCCCTGACCAACAATCTGCTTCCGATACAACAAACCGAGGCGGATCTGGTCGTGACCTCCGCGGCCGAGTTGCTGGCGCCCTCGGAGACAGAATGGTCGCAAATGTTCTCGACCGACGGGCCATTCGCACACATCAACGCCGTTGGCGGATCAAAGAACCTGTTCAGCGATGATCTAGGCCTCGGCTATCAGTACGGTCCGATTGTGGTCGGGCTCGGCCAGTACCACTACGAGTTTGACGGCTATGCCGACAACAACGACCAGAAGCGGGACATCTACGGCGCAACCGTTCAGTGGCAGCCAGCGCCGTCAACGGTCTTGTTTTCCGAGTACCGCCATGACGAGAGAGACTTTGGCGATCTGAGCCTCGGCTTCGGCATGGAAGATATCGCGCCCGATTTTCGGACGCGGATCAACAACGATCGGTGGCGCCTGGGCCTGCGCCAGAGCCTGCGGCCCAACATGGATCTGATCGCGACCGTGGCCGGGTTCGACGGCACCGAGCGTCAAACGGATCGTGTAGTCACGACTGGCATCAGAGCCAATAACGACAACAACGGCTGGACGGGCGAGTTGCAGCTTATCTACAGGGGTTCGGCTGGGGCACTCACCTCCGGCGCCGGGTATTACGATTCGGACTCAGTCCTCGAAACGATAACGGCAGGCAGTTTTGATATACCCGGCATCGGAAACATAGACTTTACCGACTACAGCAGGGACAAGAACCATACCCGGCACAAGAACGCCTACGCCTATTGGTCCGCAGTTCCGCACGAACGACTCAGTTACACCCTGGGACTGGCCTACGACGATTACAAAGGTCCGGAGTTGGACCGAGATCAGTTGAGTCCGAAGCTGGGGTTCATCTGGCAACCAACCGACAGACTGCAGCTTCGAGCTATTGCCGCCCGAAGCCTGAAACGCGCCTTGCTGGCGGAGCAGACCGTGGAACCCACCCAGGTCGTGGGTTTCACCCAGATGTTCGACGATGCCAACGGCACCGATGCAACGCTGTACGGCATCGCGATGGACGCACGCCTTGGCACCAGTGTGTTCCTGGGCGCGGAGCTGCGGGGCCGGAACCTTACCGTACCTTATACTGACACGGACGGGAGCAACCAGCGCACGGACTGGAAGGAACGCAGCGGCGCGCTCTACGGCTACTGGACCCCCACCGACCAGGTCGCTGTGCGAGCCGAGCTGTTGTACGGGGACCTGACCTACGACGAGCAGCTGCCCCGCCCTGACGTTCCATGGAGCACACGGTCACTCAAAACCACCGAGGTACCGCTCTCGGTGTCTTATTTTTCGCCACGCGGGTATTCGGCTCGGTTCGTAGCGCGCTGGATCGATCAGGAAGCCAAATTGATCGACACGACCGGGATCGATAGCCAACGCCGCTACGAGTCAGATCGTTTCTGGACCGCCGATCTCGAGTTTGGCTATCGCCTTCCCAAGCATTACGGGCGGGTCACCCTGGGCGCCCGGAACTTGTTCGACCAGGATTTTGGATACCAGGAGCCCGACTTGAACCACCCCAACCTGGCCCGCGAACGAACCATTTACCTGCGTCTGAGCCTGGCTCTTTAAAACCTTAACGGGCCAGCACGACAACTACGTCCGCTACCCGAAACTCGGAGGAAAAAGAATGCGCATCAAATATCGAAGCAAATTCCTACTGCTGCCCTTGCTCGCGCTTGCGACCACCGCCTGCGCGCAAACCGCAATCTACGAAACACCCACGGGCCCGGCTCCGTTTTACATTACCTTCGATGCGAAAGGTGAGCCCGTTGTTCTGGACAGCAAGGGAAATCGGCTCGAACTGGAACGCGAGGGCGCTGTCGCAGAGATACCGACCCCATCGACCATCAAGCGCGTAACCCAGATTTCCGCTTTGGAGATCGAGGGGTCTCACTATTACCTACTATTTATTGGCGGACGCTTCGTCAAGATTCCGCTGCCCCACCCATGACAACTGGGGAGCCAAGCGCCGCCTGAGGGTACAAACCATGCCGCCCATAATCCGTGAAACGATCGGGTCGCGAGCGCAAATCTAACGCATTCGCGATAATTGGGGCGGCGGAAACCGCAGTGCGGCTCTCAGACCGGGGCCAGCGTCGGTAAGCGTGAGAGTCGCCTGGTGCAGACGCGCCACCGCCTTGACCAGGCTCAGCCCGAGCCCGCTGCCGGGGGTGCTGCGTGAGCTCTCCAGGCGGACGAAGCGTTGCTGTACCCGCTCGCGCTCCGCCTCCGGTATACCGGGGCCGGTATCGGACACGCTCAGCACTGGCCCCTGGGGGTCTGCTGCCGCACGCAGCTCGACCCGGCCGCCCGTCGGGCTGTATTTGAACGCATTGTCCAGCAGATTGGTCAACGCCTGGGCCAGTAACTGGCGGTTGCCGCGCACCCGCAAACCCGGCTCGATTCGGGTGTCCAGGGAGATGGACTTGTCCTCGGCCACCCCCTCGTAGAGTTCGGCCACCTCCTCGGTCAGGGCCGCCAAATCCACCTCACCGCTGTCCTCCAGGCCCACACCGGCTTCGGCCCGGGCAATGGCGAGCAAGGCATTGAACGTGCGGATGAGTTGATCGGCATCTTCCACCGTGTCACTCATCACCTGCCGGTACTCGCTCTGGTCCCGCGCCTCCAGCAGCGTCACCTCCAGGCGGTTGCGCATGCGTGTGAGCGGGCTGCGCAGGTCGTGGGCGACGTTGTCGGTCACTTCGCGCAAACCGGTCATGAGCTGCTCGATCCGCTCCAGCATCGCATTCAAGCGCACCGACAGCTGGTCGAATTCGTCGTCTCGCGTGCCCACCGCCAGCCGCCTGGACAAGTCGCCGGCCATGATGTCGTCAGCCGCCCGGCGCACGCCCTGAATCCGTCGGAGCACATCCATCCCCATCAGCCCGCCCCCCAGCAGGGCCAGCAGAAAAGTCACGCCGGTGGCCACCAGCGCCACCTGGAAAGTGTGATCCAGTACCACCCGCTGATCGGCCACGTCGCGGCCCACCACCAGACGGTACCCACCGCGTAAATCGGTCACCAGCACCCGCACCGGCACATCGTAGGGCAAGGTGCCGGGCTCCAGACCTAAGGCGTCCCCCAGCCGCATGTCGGCATAGGTCCGGGCCGGGCCCGGGCCCGGGCCGGCCGGGATGTCGGCCAGGGCCCCGGAAATCAGCCGTCGTTCCAGCGGGCCCAGTACCCGATAGAAAAAAACCCGGTTGCGGCCGTCCTGCTCGTTTTGCTGACGCACCGTCTCCAGTAACGCCGGTATGCGTTGATCCGGATAGCGCTCCAGCAGCACTTCGGTTTCCAGCCTGAGGCGGGCGTCGTTCTGGTCCCGCAGCTCGGACTTGGTGGCCCAGTGCAGGACCCCCAAAGCCGATGCCGCCACCAGACTGAACACCACCGCATACAGCAGTGACAGGCGAAAAACCGTGGTCCGAAAAAGTCCTTCGAGCACCCGCAACCTCAGTCGAGCTCGGCCAGACGATAACCGGCGCCCCGCACCGTGTGCAGCAGAGGTCTATCGAAATCCTTGTCGATCTTGCTGCGCAGGCGGCTGATCTGAACATCGATGACGTTGGTCTGGGGGTCGAAGTGATAGTCCCACACGTTTTCCAGCAGCATGGTACGGGTCACCACCTGGCCGGTGTGGCGCATCAAATACTCCAGCAGACGAAACTCCCGGGGCTGCAGATGGATGCGTTGCCCACCCCGGGTCACGCGACGGGTCAGCCGGTCGAGCTCGAGATCGCCGACCCGCACCTGATTCTCCACCGGGGCATCCTGACTGCGCCGCACCAGCGCGTCGAGCCGGGCCAACAGTTCGGCAAACGCGTAGGGCTTGACCAGATAATCGTCGCCCCCGGCCGCGAGGCCGGTTACCCGATCGTCCACCTCGCCCAGTGCGCTCAGCACCAGGGCCGGTGTTCGATCCTCGGTGCCGCGTAAGGCACGGATGACCGACAGGCCGTCACGACACGGCAGCATCCTGTCCACGATCAGCACATCGTAGCTGCCGGTGCTCGCCAGGTGCAGGCCGTCCTCACCGTCATAGGCCAGATCCACCGAATGGCCACTTTCGCTCAAGCCCTTGCTGAGAAACGCCGCGGCGTCGCGGTCGTCTTCGATCACCAGGATCTTCATAGCCTTCTACCTGCCCCGGATTTGAGTGGGGCCAAGGATACGACCGGCCCCATGGACTGAACATGACCGTTTCGTAAGCCCCCGGCAAGACTCCGTTAAGACCGGGGCGAGCAACATCGCTCCATGACATAAAGACCCGTGAAGGAGGTCAGACGATGAATGCCGCAAATGCAACACCGGTGCATACCGGACCCGCCAGACTGGGGCTGTCACTGCTGATGGCCCTGTCCCTGATCAGCTCCACCCCGGTTTGGGCCGAGTCGTTGCCCGACTTTGAATCCCTGGTAAATGAGCAGAGCGCCTCGGTGCTGAGCATCTCGGTCACCCGCCGCGAGGCGGCCGCAACCCCGCAGATGGCGCCGGGCATGCCGCCGGGCTCGGAGATGCCGGAAGCCCTGCGACGCTTTTTCGAGATGATCCCGCAACAGCCGGCACCGCAACCCCGTGAGGGCAGTGCCATCGGCTCGGGTTTTGTGTTGTCCGAGGACGGTTACGTACTGACCAACGCCCACGTGGTGGAGGGCGCCCGGGAAATCGAGGTCAAACTGCATGACCGCCGCACCGTCACCGCCCAGGTGGTGGGTACAGACCGTCGCACCGACATCGCCCTGCTCAAAATCGACGCCAATGGTCTGGTACCGGTTGAACTGGGTGATTCCGATCAACTCCGGGTCGGGCAGTGGGTGTTGGCCATCGGCGCACCGTTTGGTCTGGACTACACCGCCACCCAGGGCATCGTAAGCGCCCTTTCCCGCAGCCTGCCGGATGACAACTATGTGCCCTTCATCCAGACCGATGTGGCGGTGAACCCGGGTAATTCGGGTGGCCCCCTGTTCGACACGGAAGGTCGCGTGGTGGGTATCAATTCACAGATCTACAGCCGCACCGGCGGCTACATGGGGCTTTCGTTCTCGATCCCGATCAATCTGGCGGTGGAAATTGCCGACCAGTTAAAGAACGACGGACACGTGAGCCGCGGATGGCTGGGGGTCTCGATCCAGGACATGGATCAGAATCTGGCCGAATCCTTCTCCCTGGAACGCCCCAAGGGCGCCCTGATCGCCGATGTGCAAGCGGACAGCCCGGCGGCCCGATCCGGGCTCGAAACCGGTGACGTGATCCTCGAGTTCAACGGCAAGCCCGTGAATCGATCGGCCGCCCTGCCACCCATGGTGGGACGGATCCGCACCGGCGTAGAGGTGCCGGTAACGATCCTGCGCAATGGCGAGCAAATGAATATCACGGTCACAGTGGGTAGCCTGGAGGATGAAACCGTTGCTGCCGCCGAACCAGCGGTGCCGAAAGCGAAGCTGGGCGCCAGTGTCGCGGCATTGAGTTCCGAGCAAAAAGCGGAGATCGGTGAGGAACGGGGCGTGCAGATTCGGGAAACGGCTCCGGACGGTCCCGCCGCCCGCGCCGGTCTGCAGGCCAATGACATCCTGTTGTCCTTCAACGGTAAGAATGTGGAAAGCCCTGAACAGTTGGCTGAGCTGGTGGACGCCTCGCCCCGTGATAAGGCGGTCGCGACTCTGTTCGTGCGCAACGGGCAGCCCCGCTTCGTCGGCATCACCATCCCGGATGACGAAACCGAGTCCGACGCGGGATAGTATCAGTCGACGCTGGATTCCCTGATTGGGCGGCCGGGTGGCCGCCCTCTTTTTAGGGCCGTTCGTTATCTCACGGCGCCTCCGTCCGATCGCTGCGAATATCCGGGGAATCACCTGACATCCGGCGCAGCTTCAAACTGAGAAACCGGGCCATCTCAGCCCAGAGTGCCAATGCGATATCGGGATCGCAATGCTGCATCCGCTCCAGATTCTCCCGGCGCAGCACCAGCAGTGTGCTGTCAACCGCCGCCCGGATGGTCGCCGACCGGGGTTGACCGTCCACCACCGACATTTCCCCGACCACATCGCCCAAGGCCAGCTGACCAATGCGCGTGTTGCGGCCCTCGGCCACCCGTTTCCAGACATCCAGCGCCCCGTACACCACGATCGCCGCATAGTCCCCACGATCGCCCTCCCGAAACAGCGTTTTGCCGGTTTCGATGTCGATCGAGGTGAGATAGGGCAACACCCGGGTTATGGCGTCATCGGCCAGGGACCCGAACAACGACGACCCGGTCAGATAGCTCATGGCCTCGTCGCTCAGGTCATGGTTCATATTGGGCTCTCCCGCCACGGTCGCTCGTATTCAGCCTCGCCCTCGCAGGTTTCAGGATTCACCCAAGCGGGTCAAGCATGGGTCTTGTGTGCGCGGACAGCGCGGCGAATTGCCGCGCTCCCGCCATGACGGGACAATAGGGCCATGAGCACACCAGTCAACGGCCAGACCCTGAGAGGCAATACGGTGATTGTTACCGGGGCGAGCCGAGGGCTCGGGCGCGAGATGTGTATCGCTCTGGCAAAGCGCGGCGCGGCCGTGGTGGCGGCTGCCCGCAGCCTGGACCGACCCACGCAAGGCGCCGGAACGCTGCTGGAGACCGCCGAGGCAATCCGGAACAGCGGCGGGAGAGTGCACTGCAGCGTGGTCGATGTGCGCGATGCGGCGGCGGTGGCGGACCTGTTCCATCAGGCCGAGGCCGCATTCGGCCGTATCGACACACTGGTCAACAATGCCGGACTGATGGTGGGCAAGGTCGCCTTCGAGAACACCGACCCGGAGCTATGGCGAAGGGTACTGGATACCAATCTGCTGGGCGCCTATCACTGCTGCCACCAGGCGGTTCCGCGGATGCTGGCCGGGGGTGGCGGCGTGATCGTCAACATAACCTCCGGCGCCGCTGTGCGCGCCGGTTTCCTCAACCAGCCCTATGGGGTGTCAAAGGCCGGACTCGACCGCCTAACACTGGGTCTGGCCACGGAGTTCCGCGATCGCAACATCGCCTGCATCGGTCTATCACCCTCGATCAGCGACACCGGGACGGTACGCCAAATGTACCGGGGCCGGGATTCGGACACGTTCGCGCGGCCTCCGGATTGGCCAGCCCGTGCCCTGTGTGCGCTGTTGGAGAGCGACCCCATGGCCTACTCCGGACGGGTACTTTCGGTGCGCGAGTACCTGATCGACCAGGGCTTGATCCCGGCCCAGCCGTAGCCTCAGTAACCGGCTGCCTGCCCGTCCTTGCGGTGGTCGGAGGCGCCTACATAGCCGTGATCCAAACGCCGGATCAGCTGGGCGCCACCAAATCCGGTGTCCACCGGGTCGACGATGATAAGATGCCCGCGGCGCTGCAACCCGTCGATGACCTCCGGATCGAAACCGGATTCCAGCCCGATCTGGAACAAATCGTCCAACACCTGCCAACGCGGCGCATCCGAGGCCGTCTGGGGGTTCTGTCCGTAGTCAAACACCCGCGTCATCATCTGCACATGCCCCTGGGGCTGCATATGCTGTCCCATCACGCCAAAACTCATTTCCGGCCGATCGCCCCGGGTGGCAATGGCCGGGATGATAGTATGGAACGGGCGTCGTCCGCCCACCACGCGGTTTGGATGCCCCTCCTGCAGGGTGAAACCCTTGCCCCGATTCTGCAGACTGATACCGGTTCCGGGAACCACGACGCCGGAACCGTAGCCCCAGAAATTTGATTGGATCATGGACACCATCATGCCGCTTTGATCGGCTGCGCTGAGATACACCGTGCCCCCCTGGGGCGCCAGACGGGTCTGATACCGGCGAGCTGAGTCCATGGAAATCTCGGCTGCCCGCGCCGCCAGCAGATCCGTATCCAACATATCGTTGATGCTGACCTCCATGCCTGCGGGGTCCGCGACGTGGCGCATGGCTTCGGTAAAACCGATCTTCACCGCTTCGATTTGCAAATGGACACTGTCCACCGAGTCCACCGGATATCGGGCAAGATCCAGGTGCTCGAGCACACCAAGGGCGATGAGCGCGACGATGCCCTGTCCGTTGGGTGGGATCTCATGCAGCCGCACCTCCCCATAGTCCTGAGCGATCGGTTCCACCCAATCGGACCGGTGGCCGTCCAGGTCGGCAAGTCGCATTGCGCCGCCGCAGGCTTCGGAGTGAGCTGCCAATTTCTCCGCCAGCTCGCCACGGTAAAACGCCTCTCCCCCGGTGGCGGCGATCAGTTCCAGCGTCCGCGCCTGGGCCTCACAGCGAAACAGTTCACCGGCTGCCGGGGCGCGCCCGTTGGGCATGAAGGCATCGGCGAATCCGGGCTGTTGCTTGAGATCGAGGGCCTGTTTCGCCCAGGACGCCGCGGTAATAGGCGAGACCAGAAAGCCCTCCCGGGCGTAACGTATGGCGGCTTCGCAGAGTTGCTCAAAAGGCAGCCTGCCGAAGCGACGCGAGAGTTCTATCCAGGCCTGCACCGCACCCGGCACGGTAACCGTGTCCCAACCCCGGTCGGGCATACCGCCACGCTGTGCGAAGTAGTCCATGCTCCAGCCGGCGGGGGCCCGCCCCGATCCATTGAGGCCGTGCACATGACCGTCGGCCCAGATCAGGGCAAAAGCATCGCTGCCCAGCCCGTTGCTGGTCGGTTCCACCACCGTCAGAGTGATGGCCATGGCCAAAGCGGCGTCGGCGGCCGTGCCGCCCCGGCGCAGCATGTCGAGACCCGCCTGGGTGGCCAGGGGTTGCGAGGTGGCGACCACGTTGCCGGCGTAAACGGGCATCCGCTGGGAAGGGTAGGGAAAGTCCTCGGGATAGCTCATGGAACCACCGTTGCTCGTGCTTGGGCTTAGGAGCGGCATTGTACACGGCCTTCCGGGAATCAGATCGGAGCATTGCCCGGGCACAAATGCGCCAGGCTGGTCACCGAGACATCGGCGTGCGCTCGCCAGGGGAAACGACCGCTGCCGTCCACATAGACCGTGGCCACACCGGCGGCTCGTCCGGCCTGAAGGTCGAACAGAAAATCTCCCACCATCACGCTGCTCCCGGGCGCCGCCGAGCACAGGTTCAGAAGGCGATGAATGCCATCCGGTGCAGGCTTTGGTTCAGCCTGTTCCCGGCCGAGCACGCGTTCCGGCGGGAAGTACTCAGCCAGGCCGCATACCGCCAGGGTTCTGAGGGCCACCGAACGGGCGTTCCGGGTCAGAATGCCGAGTCGGTGCCCGCGCCCGACCAGATCGCGCAGCAGATCCTCCGCACCCGCGGCCACGCGGGCCTGTTCGGCCAGTTCCAGTTCGATATCGTCCAGGCGCCGGTACAGAGGCAGCCGGCGCTGGGGCGGCAAGGCCGCCAGGGATTCCAATATAGGCTCGTCATCCGGCAGGCCGAGGGCCCGCGCGATCGCCGGAAAATCGTGCACCGCGAGAGTAAGGGTGCCATCCATGTCGAATATCCAGCAGTCCCGGCGGTGCAAGGCGTCCGAGGCCAGAGTCGAGATCCGCATCCTGAGGCCGGCCTCAATCCCGAGGCCAGGCGGCCAGCAGCATGACCACGCCCATGGCGCCCAGCAACCAGGTCATCAGCGGCGCATCCCAGAGCATCCGGGGATGAAACCCGTCCAGGGCGTGAATCAACGCGGCGCTGACGATCAGGGCAGCCGCCACCACCGCGAAAAAGCTGCGTTGATTTGAGCGACGCATTTCCAGCCGAACTTTCTCCAACTCCAGACGCTGGGCCTCCAGGCGCGCTAGTGCGGTCTGGGCGTTGCTTGCAAAGGCGTGGACCAGACCCGGAATCTCGGGCAGCTGCTCCACCCATCTGGGCAGGTTCTGGCGCATGCTGCGGGCGAAGGCCTCCGGGCCCACCCGCTCGCCCATCCACTCCTCCAGGAACGGCTTCGCCGTGGTCCAGAGATCCAGCTCCGGATCCAGCTGCCGGCCCAGCCCTTCCACCGCCAGCAGGGTTTTCTGCAGCAGCACCAGCTGCGGCTGCACTTCCATATGGAATCTGCGCGCGGTCTGAAACAGACGCAGCAGGAACAAACCGAAGGAGATGTCCTTCAGGGGCCGGTCGAATATGGGCTCGGACACCGCCCGGATGGCGGATTCAAACTGGTCCACCCGGGTGCCGGCCGGAACCCAGCCGGATTCGATATGCAGCTCCGCGACTCTGCGGTAGTCGCGCCGGAAAAAGGCCAGCAGATTCTGAGCAAGATAGTGTTGATCCTCCGGTCCCAGAGTGCCGATGATGCCGAAGTCCACCGCGATGTAACGGGGATCCTCCGGATCGCTGACATCGACAAAGATGTTTCCGGGGTGCATGTCGGCGTGGAAAAAACTGTCCCGGAAAACCTGGGTAAAAAAGATCTTTACACCCCGTTCGGACAAACGCTGCAGATTCACGCCCCTGCGCCGCAGTTCGGCCATGTCGCCTATGGGCACGCCATGTATCCGCTCCATGACCATCACCCGGCGCCGGGTCAACGGCCAATGAATCTCCGGCACGTAAAGCATGGGCGAATCCAGGAAGTTGCGCCGCAGCTGCGAGGCATTACCCGCCTCCCGGACCAGGTCCAACTCGTCCAAAGTGGTTTTCTCATACTCAGACACCACCTCCAGCGGGCGTAGGCGGCGACCCTCGCGCCAGTAACGTTGCGCCAGATCGGCGATGATGTAGAGCAGGCGCAGGTCCCGGGCAATGACCTTTTGCACGTCGGGCCTGAGCACCTTGACGATCACTTGATGGCCGTCGGCCAGGGTCGCCGCATGCACCTGCGCGATGGAGGCCGACGCTATCGGCTCCACTTCGAAAGTGGCAAACAGCTCGGAAACCGGATGCCCCAGCTCCCGTTCGACGATGGCTTGGGCTTCGGCACCGGGAAATGGCGGCACCCGATCCTGCAGCTTTGAAAGTTCATCGGCCAGGTCATCGGGCAACAGGTCCCGGCGGGTGGACAGCATCTGGCCAAACTTGACGAAGATAGGGCCCAGTTCTTCCAGCGCCATCCGCACCCGCTCGGCCCGGGAGCCCTGTATGTCGCGGAACCAGTTCCAGGGCAGCAGATGTCGTACGAAACGTACCGGGCGAAACAGATGGGTGGCCAGAACAATGTCGTCCAGGCCGTAGCGAAGCAGGATCAGATTGATGTGAAGCAGGCGCAGAACTTCGCCGGGGCGCAGCATTCGCGTCATGCCGGGCCCTGCCGGTCAGCCAGCCGCCGCAAACGGGCCTCGATCCGATCCACGTCGGACCGCAAGCGGTCGACCTGATCAAGAAAATCGTTTACCTCGTCCTGGCTGGGCAGGTGTTCCGACTCCTGCTGCAGGTACTCCGCAACCTGACGCTGTAACGAGTCCGCGGCCTGCGCCCCCCAGGCTCCCAGGCCACGCACAAAATTGCCGATCTGATGCGCACCCACATCGCCCACCAGCCGGGACAGACCCTCTTCCCAATCGACCTGCACCGAACGCAGCAGTGATTGAAACTGTTGGCCCACGCCGATGTCGCCACGGATTTCGACACCGGAGCCCTGCACCTGTCCCCGGCCGACGGCGGCCAGTTCGGTTATCGAGCCGATCAAGGCGACATCGGCCTCACCGTCATAGCTGTCCAGCACCTGGAGGCGGTCGGCGGCACCGAAAATCCAAAGGGAGAAAACCGGCGCGGTGCAGTCAATGCGAATGACCCGGCCGTCGAGGACGGCGGCCGCGGCATCCGGATCCAGCGCGAGATAGCGATTCAGGGCTGTTTCCAGGGTTGCCGCGAACAGCGTGGCGGGCGTCACGGCGCCAGGCTCCGATCCACACCCAGGTAGGCGCACAATTGCTCCAGCGTCATCGCAGACACGTCGTCCACCACCACCACGGTACCGGCGATCTTGTCGTGCCAACCCTGTTTGCGGCGATCCCAGACAATCCAGAAAAATCCAAGTCCCAAGGGCAGAATCGACAGCAGATAGGCCACGTAGCGCAACGCCGCGCGCAGCGGGCCGGGCCGGCGCCCAGTGGCAACACAGCGGATCTCGCAACCGGTCAGGAACTTGCCCGGAGTCGCCCCGGCCAGTACCCAGAAGCCGACGGTCGCCAGGAACAAAAGCAGATTCTCCAGGGCAAGCAGGCGATTCTGCAACGGCAGGTCGCTCGCCTCGTAGAGCATCAGCGCCTGGGGACCCAGCAGCAACTGCAGTCCCACCATCCAGACCAAACCGAACACGAAAGAATCGATCAGGAAAGCCGCTACCCGCCGCCAGAACCCAGCGTACAGCGGCACCTGCCCCTGGGGCATCACAGCTTGTAGCCCTTGTGCAGCGCCACCACACCGCCGGTCATATTATGATAGCTGCACCGTTCAAAGCCGGCCGCCTCGATCATGCCCAACAACACGTCCTGATCCGGGTGCATACGGATGGACTCGGCCAGATAGCGGTAGCTGTCGGCATCGTCCGCCACCACTTTGCCCAGGGTCGGGAGTATCGAGAACGAATACAGGTCGTAGACCGGGCGCAGCCCTCTGGAAACCGGTTTCGAGAATTCCAGTATCAGCAGCCGCCCACCGGGTTTGAGCACCCGATACATGGAGGCCAGAGCACGTGCCTTGTCGGTCACGTTACGGAGCCCGAAGGCCATGTAAATGCAGTCGAAACTGTTGTCGGGGAACGGCAACGCCTCGGCATCGGCCAGGGTGTAGTCGATGTTGCCGACCAGGCCCTGGTCGATCAGCCGATCCCTTCCGACCCGCACCATGGATTCATTGATGTCAGCCAGAACGACATGACCGGCCGGTCCCACCAGCGGCGCCAGGCGCCGGGTCAAGTCGCCGGTGCCGCCGGCCAGATCCAGCACCGTCTCGCCGGGGCGGACCCGTCCGGAGCCGATGGCAAACCGTTTCCACAGTCTGTGGATGCCCAGCGACATCAAATCGTTCATGACGTCGTAGCGCTCGGCTACGGAATCAAAAACCTCCCCCACCAGCCCGGACTTTTCCTCGGCTGCGATCTGCTTGTAGCCGAAATGGGTCGTTGGCTTTTCGCTCACAATCGCCCTCGTCGGTTCAGTCGCGCGGCGGTTCCTGACGCTGGTATCCCGCCGCCTCGAGCCGGGCAAGATAGTCCGCCCAATGGCTTTCATAGCCGGATGCCAGCTCATAGAGCACGGTCCAGGAGTAGATACCGGTATCGTGTCCGTCGTCGAACACCAGCTTGACGCCGTAGTTGTCCACCGGCTCAATAGCGCTGATGTTGACGTTTTCCTTACCCACCTGAAGCACTTCCTGGCCCGGACCGTGGCCCCGCACCTCGGCCGACGGCGAGAACACCCGCAAGTACTCGCAGGTCATATCCTGGCGCGTGCCATCCTCGAATGCCACTTCCAGAACGCGCGAGACCTGATGAAGCTTGAGTTCGGTGACACGGGGTGCGTTGTCGCTCATGGTCGCTCCTGTCGGCAACTCTAAGGAAGCTCAATTGATCAGACCTTACCTACAGAATATAGCGGGTGAGGTCTTCGTCCTGAACAACATCGCCGACTTGCCGATCCACGTAAGCGGCGTCCACGGTCACGGACTGCCCCGAGCGGTCGGCGGCTTCGAAGGAGATGTCCTCCAGCAAGCGCTCCAAAACCGTGTGCAGACGCCGGGCGCCGATATTCTCGGTGCGCTCGTTGGCGGCATGGGCGATCTCGGCCATGCGGCGCACACCGTCGGCGGTGAACTCAAGGGTGACCGATTCGGTGGCCATCAGGGCCACATACTGCTCGGTGAGCGAAGCGTCGGGTTCGGTCAGTATGCGCACAAAGTCCTCGACGCCCAGGGCATCGAGTTCCACCCGTATGGGCAGACGGCCCTGCAACTCGGGAATCAGATCCGAGGGCTTGGATAAGTGGAACGCACCCGAAGCGATGAACAGAATGTGGTCGGTCTTGACCATGCCGTACTTTGTTGTGACCGTGGAACCTTCCACCAGGGGCAGGAGATCGCGCTGCACCCCCTCACGCGACACATCGGGGCCACCCTGTTCGCCCCGTTTTGCCACCTTGTCCAATTCGTCGAGAAAAACGATGCCGTTCTGTTCCACCGACTGGACCGCGCTGAGCTTGACCTCCTCATCGTTGACCATGCGCGCCGCTTCTTCCTCCTGAACCAGCTTGAGCGCCTCGGCCACGGTAACCTTGCGGCTGCTCTTGCGCCCTCCGCCCATGTTC
>JAHEDQ010000093.1 GCA_024641125.1 Candidatus Competibacteraceae bacterium | reverse complement strand
TCACTGCGGCATGAAATCCAGGGCATCCGCGGCAGGGAGCACAGATCAGGAACGCCCCCCGTCCAAGCTCATCAGCGGACCGTACAAGTCCGGCCGGCGATCCCTAAAAACCCCCCAGCTCTGGCGCTGGCCGCGCACGACTTCCAGATCAAACCGGGCGGTGATGACCGCCTCCTCGTCCCGACCGGCCTCGGCCTGTTTGTCACCGGTGGGGCCGGCGATAAAAGAAGACCCGTAGAAGCGGATACCGCAGCCCTCACCTTGTTCAGCGCCGATGCGATTGGAAGCCACCAGGGGCATCAGGTTAGCGCCCGCATGGCCTTGCATCACCCGTTGCCAATGGTCACGGGAATCATAGTTCGGGTCTGGCGGTTCCGAGCCGATGGCGGTGGGATAAAACAATATTTCCGCGCCCATCAGGGCCATGGCGCGGGCGGCCTCGGGAAACCACTGATCCCAGCAAATGCCAACACCGATCCGCGCATACCGGGTATCCCACACGCGAAACCCGGTATCGCCCGGCGAGAAATAGTACTTCTCCTCGTATCCGGGGCCATCGGGAATGTGCGATTTGCGGTACACCCCCAGGTTGCGCCCATCGGCATCCAGCACAGCAAGCGAATTGAAAAAGGCATTACCGGCCCGCTCAAAGAAGCTGATGGGCAGCACCACACCGAGTTCCGCCGCCAGGCCCGAGAACCGCGCGAGCAGGGGGTTGCCGGCGACTTCGTGGGCCAGATCAAAATGCCGTGGCAGCTCGTCGGTGCAAAAATAGGGCGTCTCGAACAGTTCCTGCAACAGAATGATCTGAGCACCCAGACCGGCCGCCTTACGAACCAGGGATGCGGCCCGCCGCAGATTGGCTTCCCGATCCCAGTCACAGGCCATCTGGGTCGCGGCAACGGTGACCAATGTCATGGGTGCATCTCCTGCTCCAGGCCTGACAGCGGTTGCGGTTGAGTGGTGCAATGTATGCCACCGCTTAGGCATTGGGCCGACGGTAGCCTGGTTAAGTGCAGGTGTAGCTCACGCCCTGTAGCGTCGGCACCGCGCCGCGGCTGAATGTCGTCCTGCAGTGCGGGAACATTGCCGTCTTCGTAAACCGGCCTGAATGTGCCCGAAGCCGGGCGCCCAGGCAAGCCATGGAGAGACGGGGGAAAACGCCACGGATGGTGGGTCGTGGACCTAAAACCGGCGCACGGCCTTGGCTATCGATTACCGCGTCGTTACGCTCCCTTGCACGGCAGCGGCATTCGGCGAACCCGGTGCTGCTCTGATCGAGGATGGGTTTTTGACCTCACTCAGCGCTTTGTTCATCACCAGCTTCCTGGCCGCGACCCTGTTACCCGGTGGCTCCGAGGCCATGCTTGCAGCCTTGGTGCTGGACCAGCCCGCGATGACTGGCGTGTGGGTGGCGGCCGCCACCGCGGGCAACACCCTGGGCAGCCTGACGTCCTGGGTGATCGGACGCATTCTGCGGCGCCGTCTGGGTACGCCCGCGGGGCTCAAACCATCTCAGCAAAGGGCCCTGGAGCGGCTTCAGCAATGGGGTGCACCGGCGCTTCTGCTGGCCTGGCTGCCAATTGTGGGAGATCCGCTCTGCCTGGCGGCAGGGTGGTTACGCACCCATTGGGTGCCCACGGTGTTGTACATTGCGATCGGCAAAGCGGCTCGTTACCTGCTGCTGGTGTGGGCGCTACTCTGATTGCTTTTTTCGGCCGCACCAAAAAACAAGGACTTCCCTAGATCCCCTGTCCCTCGGGCGGAGGCGGCTGCACAGCAAGTTCCTCTTGACCTTCGACAATGGGGCGGATCACGATATCTACCCGTCGGTTCAGCTGACGCCCCGCCTCGGTATCGTTGCTGGCGCGGGGCTCATTCTGACCCCGGCCTTCGATGCGCAAACGCTCTGACGCCACACCACGCTGACGGAAGGCGGCGGCGACACTTTCGGCCCGGCGTTCCGACAGCTGCTGATTATAGGCAGCCGAACCGACGCTGTCGGTGTGTCCCACCACGTGCACCACGGTCTTCTCATACTGACGCAGAACGTCCGCCATGCTGTCGAGGGTTGGCACAAAAGCCGGGGTCAGCGCCGCACTGTCGAAACCGAAAGACACCTCCCCCGGCACGCTGATCTTGAGGCTTTCGTCCTCGAGCCGTTGCACCTCCAGGGCATGGGCGGCCTGCTGTTCGGCCAGAGCCGCTTCCATGTCCTGTTGTTGCCGATCCATGTAATGGCCCACCGCGCCGCCACCCAGGGCACCGACGATGGCACCGACGTAACGTCCAGAGCTGCTGTTGAACTGGTGACCGACCACGGCGCCGGTCACGGCGCCGATGGCCGCGCCGGTCTTGGCCCTGCGGTTTGGATCATCCGCCGCGCAAGCCGCAAGGATGCTAAACAACAACGCCACAGTGAGGATCCGCATCGTCTTCATTGTTTTCCTTTTCCGGTGGACCAATGAGCCCCAATGGGCGGCTGCTGGGATGCAGATGCCGTTCCAGAACGGGTGTAGCGTGGGACCTCGGGCAGATAGAGGCAACGGACCGGCGAGCAAACGACGTTCAGGGCCTGCCCTTGGCCACACCTTCCATTTCGTCGATGCTTATGTGGCGAACATCCTGCCCCTTGACCATATAGATGATGTACTCGCAGATGTTTTTTGAATGATCGCCTATCCGTTCCAGAGCGCGGACTGTCCAGATGACCCCCATCACTCGCCGAATCGTCCGCGGGTCCTCCATCATGAAGATGATGAGTTGACGCAGGACGCCCTCGTAGTCCCGATCCACCAGATGATCCTGCCGAGCCACTTCCCAGGCCGCCTCCGCATCAGTGCGGGCAAAAGCGTCCAGAGCGCCGTTCAGCATACTGCGGACGCGGGCACCCAGATTGTGAATTTCCGCGTACTCGTTGCGGGGCCGTTCCATGGAGGCCAGTTCCATCGCCAAACGGCCAATCTTGCCCGCCTCGTCGCCAATTCGCTCAAGATCCGTGATGGTCTTGATCACCGCCACCACGAATCTTAGATCGCCAGCGGCCGGCTGCCGGCGAACCAGCATCCGGGCGCACTCCTGATCGATCTTGACCTCAAGCGCATTGACCCGGGGATCCTTCTGATCGACCTTCTGACCCAAGGTCGCGTCGCCATCGAATATGGCGCACAAGGCATCGGCAATCTGCTGCTCGACCAGCCCCCCCATGCCCAGCACCTGGTTGCGGAGATCGTCGATTTCGGAGTCGAAACGATGGAACGTATGCTGACTCCTGGACTCGGGATCCATAGGCGTACTCGCATAGCAGATTGCAGTCGGTAGCGACCAGGGTTCTGGGCCTGGGAACTCAACCGTTCGACCACGCCGTATCCAGTCCTACGTCATGAAAAGAATCCGGATCGGCAGCCCCGGCCGGGGACATCATGGCGCCGGAGATTCGATCCGATCAGATCGCGTCTTCCAGCACCCCACGGATGGTTTCGAAAATCTCGTCCACATCACCGACCCCCTTTACCACCCGCAGCTTCCCCTGATCCCGATAGTAGGAGATCAGTGGCGCGGTTTGGTCCGAGTAAACCTGCAACCGGGTACGGATGGTGTCCTCATTGTCGTCTGCCCGCTTTCGGGCCAGCAAGCGCGTCATGATCTCTTTATCGTCGACATCGAACAGCACAATGCAGTCCAGCGGCTGGTCCACCTCGTCCAGCATCGCATCCAGGGCTACGGCCTGGGGCAAGGTGCGGGGAAAGCCATCGAGCATAAAGCCCTTGGCTGGATCCAGTTGTCCAATCCGTTCCCGGGCGATGCCGAGGATTATTTCATCGGGCACCAAACCGCCCGCGTCCATGATCTGTTTCGCCTGGATGCCAAGGGGGGAACCGGCCGCCACCTCCGCTCGCAGCACGTCGCCGGTGGAAATATGAGCCACACCAAAACTGTCGACGATCTTCTCCCCCTGGGTTCCCTTTCCCGAACCCGGCGCCCCCAGTAGAACTATGCGCATGTTTTCAGCCTCACTTTGTGGTAAACGCCCGGGCCGCCAGACAGCCATCACCCCATCGGCCTCCGTATCCAATCCAGGCGCGGGCGGATGCCGCCCCAATTGCGGAGTGCAGCAAGCCTGTCGCAGCGGTTTGCGAGTGTCAATCCAGAGCCATGCCGGAGTACGAAATCGCCCGGACCGGAGTGTGAGCGCCGGAAATCCCGGGTTGGACAATTGCGAACTTGTCTAGATGCGCGCGTGTTTAGGAAGGTCTGACTCAGACTGAGCGAATTATATTGGCGGGTGGCATGTACAGATGCAAGGCGCAGATCGCGGGAAATAATGATTCCATTGCCAAGATCTGCAACGATGAAGCCGTGTATTTCAGTCCCAGGATGCACGTTCACGAATAGATCAGAGGCTTCTTGACGACGCCGCGGGTCCACGTCGCAATCCTGACCGTATGGGGGTATAGTGTCGCCGGTTTTTTGTGCTATGCGTCATTCTGCCCACGGCCAAGCTGCGCCGGAATGGGCAAGCACTCAGACGCGCGGCCGCCGACGGTTGGGGTTACCCCTTTCAGGCGACACGCGCTTCCACCCATACCAAAAAATGCAGACGAGGCGGATTCAATGATCCTGGATAGAGTCAATGCGGGGCGTGATATCCCCAACGACCTGAACGTAATAATCGAGATTCCGGCGAACGCCGACCCGGTCAAGTATGAAGTGGACAAGGACACCGGGGCTCTGTTCGTTGACCGGATCATGAACACTGCCATGCACTACCCCTGCAACTACGGGTACATTCCGGACACCCTGTGCGAGGACGGCGACCCCTTGGATGTACTGGTGGTCACCCCTTTTCCCCTGGTCAGCGGTTGCGTCGTGCGCTCCCGCCCGCTGGGTTTGCTGAAGATGAGCGATGAGGCGGGGGGCGATTCCAAACTGGTCGCGGTGCCGATCGTGAAAATGTGTGCGGATTATAAAGACGTGAAGACCACGGACGATCTGCCGGACATGTTGCTCAGGCGGATCGCCCACTTCTTCGAGCACTACAAGGACCTTGACTCAGGCAAGTGGGTGAAACTCGACGGCTGGGGCACCTACGAGGACGCCGTTGCGGAAATCGATGGCAGTGTGGTGCGCTACAACGCAAGCAAGGACTGATCGCGGGGTATGACGCCCGGAACGAACGAGGGCGGCGGGTCGAACCGCCGCCCTCTTGTTTTGAGTGTGACCGAACCGCCCCAGGACAGTTACGGCCACACGCCGGCGATGATGATAAACAGATCAATCATCCGAACGGGGCTCTAGTAGCTGCGTGCCAGCCGTTTGCAGCGGCCCTCTCCTCCATCAAACTCACCCGAACGCCGTATTTTCTTCTAGATCTCACGGGCGTTCTATTCTTGGGCGAGCCCTCCTATCGTCTTGTTCGCACGGCGCGCCATTTTGAAGCGCATTTGCGTTGGTATGCCCCGCGAGAGTGCGTAATATCCTACGTTCAACGGAGCGATGCAATTTGCACCGCAGCATTGGTGGGCGATTCCCGTCCCCCTTCCTTTCATCGCACTGCGAGAAGACCGTGAACAACCTGACTCACTTCAACAAATCCGGCGAAGCACACATGGTGGATGTGGGCAACAAGGCGACAACCCACAGAATCGCCGTGGCGCGAGGGCGGATCGGTATGCGACCCGAGACCCTCGAGCTGATTGAGAACGGCAATCACAAGAAAGGCGACGTGTTGGGCATCGCCAGAATCGCCGGCATCATGGGTGCGAAGCGCACCTCCGACCTGGTTCCCCTATGCCATTCGCTTAATCTGACCCGGGTGGAAGTTGATCTGACCGTGCACCGTGCCGAATCCGCGGTGTGGTGTCGCGCCACCACCGAGGTGCATTCAAAAACAGGGGTGGAAATGGAGGCACTGTGTGCCGTTCAAGTCGCCCTGCTGACCATCTACGATATGTGCAAGGCGGTCGACAGGGGCATGGTTATCGATCAAGTCTGTCTTGTTGAGAAACAGGGTGGACGCTCCGGAAGCTGGCAGCGTGCCATGGATTGACGTGGCTCTAAACCGGCGGCGCGCCCGATGACCCCTCCAACAGGCGAAGGCCACCGATCAAGCCGGATACTCTCCGCCTGAGCTCAGCATTCCGCACCGACTGACACCCTTTCCAATCCGACAAGGGCCAGCATCGACACTGGGTGCGCTGGGGCAGCCGCAGCTCCGAGTCTGCGACCCCCTCACCCAACAGGATCACGGTGTCGGCCCACTGGCGGTCTGCCTGCGCGGCCTCCGACACAGGCGCGGCTGCGTGAAGACCATGGATGGGCTGAGCACGCGCCTCCAGCCAGTATCGCCCCAAGTCATTGGCCAAGTCAGTTGCCGTCAGCGCTGCGTCACCGCCGATGAACAGAATCCGGGCCCGCCGCTTGAACACCGTCAATCATCCATCAGTGCCGGCAACTCGGAGAGCGATTCCAATTCTGCCGCGGGACGGCCGGGCAGACGTTCGGGGCGTTGCTTGAACCGGTTGATCCACGCCACTCGCATGCCGAAGGTCGCAGCGCCAGCGGCATCCCAGGCATTGGAGGACTGGAAACTGATTTCGTCGGCGGTTACAGACAGGTGATCGCACGCCATTTGATAGACCGCCGGCATGGGTTTGTAGCAATGCAGAACATCCACCGACAGGCTGGCATCCAGCAACTCCGACAGGCCGGCGCTTTCAACTGCGGCCTTGAGCATGTCGGACGACCCATTGGACAGGATGGCGAGCTTGAGGCCCTTCTCACGCAGCGCCTGCAGTACCTCCGGCACTTCGGGATAGCAATCCAGAGCCAGATAGGCTTCCATCAGATCCCGCCGCAGATCCGGGTCTTCATAACGGTGGGTTTCCAGCGCGAAATCCAGCGCGTCCCCGGTGACCTGCCAAAAATCCACATAACGCCCCATCATGGTGCGCAGCCAAGTGTACTCAAGCTGTTTGGTTCGCCACAGCGCCGAGACACTGTCCGCCAATCCGCCAAGTCGGGCCTGGTGCCGGGCAACCGCGGAGTGCACATCGAACAGCGTGCCGTAGGCGTCGAATACACAGGCGCGAACGCCCGAAAAGCGGTTCTCGTTCATCACTGCCACTCCCGTTCGTAACAACAGATTTGCACCGTACCAAGGACGGCGGTGTAATGGGGCTTAAGACCCCTGAAAGTCTATGAGGCGCGACGATGGAATCCTACCGTCACATACTACTGGCCACCGATCTGTCGGAAGACAACGACGCGGTTGCCGAACGGGCCGCGGATATGGCCGCTCGACACAATGCACGCCTGAGTCTGGCACATATCGTAGAGCAGTTGCCGGTGGACTACGTGGCCGAGGGCGTGCCGATCGAGGTTCCAGACGTTACCGAGACGCTGGAGCAGGAAGCGCGGCAAGGTCTGGAGCAACTGTCCCGTAAACTGGGGCTGGTCGATGCAGCATGCTGGGTACAGGTGGGCTCTGCCCGGGTAGATATACCAGAGTTGGCGCGGGAGCACTCGGTGGACCTGATCGTGGTTGGCGCCCGTGAACGCCACGGGTTGTCCCTGTTGCTACCCAGTACCACCAGCGGCGTTCTCCACCATGCACCGTGCGATGTTCTGGCGGTGCAGATGGGCAGTCAGTAGGCCGCAAATCAGATCCGCGCAGTTCTGCCAGCTGGCTAGCGCCTTTCTTGATTGCCGCCAAGACAGGGTGGCGACTCGGGTACTCTTCCACCGCGCTCGAACCACTCTTCCGGTGTGTGGGCGTGGATGGAAAGGGCATGGACCGGGCCGGCCAGCTCCCGGGCGAGCAGCGCATTGACCACCCGATGGCGGCTCAGCAGGGATTGACCGTCAAACGCCTCGGCCACCACCAGTACCTTGAAGTGCGACTCAGAGCCATCGGGTACATTGTGCGCATGGCTTTCATTTACCACCTCCAGGTGCAGCGGCGACAAACCCTGGATCAATTTGGATTGCAAGGTGTCGGTGACATTCATACGAACGCTCCTGGCCGGGCTCGAGTCCGGCAGCTGGTATTTCAGTTCATGTTCCACCGCCGCCCTGCCGGCGCTTGACAGCACGACTACATTCCGCGGCCTGGAATAGACCCAACCCCGTTGCTTGAGTTCCTCGATCTGCCGGGCGTTCAAAGTGGCGTCAAGACACTGGAAATCGACCCCTTCGACCAATGCTGGAAGCGCCCGCTTGAACGCACGGAAGGCGCTTCCCTTGATCAGCCCGTAGGCGACATCCAGGCGCTTGAAGGTGCAGCGATCCCGATCGGGTTGCATAGAACTCAGAGCCTCGGCATCGCCCGCGGTTGCCACAGCGGGCTGTGTTAGCATAATGCCACGCTCGGCGGGTCATGGCAGCCGGGATGAAGACCAGTTCAGGCGCGACGTTCCCGCGCCCCGCGACCACCACCATATCGGAGTAACGGCGTCGATGAGTGAGATGAACTTCGAGCAGGCACGCTTCAACATGATCGAGCAGCAGATTCGACCGTGGGAGGTGCTGGACCCACGGGTGCTCGATGTTCTGAGCAAGGTGCCAAGAGAGGCGTTTGTTCCGAAGCAATATCGCACACTGGCCTTCTGCGATGCCCGAATCCCATTGGGCCATGGACAGCAAATGATGGTGCCGGCAGTGGAAGGGCGCATGCTGCAGGCGCTGAGTATCGGGCCCTCCGATCGAATCCTGGAGATCGGCACCGGAAGCGGCTTTGTGACGGCCTGCCTGGCGGAACTGGGCGCCAGCGTCACCAGCATCGAACTGATCGACCCGCTCAAGTTTGCGGCGGTGGAAAACCTGCGGAGCCAGGGCTACGGTGATGTGCGCGTGCGTTCCGGAGACGGCAGCTCAGGCTGGGATATGGATGGCGCTTTTGATGTCATTGCCCTGACCGGCTCCATGCCTTCGATTCCGGAAAGTTACCTGCGACAACTGACCCCTGACGGCCGACTGTTCTGCGTAACCGGCGACAGCCCACTCATGGAGGCCTGGCTGGTTACCCGGGTATCCGGATCACAGTGGGCTCGGGAGTGCTTGTTCGAAACCGACCTGCCCCGGCTTCTGCACTGCGATCAAGCCGCATCGTTCGTGCTCTGATGGAACAACTCAGCGCCAGGGATCTCCATCGCAGGCTGGCGGCGGGATGGCTGCCGCTGCTGCTGGACGTCCGCGAACCCTGGGAGCAGGAAATCGCGCTCATCGACGGCAGCCATAGCCTGCCCATGAACGCCATTCCAAGTTCATTGGGCCAGGGCGTGCTGGAATCCAGGGAACGGGAAATCGTCGTAATCTGTCACCACGGGGTCCGGAGCCAGCAGGTCGGACGTTATCTGGAACACAGCGGCTACAGCAAGGTCATCAATCTGGCTGGCGGCGTCGATGCCTGGGCCACTCAGGTAGACCCATCGATGGCGACATACTAGAGTGCCGTTCCATGATCGACAACGTCGTGAAACAAGCCTGAGCGGGTTTGGGTCAAGCGTTCTAGGAGTCTGTCGGATTGAACCGTTCGAAGCGAAAATTCATCGGGGGCGAATCAAATCAGTTTATCGGGCGAGGCGAATAGCAGGACTATTTAACGAGCGCGATGAGGTAAGTTGATCGCCATCCGTGGATTTGCAGCCGAACAGCGTTAAATCCGACAGACTCCTAGACCCCAGAATCATCGAGGATCGAAAATGCGTACTGCGTCTAAGCTTATGACAGCGCTGCTGGCAGGCTTGCTGCCCCTGCAGCTCGTCATGGCGGAAGATCTGCTCACGGTTTATCAAATGGCCGTTTCCAGCGACCCTGTCCTTAAAGGCGCGGATGCGGAACGGCGAGCGCAACTCGAGCTCGAACCCCAGGCCACGGCGGAGCTGCTGCCGCGGGTCGATCTGTTCGGCGATACAAACTACTTGAACTTCGAGAATTCCGACGGATACAACACCAACAACCTCACCATCAGTGCGCGGCAGCCAATCTTCCGGCTTGATCGGATGAAACGTCTGGCCCGGTCAAAATTCGAGGTGGCCGAGGCGGAGTACCGCTACGACTCGGTGGAGCAGGAATTGATCATACGCACCGCGGAGGCGTATTTCGCCCTGCTGGATGCCGAGGTTGAAGTGGCGTTTGCGATCGCCGACAAGAAGGCCATTAGCCGCCAGTTAGAGCAGGCACAGCGTCGGTTCGAGGTGGGTCTGGTGACCATTACCGACGTGTATGAGGCGCAGGCGCGGTACGACCGGGCGATTGCCAACGAAATCATTGCGGTGAACGAGCGGGCCGATGCACAAGAGGCGCTGCGACAACTGACCGGGCAGGCGATTCCCAGCGTGTTTTTTCTCAGTCAGGATCTGCCGTTGGTCACCGCCGAGCCCCACGATGTGGAAGTCTGGGTCGAGGAAGCTCGACGGAACAACCCGACGGTTCTGGCGGCGCGAGCGAACGTGGACGCGGCGGGCGAGGAAATCGAGGTGCAGCGGGCGGCGAACTATCCGAGCGTGGATGCAGTCGCCAGCTATATCAACGACAACAGCAATGCACCGCTTGCCCGGGATCTTGACGGCGGTGTTATCGGGCTTGAACTGAGCCTCAACCTATTTGCCGGTGGCGGTATTGCGTCAAGAACCCGGCAGGCGGCGGATTTGCGTGAGCGGGCGCTGGAAACGATGGAGAATTCTATCCGTTCGGCTGAACGACAGACCCGGGACGCATTCCGAAACCTCGATGCGACCATCAGCTTTGTAAACGCAGTGAACCAGACGGTGATTTCGTCCCGCAGTGCGGCCGAAGCCACCCAGGCCGGCTTCGATGTGGGCACCCGAACGATTGTCGACGTGCTGGACGCGGAGCGGGACCTGCTGCTCGCCCAGCGTGACTATGAAACCGCGCGCAATCGGCACGTACTCAGCCGGCTGGAACTGAAGCAGGCCGCCGGCAACCTGTCCGGGGAGGACCTGGCACTACTCAACCGCTATCTCACGCCACAGCCCTACGAGTGGTTGATGCCGGATCCCAGCGCTGGCCTGAATCCGTTGGGCGTGATGCCGGAAGAACCGCAAACGATTCAGCAGCCACCGGGTAATTAGTGAGGTCGCGCAGTGTTCCGCGAGACCTCCCGGGGGGGCGTAGTCGAAGGTTTTCAATGCCAGTCGCTTCTCGGCGCCATCCAAGGAAACTCAAGAATCCCTCGATCGGATCGCCGTAACGCCTGGGGCCCCTTGGCGCTGCTTAGCCTCTCAACCGGAGCGAGACTCCAGAGTTGCTACCGCTTTGACGACCGCACGCGATCCAACACAATGAAGGTAAGATCGAACGCATTGGCGTCATCAGCGGGATACGCACGGGACGCTGTCTCCCGCCAGTCTGCAGGGTTCAGATCGGGGAAATGCGCGTCTCCCGCCACCCGGGTGTTGACGCGAGTGAGATGAATCCGGTCGGCCCGAGCTAAGGCCAGGCGATAGATCGCTTCGCCGCCGATTACCATCAATTCGGCTGAATCGCCGGCCGCTTCCAGCGCCCGCGCCCAACTCGGCACAACCGTACATCCCAGGGAAAAGTAATCGGGATCGCGGCTCAGAATGAGGTTTGCTCTGCCCGGCAGAGGCCGCCCAATGGATTCATGAGTACGTCGCCCCATTAGAATGGGATGACCCAGCGTGACGCGCTTGAAATGCTGTAAATCGGCAGGTAGGTGCCAGGGCAAACCGGCGTCGCGGCCAATGACGCCGTTCTCGGAAACCGCCACCACCAGCGATATGCGCATTCCGCCGCCTAGACCGCTACAGGCGCCGAAATGGGTGGGTAAGGATCGTAGCCACTGAGTTGAAAATCGGGGTAGCGAAAAGCGAACAAGTCTGTCACCTCGGGATTCAGTTGCATTCTGGGCCCCGGTCGAGGCGCACGGGTCAGTTGCTCCGAGACCTGATCGAGATGATTCAGGTACAGGTGGGCATCACCCAGGGTATGGATGAATTCACCGGCTTCGAGGCCGGTGGCCCGGGCAATCATGAGGGTCAACAGGGCATAGGACGCAATGTTGAACGGGACGCCAAGGAAAATATCCGCGCTGCGCTGATAGAGCTGGCATGACAGACGCCCCTCGGCCACATAGAACTGAAAAAAGGCGTGGCATGGGGGCAACGCCATTCGGTCCAGGTCGGCCACGTTCCAGGCGCTGACGATCAGACGGCGCGAGTCCGGTGTAGACCGAATCTGATCCAGCAAAACCCGGATCTGATCCACATGGCCTCCGTCGGGCATGGGCCAGGATCGCCACTGATGGCCATAGATGGGGCCCAGTTCCCCATCGGCGTCGGCCCATTCGTCCCAGATGGTGACGCCGTTCTCATGTAGATAGGCCAGATTGGTGTCACCCCGCAGAAACCAAAGCAGTTCGTGGATGATGGAGCGCAGATGCACCTTTTTGGTGGTCACAAGGGGAAACCTGTTGCCGGTCAGGTCAAACCGCATCTGGTGGCCGAACACACTGAGCGTGCCGACACCGGTGCGATCGGTTTTGCGCACGCCATGCTCCAGCACCTGACGCATCAATTCCAGATATGGCCGCATATCAGCCCTCCCGGTCCCGACGGTAGGCCATCCACAGGAAAAGCATTCCGAAAAGAATCATTGGCGTTGACAGCAGTTGTCCCATGGTGAGCCAGTCCAACGCAAGGAAACCCAAGTGCAAATCAGGCTCCCGGACGAACTCCACGGCGAAGCGAAACACGCCGTAAAGCAACAGAAACAACCCGGAAACCGCCATGGTGGGGCGCGGTTTTGCAGAGTAGATCCACAGCACCGCGAACAACACCAGACCTTCCAGAAATGCTTCGTACAACTGGCTCGGATGACGCGGCACCTCGCCGGCGCCATAGCCGCGAAACACCATGCCCCAGGGCAAGTCTGTAGTCCGGCCCCACAACTCGCCGTTGATAAAATTGCCGATCCGGCCAGCCCCGAGCCCAATAGGCACCAAAGGCGCAATAAAGTCGGTGACCTGGAAAAACGTCAGGCCCTGCCGGCGTGCGAACAGACCCATGGCCACCAGAACCCCGAGCAACCCGCCATGAAACGACATTCCACCCTCCCAGATGCGGAGCAGCGAAAACGGGTCGGATAGAAACCCGGGCAGATTGTAGAACAGGGTGTAACCGATGCGTCCACCCAGAACCACGCCCATGGCGACGTAGAACACCAAATCGTTGACCGCCTCTTCGGTCAGCACGCTGTTGCCCTGACGGGCCCGATACCGCCCGAGCCACCAGCCACCGACGAACCCGATCAGGTACATCAGGCCGTACCAACGCACGGCAAGCGGGCCAACCTGCAGGATTACCGGGTCGATTTCGGGGTGAACCAACATCGGGATCAGGCCATGGTGAGACGGGCGGTCACGGTCTTCAGATAATCCGTCTCCGGGATGGCCGGATGGACCGGATGGTCCGCGGCCTGATGGCCTCGATCTATGATTTGGACCATCCGGTCGGTGTGACGCGCACCCTTTAGTATCAGTTCCGACAATTGCCCAGGCGACAAGATCTGAGAACAGGAACAGCTGACCAGCAGACCGTCCCTGGCCAGTACCTGCATGGCGAGCTGGTTCAGCCGGTGATACCCCTGCAGCCCGCGCTTGGCGTCTTTACGCCGTTTCATGAACGCCGGAGGATCGACGACCACCACTTCGAAACGACGGCCTTCGGCCCGCAACGATTCCAAAACCTCGAATACATCTGCACGCTCTGTATGGACCCGATCTTCGACCCCGTTGAGCACGGCATTGGCGCCGGCCTGTTCCAGCGCCGCGGCCGAACTGTCCACGCACAGCACTTCACGCGCCCCGTAACGGGCCGCCTGAATGCCCCACGCACCCACATAGCTGAACAGGTCCAGTACACGGGCGTCGGCCACCAGACGCCGCAGACGCGCCCGATTGTCGTACTGGTCAAAGAACCATCCGGTCTTCTGTCCCGAGGTGGACGATACCCGGAAACGTGCATCGTGTTCATGCACTTCCAGCGCCTCGGGCACCTGACCCAGAACCGGTTCAACATAGGCATCCAGACCCTCGAGCGCCCGCACCGGCACGTCGTTGCGCCAGAGCAAAGCGGCCGGCTTGATCACCTTAGCCAATGCGGCCTCGATATGCCCCTTCATCCGCTCCATACCGCAAGTCGTTATCTGTCCGATCAAAACATCGCCGTAGCGGTCGATCACCAATCCCGGCAAACCATCGCCTTCACCATACAAGAGCCGGTAGAAGGGACCGGGGTAAAGCCGTTCGCGCAGGGACAGGGCCACCTTTATCCGGTGCACCAACAACGATGGACTGAACGGGTGACGGTGATCGCGACTGACCAGGCGGGCCGCGATCAGGGAATGGGGATTGACGTAACCGGTTCCCACCGACTTGCCGTTGCTGGCCTCGATGCGCACGGGCTGACCCGGCTCAAAGTGCTTGAGCGGGGTCTCCACCACATCCACCTCGTTACTGAACACCCACAGGTGGCCGGTCTTGAGCCGGCGCTCCTCTTTGCGCTTCAGCCTCAGCGGTGCAAAGCCGGATTCGTCTTCTGACATGATGCTCATATGCCGTAAACGGGGCGCGCTACTTTACCGCGAATGCGGACCATGACCTAGTGTCCAGTCCCGTGCATATCAGCAAAATGAGAAAGCGGTTGGCACTGCGCGGGGTAGCGTTTTGCCAATTTTGAGTTGCTGAGACATATTTGACTAAATGAGTAGGAATTGATCGTCATCATGCCTCAGGACATATCGGAACATAACCGTCTCGGGCGGCAAACCAGTCCCTACCTGCTGCAGCACGCCGACAATCCCGTGAACTGGTATCCGTGGGGTGACGGAGCGTTTGAGCGGGCACGCCGGGACGACAAGCCGGTACTGCTTTCCATCGGCTACGCCGCGTGCCACTGGTGTCATGTGATGGCTCACGAGTCATTCGAGAACCCGGACACCGCGGCGCTGATGAACGATTTGTTCGTCAACGTCAAAGTGGATCGCGAGGAGCGCCCGGATATCGATCGAATCTACCAGGATGCGCACCAGATCCTGGCGCGCAAGCGCGGAGGCTGGCCCCTGACGCTGTTTCTAACCCACGATCGGATCCCTTTCTTCGCCGGCACCTACTTCCCCAGTCAGCCGCGGCACGGCTTGCCGGGCTTCAGCGACCTGCTGCGTCGCATCGTCGATCTTTACCGGCGGCACCACAGCGAAATTGACCAGCAGAACACAGCGCTGGTGGCGGCGCTGAATCGGCCGGCGCTCGACCCTGCATCCACCGATGAGATACCCGTCCCCAGGCCCCTCCGGGTCGCTCGGGATCAGCTCCAGGCGTCCTACGACCCAGAACACGGCGGGTTCGGCACCGCCCCCAAATTTCCCCACCCTACCCATCTCGCCCACCTGCTTCGAACCTGGTGGCGAAGCCGACAGACCGGTGACAACGACGAAGCGGCCCTGGACATGGCCTGTTTCAGCCTGTTCCGTATGAGCGGAGGCGGACTCTATGATCACCTCGGGGGCGGTTTCTACCGCTACTCGACGGATGCCCGCTGGATGATTCCCCATTTCGAAAAAATGCTGTACGACAACGGCCCCCTGTTAGGGCTGTACGCACAACTTTGGTCCATCACCAATGATGCCCGATTCCGACAGGTGGCGCTGGGTACCGCGGGCTGGGTCCAGCGCGAGATGCAGGCACCAGAAGGCGGTTACTTTTCCTCTCTGGACGCGGACTCGGAGGGCGAGGAAGGCCAATACTATGTCTGGACCCCAGAACAGGTCGCCGCACACCTGGATGCAGACGAGTATGCCGCCGCGTCGGGTCGTTTCGGACTGAATCAGGCGCCCAACTTCGAGGGGCGATGGCATCTGTATGGCCACCTGGATGCCGCCATGCTGGCCGGTCGGCTCGCGTTGGATCCCGCCGTCCTGGAGCAACGGCTGTCATCGGCAAAGATCGCGCTGCTGCAGGCTCGGTCCGAGCGCGTGCGTCCCGATCGGGACGAAAAAATTCTGGGCGCGTGGAACGCCCTGATGATCAGGGGCATGGCCCGGGCCAGCCTGCACCTCGACCAATCGGATCTGGCGGATTCCGCCTTCCGCGCTCTGGATTTCGTGAAACGGACTCTTTGGCGGGATGGGCGCCTGCTGGCGGTCTATGCGGCGGGCGAGTCCAAACTCAACGCCTATCTGGACGACTACGCATTCCTCGCGGACGCGGTTCTGACCCTCAGCCAATGCCGGTGGCGGGCGCAGGATCTGGAATTCGCGGTGGCGCTGACCGACGCGCTTTTGACGCATTTCGAGGATGCGGAATGCGGCGGCTTCTACTACACGTCGCACGACCACGAAACCCTGATCAGCCGACCCAAGCCCATGTTGGACGATTCTTTGCCCTGCGGCAACGGGGTTGCCGGGCGGGTGCTGCTGCGTCTGGGCCATTTGCTTGGGGAAACACGCTATCTCGATGCAGCCGATCGGCTGATGCGCTGGTGCTGGCCCACGGTCAAGGCCGCGCCGCTGGCCAACGCCAGCCTAATGGCTTTTCTGGATGCCAGCCTGACGCCTCAGCAAACAGTGGTGATTAGAGGGGACCCGGAGTCCATCGAACCATGGCGTAGAGTCGCAACCCGGGCCTATGCACCACACCGTCTCACCCTGGCCATCCCTGCCGGGGCCGATTCACTGCCTGGGCTGCTGTATACTCAGCGCCCGCGCAGCGGCATTGCGGCCTACATTTGTCGGGGGCGGGTCTGCTCGCCTCCGATCCAGCACCTGGATGCCTTCAAAGAGGCTTTGTCCAGCGGGCCGCAGTCAGGATAATCCCGTAAAAAACCCCTAACCTGCAAATTGCATGAAGGCGGACCGGTAGATTTTGTTTCGGTATCAGTTCCGGGTTTTGATGCGCATTCGGCCCTTCTTTTGGTTGTTACGGTTTGTCCTGTTCGGGCTCAGGCCGCGCTGGACTGTGCATTTGCGCCGATCCCCCTCAAACC
>JAHEDQ010000092.1 GCA_024641125.1 Candidatus Competibacteraceae bacterium | reverse complement strand
GGCCGCCAGCGCGGCCCACCGGTCCACACCGCCAACGTTGAAATGGCGCCAGCGGCTGTGAAAGGGCACGTTCAGGTCCGGATAGCGGGCGCGAAGGGTGTCCACGACATAGTCGACCACGGACGGCAGGCGCAACGGATGGACCCGAAAGTGGGTGAGCTTTCCCTGATGGCCCGCAGTCTGGATCGCCCGGGCCCGCAAACGAATCGTGTCCGGATCCCGCAACAGGGCGATTGCGGCGGCCGGGGCTGGCGCGTCCGTGTTCAATAGTCCTCCAGACCTCGGCCTCGAATCCCAGCCAGATCTTCCTCGGTGGGCACCGCATCCTCGGTGAAATAGCCGGCGGCTTTTTTGGCTTCGAGTTCCACCCGCGCTTCGGCTGTCACCAGGGCATCCGGGATTGCCACGCGCTCAACGATTTCAATGCCCTGCCGGGTCAGAGCGTCGTACTTCATGTTGCTCATGGACACGAAACGGTCGATTCGTCTGATTCCCAGCCAGTGCAGCGGATCCGGCATCAGTTCCTGGAAGCGCACGTCCTGCACCCCCGCAACGCATTCGGTTCGCTCGAAATAGGCTTCGGCGCGATCCCCCCCTGCCTGTCGTTTGCGGGCGTTATACACCAGGAACTTTGTGACTTCGCCCAGGGCGCGGCCTTCTTTTCGGTTGTATACGATCAGGCCGGCGCCGCCGGTTTGCGCGGTGCGGATACAGATGTCGATGCCGTGTATCAGGTACGGGCGGCAGGTGCAGATGTCTGATCCGAACACATCGGACCCATTGCACTCATCATGGACGCGGCAGGCAAGTTTCCGGTTTGGATCGGTGATCGCATCCAGATCGCCGAAGATGTACAGGGTGACCCCGCCGATCGGCGGCAGAAACACGTGCAGGTCGGGGCGTGTCACCAGCTCCGAGAACATTCCGCCGGTTTGTTCGAACAGATGTCGTCGCAACGCCGACTCCTCGATGCCGCAACGCGCAGCGATGCCCGGCAGATGCCAGACCGGTTCGATGGCCACCTTGGTGACGTTGACTTCGCCGCTGGCCAGCAGGATTTCGCCGTCCGGAACCAACCGCCCCGAGGTGATTTCCTGGGCAAGTTCGGGCACGGTCAATCGGGCTCGGGTAACGGCGATCGTGGGCCGTACATCGGCGCCCTGCTCGATCGCGTCGGCGAACACTTCGCCCACCCGATGGCCCCAGGGGTCCAGGGAAACGATACGCTCCGGTTTACTCCACTGCGGATGCGGTCCCAGGCCGATGGCCGGTGCGGTATCGGTCAGGTCGGGCCGGTGTAGCGCGCTCAGGCTGCCGGCCGCGACTGCAAGAGCCCGGTACAGGGCGTAGGAGCCGGAGTGCGCGCCTATCGAATTGCGTCGGCGGGCGTCGGATACCGAGCAGATGACCGGACCGCGCGTCTTCGGGTCGGCGGCGCCCCACACGATTCGATCGGGCGTATGGCCGCCGGATGGGTGTGAGTTCAGCACAATGTGCCGTTTTCTTGTGTCGTTTTCGGGCATTGCAATCTCCGATGATCCGAAACACCTGTACTGCCCCGCATCAGACGCGCGGGCGACGGGTTGCGTTCAAATCGTTGGGGCCCGGATGCGGTGGCGGAAACGCGCTCCGGGGACAGGCTCGCCTTGGCATAGCTTAGCAATTCGCAGGGAAGTTGCAGGAAAAGCGCCAGTCCGCTGCCCGAATTGACATGCCGAAATCGATTTCCCGGGTCGGTTCTGGTACGTGTCTTGCTCGCGATTTTTCGGACTAGATCAGAACGATAACAAGCGCGGGAAGGTCCTTCCTTTCCCCGGGTATTAGAGCAGGTCCATATGCACAAGATCAGGGTGGAGGCCCACCACCTGGAAATCGGAATGTATGTGTGTGAACTCGACCGGCCATGGCTTGGAACGGGGTTCATGTTTCAAGGGTTTCGGGTTGAAAGCGACGCGCAACTCAACAAGCTCCGTCAGACATGCGATTTCGTCTTCGTCGATAAGAGCCTCAGTGGCGACGCCACCCCCGATCGACCCAGCATCGTGCGCATGGATGGCGTGTCCACCGAGAGCTTTGAGGTCAGGCGCCAGCGGTTTCCGAAACGGCGTCTGGAGCTCACTGACCGTCCTGTCGCCCTGCGCTACCCCATAAAGTCCAGTATCGAGGACGAACTGCCGAAGGCCGGCTCGATCCGAAAGAAGGCGGTGGAACGGATACTCGACATCTTTCACAGTGTACGTTCCGGCAAAATGCCTGATACCCGGGGCACCCTTGAATCCGCCCAGGACATGGTGCAAAGCATTATCCGCAATCCGGACGCCATGGTGTGGATGAGCCAGCTCAAGGATCGCAATGAATACGTTGCAATTCATTGCGTCAACGTGTGCACGCTGTCGGTGGCTTTTGGCCGTCATCTGGGACTGTCCGAGGGCGAACTGTTCCACCTGGGTTTGGGCGCTCTGTTGCACGATCTTGGGAAGCTTCGGATTCCCAACGATATTCTGAACAAGCCCGGCAAGCTGACCCGCGACGAGTTCAAGGTCATGCAGTCGCACCCGGAACAGGGAAAAAACCTGTTGATGTCCAGCGGTACGATTCCCGACACCTCGCTGGAGGTGGCTTACACTCACCACGAACGCATGGACGGCCGCGGATATCCCCGGGGTCTCAAAGCCCACCAGCTCAATCTTTTCACCAAAATCGTTGCAATAGTCGACGTGTACGATGCGCTGACCAGCGATCGTGTTTATCACGATGGCATGTCGTGCGAGGACGCGCTGGGCAAAATCTATGAATGGGGCGCCCGGGATCTGGACGCGGAGTTGGTGGAGCACTTCATCCAGGCGATCGGTCTGTTCCCGGTGGGTTGTCAGCTCGAACTGACGGATGGGCAGGTCGGCATGGTGATGGAACCGAATCGATTGATGCCCCGTCGACCCAAGGTCCTGGTACTGTTGGACAGCAAAAAGCGGCGTCTTGCGGTACAACGCATTCTGGACCTGGCGAAAGAGGCATGTTGGGGTCGCGACGCGCTCAACGTAAGCCGTATCCTGACTTCGGGCGAGTACGCGCTACCCATGGACTCTCTGAGTTCGGTTTGAACGGGCGTGCGTTGGCCGGGTCTTGTTCCCGGCTCGCTGCTGGTGTCTGAAACGCGACGATCGAGCGTCGCGGGGATATGGTGCGCATCCCGGAGGTCAGGACCGTGGATCGTGGCGCAGCACACCGCGATACGTATGCCTGCCGGGTATCCCTGCCTTGTTTACCGTTCTCGGTGAATTCCCAGCCAATGGACTGCGTTCCATGAGCGCCTGCAAAACAAACTGGCCCCGCGCGGCGCGCCCCTCAAGCGCGCTCAGTCGGCGCGGGATTGCTCTGTCGGGAGGCAGGCCCTGAGGTCGCCGTAGGGTCGCTCGAGCAGATGCTCCGGATCGGGGTCCCCCTGTCTGGCCAGCAACTTTTCAATCTGAACCTGCAATCTGTCGAGGTCACCGCGTGCGGGGGTAGCCGATGAGGCGTTTTCCGCAGTCGCCTCTATCAGACGAGGTGGCATGCCACTCTTGGAACGCAGTTCACTTGGCAGCGTCCACATCTGTAGCCGGTAGGCAATACGCGGGGCGCAGTGATCAATCTGCTGCCGCACACGATCCGGGTCACCTCGGAGAAAAGCGGGTGGAAATGCGGTGTCCTGACCATGACAGGCCGCGCAGAAACGTTCGAAGTCCGCCAGACTCTCATGTTCGCCCGTAGACTGACCGTCTGACACTGTCAGTCTGGTTTTTTCCAGGCGGGCGGGCGGCAGCTCGGGGGGCTCGACGCAGCACCACGAGGTGGTCGGAACATCGAGTGCTACCTGCAGCGCCGAGATTATCCTGCGGGGCGTGAAAACCGTGCCGTCAAGCAGTTGTGCCCCAGTTGTGTTCGCAGGATCCGCCAGGTCTTTGAGTCCATCCCTGATCGGTTGGAAGTCATCCAGCAGGTCGATCTCGGCTTCCAGGCTGAAGGGCGTGCGAAACAACTCGGGCGGGCTGACTCCGATGGCGTGGGACAGGCTCAAGCGGAGACCGAGCACACTGGTGCCGTCCGGCATGCGTGCGACCAGATTGCGGCGCCTATGCTTCGGTCTGAAGCTAAGCTCCATTCGAGCCGGACGCCAAACGGATCGACCCGCAGGGTCTTCCAGATCCACCAGTTTCACCGCCGAACCCACCCACAGTTCATCCAGTTTCAGCCGAAGCTGATTCAGGCCACTGATGCCGAGTCGCCCGCTCAAGGCGACCCCATGTTCAAAAGCCGGGGCGCAGACGATTCGACCCTGCAGCACAGGTCCCTGTCGAGGAAGCGGCTTGTAGTCGCACCGGGCCCGGTAGCTCTGCATACGATCGTGTTGCGCCGAGGCCCGCACCTGGAGCTGAGCCGACAGGTCGCGCATTGCGCTCATTGGGAACTCGGCGGCCAGGGCGGCAACGATCCGCCGCATCACCAACGGATCCGGACCCTCCCACAGGTCCTCCGCCGGTCGGGCTGACAGCGGATCCAGATGGGTCGACAGCCGTCCATCGTTTTCAAATGGGTCACGGTCGGGGATGTTGGCAAAGGGCAGCAACATACCGCCTGGCCAGTGGTCGGCCCAGTGGCGCCGGAGACTTGGCAGCAGGTCGGTTCGATAGCCTGGATCGGATGGGTCGAAATGGGTGGCTGCGCTGAGCCGGTACTGCAGGGCCGCGGTGATCAGAGCAATACGACATTGGCGTGCCCCGCTTTCGGAATCGGCCCGTGCGCAGCCCTCGACCCATAGGCTTTGAATGATGGGAAGCATGATCGCGCGGTTGGTGGACCGGTCAATGTCGCTTACGTCCTGTCGAACCGGTCGGGTCGGAATACCGTGAAAAGTCTTCTGTATTGCGTTCAGGCGCTGAAACACGCCGCCGAAACTGTTGGTCTCGGTCCACGGCGCGTTGGGAAAAATCGGAGCGCCGGCCTGGTGACAACCCCGACACAAAGCCCTTGGCGCGTAGTAGACCTCCGGCTTCAGACCGGCTTGATAGTTGCGCACCAACTGAAATTCGAACCGTCCGGCGGCCGCATTGTAGCTGATCACCTCGAGTATGCCGGCGCGTTCCTGGTAGCCGATGAACAGCCGGTCCTTGGTCCACACCCGCCCATGGGCGCTTTCGACTGCACCCTCGTTGACGGCCGCCAGCACGATTCGGGGCGAGCTGAAGTAATCCGGCGCGGCGGCATCGCGTTGCAATGAACGGCCGCGGGGAATCAGGGCATGCCTCACATCGGTACGCCCCGCTTCGTCGCGAGGCAATCGCCGCTCCATTTCCGCCACCAGCGCGGTGAACGGGACGGGAATCTGGTACTGGGGACCGTCAGGACCGGGAACCGAGAACATCAGATCGAACAATGATCGTCCGATGGGGGGGAGATCGGGCTCATACGCCAACGGGTCGATAGCCCAGGTTCCACGGGATTGATCCGCGGCGCTGACCATCGGGGGCAAGGTGTCCAGATTACCCTGAACCGTACGATAGCGCAGTGTGCGTTGCAGAAAATCCCAGACCAGCGCGATGATGTCGTTATCACTGCCCAGAGGGTCCGAAAATCCACTGCGGGCCGCGCCATCCTGGGTATGGACAGCGCTCTTAATCCGATGCAGCGTAACGGGGAACCGATTGCCGCGACTGGCCTTGGCCAACTCACGGCAAGCGGCAACGGCCTCAGTTCCGGGGTTCGTGACAACCAGCACCGGCGCTATGAATTGCGAGTGAACGGCGGAGCGGCAATCTGCCGCAAAGCCAACCGAGGTCAATGGTGGCCGCGCCAGATTCGCCAGCGGGCCGTTATCACTGACGCTCTCGAGAGCGAGCCGGGGTCCCCAGGCAACGACGCCGATTCTGAGTGGGTCTACATAGGGCAGAGTGCGCAGATAGGCCATGGCCGCGCCCAGATCCGAACTGCTCACCCTGTTCGGCCCGACGCCTCCGGGATTGCACTCCAGCCCGCTCCCCATCCCCAGGGCCGGACGCAGCTGTAAAATCACATAGCCCGATGCCGCCAGGTGTTCAGCCATCCGGCTTTGAACAGCTTCGCCTGGCTCACAATCGTGGGCCAGGATGACCGCGGGCTGCGGTAGAGACACAGGCGGCCGGTGTAATCGGGCGCTGAGTTTCTGAGGGGTCAGGGTGTCGTGCGATTGCGCCGCCAGTATAAGCGGCTGGTCATGCGTATCGGGAAACTGCGTTGCTGCAGGATCGAACTCGGTCCATACCGGGCCGAACACAGCCCCGGCCAACAAGGGCCAGCACAATAAAAAAATCGCTGACGCCCGACCCACCTGCCGAAAACACATATTCCCGGCCTCGGATGTTGCCCCGCAACCTCTTCATTATAGCGCTTGCATGACGATCGCGGCGGGCATGTGCGCAGTCCATGCGCACGGCGTCATCGGTCAACCGTCGCGTGGGTCGGTCTTGGGAGCCTCTGATCTACTCGTGAACGCGCATTTCACCTTCAAGTCTGCTTCGTCCAGAATGAATCAAAGGCTCATTTGTGGTGCACAAAAAAGCCGAAGCGACACACATCGCTTCGGCCTGCTCGTCTGCAGACGCGGGCGCATCGCGCCCGAGCTATTTTACGCCGAATCCGTAAACCAGCATTTTGGCCATCAGGTGCATGGCGTCGGAATGGGGCACGGTGCCGTTGTCCCGCAGGATCTGCTTGCCCTCCTCGGATCGGGTAAACATGATGAACTGCTCCACCTCCGGGCTGGGTTTGGAGCCGGTCACAAGGTAAAGGGGGCGATACATCCCATAGCTGCCGTCTTTTATGTTCTCGTAGGATGGCAGTTTGTCGTCGAAGCCGATGATTTTGACGTCGCGTTTGCGGGCGCTGCTGATGCCGGTGATGGCGATGGCCAGTGGATCCGCCACCACGGCCTTTTCCAGCGGTCCGGAGGATTTCACCACAAAGTCGCTGACGAACTCGGTTTGGCTGTCCTGGAAAAGATACTGTCGTATGGCGTAGCCCACGCCCGAAACCTTGCCCTGTCGGGTGTAGAGTTTGATCGGCGCGTCTGCGCCGCCAAGTTGACGCCAGTTGGTGATCCTGCCCAGGTACAAATCCTTGACCTGTTGAGTACTGAGACTGGTGACCGGGTTGTCCTTGTGCACGATGATCGCGAGCGCGTCCCAGGCAACCGGATGCATTGAAGCGTAGAGTTCGCTGCGATCGGACATGGGCAGGGTCATCCGGCAGGCGCCGCCCATGTCGATGTTGCCGGCGACGGCGTCGCGGATGCCTCGCGTCGCGCCGCCGCCTTCGAGATTGATCACGATGCCAGTCTTGGCCGTAAAGGCACTGGCCAGCTCTGCCATAAAGGCCTTTTTGGTTATGCCGCAGCCCGCCCAGGTGATGCTATTGTCCTGGGAAGTGGCGCTGGCGCCGCCCGGCCCGCACAATAGGGCGGAAAGAAGAATGGTCAGTGTTCGCAGTCCACGCATGGTGGTGAATCCTCATGGCTGGTCGTCAGTGCCCCCGTGTTCGCCGGTCTATCTGTCCGTATGATTCGGGGTTGTCGTTGTTTATTCGCGCTGCCGTGACGGTTCTCCGTTCGGCTGCGCCTTGCGCATTTTCTGAAGGATTGACGCAATCCCAAATTTGGGCGCATACGGGCTCAAAGTCTCAATCCCGCCCTACGCATCCGCTCGGGGTGCATCCTGGCTAAACTACAGCAAGAGCTGTGCCTGCGGCGGCAATGCTGCATAGGCCATGAGCTATACCCGCGTCGGGACGACGCGGGTGGCTGGACCGGGTACGCCTTTGTCAGGCGTCCCGGGTCGTCACCGCGGGGCGCGGAGACTCAGTAGCGCGCCCCGCCGCCAGGCGGACGGTCGGGTCTCGGCCGGGCTTGGTTGACTTTCAAAGTGCGGCCCATCACGTCGCTACCGTCCAGGTCGCGAATAGCGGATTCGGCATCCTCGTCGGATGACATTTCGACGAAACCGAACCCTTTTGAACGTCCCGACTCGCGATCGGAAATGATTTTGGCGCTGGTCACCTCGCCAAACTGTTCGAAGGCCGCCCTGAGATCCTCCTCCGTCATACGGTAGGAGAGATTACCGACATAGATATTCATGGAGATAAATGAACTTCCTGCCTGCCATTTCCACCTAGGTACCGGGCACCCGGCCAATGGCAGCGAGCCGCGCCCCGATAGCGTGTGCCTGAAGCAACGTGCTCTAGCACACGGATCTGTTTGGTCGCGAATCCGCCGGGGCCCATCGACTGTTTCATGCCAAAAGACTGCCCCGCCCGATTCAGACCCGATGACCCGCAGTCAGACCATCAGCTCGATCTTAGCCCAGCTTTGTAGGCCTGTCTGCCCCTTTGAATTCGTCCTTCCCGATCCCCCCATGGGTTGTGCCCGGGCACCCTACCAAGGGCTTGGGAGACTGTGACACACTGCGCGTCCGAAGACGCATCAAGGGGTCGGGAAATATGTTCGGCGACGACTATCAGACCGTGCCCGGCGGAGAGACCGTTTTTACGGTTGATCCCCGCCCGGTGAAGTTCGGTGTTGGGGCGGTCGATGAACTTGGCGCAGACGCCCGCGCGCTCGGCATCAGGCGGGCGGCTGTGTTTACCGATGCGGCCGTGGTTACCCTTGCAGCCACTTCCAAGGCGCTGCGTGCGTTGGAACAGGCGGGCGTGGAGTGTGAGATTTATCGGCATACGCTGGTGGAGCCCACCGACGCGTCGTTCCTGACGGCGGCGGCCTTTGTCCGCGAGGGCGGTTTCGACGGCATCGTCTCGTTGGGCGGCGGGTCGGTGATCGATACGGCAAAGGCGGCCAATCTGTACGCCAGCCATCCAGCGCCTTTGCTGGCCTACGTCAATGCGCCCATCGGCGAGGGTCGCCCGGTGCCGGGTCCGCTGATGCCGCACATCGCCTGTCCGACCACCGCGGGCACCGGCAGCGAGTCCACCGGTGTGGCCGTATTCGACCTGGTGTCGCAAAAGCTCAAGACCGGTATTTCGTCCAAGTGGCTAAAGCCCTCCCTCGGCGTGATCGATCCGCAGTTCACCTACTCCCTGCCCGCACTGGTAACTGCCGCGACCGGTTTTGACGTACTGACCCATGCCATAGAGAGCTATACCGCTCTGCCCTATACTCAGCGCCCCAGGCCCTCGGATCCAGGTCAGCGGCCACCCTACCAGGGCGCCAATCCGCACAGCGATCTTGGCAGTCTGGAGGCGATCCGGCTGGGCGGTCGCTATCTTGTCCGCGCAGTCCGCGATTCCGCCGATCACGAGGCCCGCAATGCCATGATGTATGCCGCCACGCTGGCGGGCATCAGCTTCGGTAACGCCGGCGTGCACATACCTCACGCCATGAGTTACTCGGTGGCCGGCATGATTCGGCGCTATCAGCCCGAAGGCTGGCCCAGCGACCATGCGCTCTGTCCCCACGGAATTTCAGTGGTTGTGAATGCACCCGCGGCCTTCCGGTTTACCGCAGTCGGCTCTCAGAAACGGCATCTGCAGGCCGCGCGGGCGCTGGGAGCGGACGTGGGCGCGGACGCCGACGCCGGAGAGGCCCTAGCTGCCGCGTTCGTCGAGCTGATGCGGGCCGCGGGGATCCCCAACGGTTTGAGTGCGTTGGACTACGGCGAAGATGACGTGCCCGCGCTGGTGGAAGGCGCAGTGCAGCAACAGCGTCTGCTCAATCAATCGCCCCGCCCGGTCGGTGCATCCGATCTGGCCGGGATGTATCGCGATGCCATGTCCTACTGGTAGGGCGGTCATCGCAGCTACGCGCACAATAGCTGGAATCGATCCGAACATAACCGATTTTTTTGGGGTGCATAGCCTGGAACAAGTGCGCGACGGATGCGATCATATCCGTGAAGCATGTGCGGTCAGACGGCCTGCACGAACGAGGTCCAGGTTCGAGCCGCCGCAGCACTATCCATTGATTCCGAATTTAAAAATGGGATCGAGCCCGGCACGGGGTTTGAGACCGGGTCAGGCGTCGTCCTCGAGTCGGAAGCTGACTGGGATCTCTATGGTCGACGCGAGGCTTCGACCTCGCTGTTCCGCCGGCAGAAAACGCCAGCGACCGATTGCTTTCCGGGCCGCCCGGTCGAGGATGTCGTGGCCACTGCTTTGAGCGATCATCACCGAGGTCGCATTGCCGTGCTCATCCACCCGTACCCTCAGGATCACGCGGCCCTCCAGGCCGAGTTTGCGTGCTTTTCTGGGATATCGGGGCGGCCGGTTCTTCAGTCCGGGCACGCTGTAGCGTGCGGCTTGCCGGCCGGCTTGATCTGTCAGAGCCGCCAGGTCGGTGACCTCCGTCGACTTGGCGCTTGCCGCCGGTGTCACCTGATCGGTGAGCGTCGAGCGAGTCGATTTCATTGCGGCGACTGAAGAAACCGAGCTTGTCGCAGACATTTGGCCGGCTTTCTCGGAGACCGGTTCGAGGCTCTGATGCGTTGCTTTGGGTTTTGAGGCTGGTTTCGGTTGGGAAGCGGGTTTGACCGGCACCAGTGCAACGGCAGCGGGTGTGGCCGAGGGCTCAAGCGTTTCCCCTCTGTTGATCGGCGGCTGGATCTCGGGGCTGGTCCTGGATCGCGGGTCCAGTGCGCGTGTGCTCGGGTGGGGGGGCTGCTTGGGTTCCGGGGTTCTGCTTTCCGTTGGTGTACCGTTTCGTGGCGTATGGGTTCGTTCTGGCTGCGCGGCGGTGCCGCTCAGTCGGACGGACAGCACGGGCAGTGGTATCGCCGCCGTGATGGGGGCCGGTTTGAGGCTCAGAACCACCGCTGCATGGACCAGGACTGAACCGACCAGCGCGCCCAACATGACACTGCTCTCGAGCCATGGGCGCCGGCTTTCCCGTTGCGATTCGGTGTTCATCGAACGTCTTCCGGTAGCCGCGCAACGGGAACCCGTATGGGTCCGTCGGGGGTGTTCGCCGCCAGTACACGGACGCCAAATACGTTCGCCAGATTGTCCGGGTTCAGCACCTCCAGGGGCCTTCCCTGCGCTACGACCCGGCCGGCCTGCAGCAGCACTACCATGTCACAATAGCGGCAGGCCAGTGTCAGGTCGTGTAGCACGACCAACAGGCCCATGCCGGCGCCTGCCCGCGCTCTAAGCAATTCCATGACTTGAAGCTGATGACCCGGATCGAGGCCGGCGATGGGCTCGTCCGCCAGGAGGTAATCCGCTTCCGTCGCCAGCGCCCGGGCCAACATCACCCGTGCACGTTCACCACCCGACAGGGCATCCGCTGGCCGGTTCGCGAGTAAAGTCACGTCGGCATGTTTCATGGCCAGATCGACAATAGCCCGGTCCTGCGCGGACTGCGAGCCCCAGGGCCCAGCGTGATGGGGAAGCCGACCCAGTGTCACCACCTCGCGCACCGTCACCGGCCAGCTCAGGTCACCGGTCTGAGGCAGATACGCCACCCTGCAGGCCCACTCTCGATTCGCGCGCGGCGGTGCTGTCACCCCGTCGAGCGTGCGCTTGCCTGCCACCGACGGCTCAAGCCCGGCGAGACTGCGCAGCAAGGTGGATTTTCCCGCACCGTTCGGACCGAGTAATCCGATCACCCGGCCTGTGTCGACGCGAACCGACGCATCGATGAGTATCGCTCGTCCACCTATTGCCAGGTTAATGGCCGTCGCTTCCAGTGACATCACAAAAGTCGCCTGCGCAGGTGCCAAAGCAGATGCAGGAACAGGGGTGCGCCCAGAAGTGCCGTTACCACGCCGAGTTTGAGCTCCTGGCCCAGCACCGGGCTGCGTGTCAACAGATCGGCACCCAACAACAGGGCGGCACCGCCCAGGGCGCTGGGCGCCACCAGACGCCCCGGATGGTGCCCCACCCAGGGTCGCAGCAAATGGGGCACCATCAGGCCGACAAATCCGATGTTTCCGGAAACCGATACACAGGCGCCCACCGTCAGCCCGGTGGCCAGTACCACCCGGAGCTGCAAATGCCTTAGATCGAATCCGAGGCTGCTGGCAACGTCCTCGCCCAGCGTGAGCGCCTCCAAGGGACGTCTGAGCGTCAACAGAATGGGCCAGCCGAGGAGCACGAAGGGCAGCACAATGCGCACATGATCGAAGCTGCGGTCGGCCAGTGACCCCAACATCCAGAACACGATCTCCAGGGAAGCAAATGGACTGGGCGCCAGGTTCAAGGCCAGGGCGGTGAGGGCACCGGCCAAACTGTTGACCGCCACCCCGGCCAGAATCAGGGTTGAGGGCCGCGCGCCGCGACCCGCCAAGAACATAATCAAGATGATGCCCGTCAGTGCACCGGCGATGCCGCCCATGGGCAGGGCCAGGGGAACCGTCGTCGCCAGCCCGTGGTACAGGACAATCACCGCCCCCAGCGCTCCGGCCGAGGAGGCGCCCAGCAGACCCGGTTCGGCCAGCGGATTGCGCAGCAGGCCTTGCAGTACCGCGCCACAAAGCCCCAGGGTGCCGCCGACGAACACCGCAAGTATGGCTCTCGGCAGTCGAATCTCCGCCAGAATCAGAGCCAGAGTCGCTGCCTCCGCGCCGGCGTTTCCCGTGGTCAGATCCCAAAGTGGGATCGACGCCGGGCCGACTTTCAGTGACGCGATGAACAGCACCGCAGTGGTCGTGACCAGGACCGGCCACAGCCACCTTGCCTGTGAGGTCGGGGATTGGCTGGGAGCATTCACGGCGGCGCCTGCACCGGTGTTGGGTCGGCTCGGGTAGCGGACCAACGTGAACGTGTCTCGACCAGCTGCGCCAGGGACTGGGTCAACCAGGGTCCGGCGCAACGCCAACCCCGGTTGTCCAGCACCGCTGTTTGCGTCTTGGCAAGCAAATGCCGCAGTGCCGGGTGCTGCAGAAACTGGTGCGCCATGGCGGGTTGGCGATCGCTGCTTTGTTCGACTAAGACGATGTCGGGTTGGGCGAGGAGCAGGGATTCCAGCGGCAGAGTACCCCAGCGGCGAACCCCTAACTCGTCCGCAACATTGCGCATCCCGGCTCGGTGCATCAGTTCTCCGATCAGGGTATTGCGGCCCTCGGTGCCGCGGTTTACACGATACAGCGCGGCCAGTGGACGGTTCGGCAGCGCGGACTGGTCCAGAGCGTCCAGCGTCCGCCGAAAGCGTTGGATTTCGGTATCGGCGGTTCCCGATACGCCGAGACGCTGTCCCAGGTCCTTTACTTGTTGGATCAACTGATCGGTGGACGCCGGCACATCGAGCTCCAGAACGTCGATCCCCAGTGCCCGCAGCAGTGACACGGTTTGTGTCTGTGAGTACCGACCGGCCACCACCAGGTCCGGCTTCAGCCGGACCACCTCGTCGGCCCGGCCATGGTTTACGGGCAGCCCCCGCGCTTGCTCGGCCATCATGGATTGAGTCGGGTCGGCGGCCAGATAGGTCACCGATACCAGGCGCTCGCGCGGCAGCAGTGTCAGCAACAGCTGATCAGCGCAGAGATTGATCGACACGATGCGCTGGGGTGTGGCCGAGGCGAGGCCCGCCGCCAGCAGCGCCAGCAACGACAGCCACCGGCCGGCACGCCGCGTTCCAGGGCCCGGGTTACCTGCTGGCCAGGAAGCCTTGCCAGCGCTCAGGTTTTGTTCGGTAGGCCGCACCGGTCCACCCGTCCTTACAGTCCCACCTGGAGCCCTACATAGGCTGCCGTACCCGGCGTCGAGAAGCCCACCACCTCCTGGTAATTCTTGTCGAACAGGTTGTCGACGCGTCCGAACAGGCGCAGGTGTTTGTTGAAACGGTAGCTGGCGGCGATGTTCACCAGGGTATAACTGTCCAGCTTGATCACGGTGGGACCGAAGGTTGCTGGATCGTAGTCGGCAAAATCGTTGTCCCGGCGGGATCCCACATATCGGGCGCCCAGGTTGACGTTGCCGCGTCCGTCGGCGAACCCATAGTTCAGGTTCAGGCTGGCCGTGTTCTTTGGCCGCCGCAACTCCGGTTCGCCCAGGGCGTCCTTCGAATCGATGTAGGTGTAGCTCCCGGCCAGACCGAGCGCATCCGTAATTTGCGCACTGAGCGACACCTCGACCCCGCGACGGGTACTCTTTCCGTCTGCGTTCTCTACCGTAAACGGGAACACACTGAACACATCGACGATCTCGTCGGTCAAATCCACGTCGAAATAGGTCACGTCGATGCTGGCCCGGCCGTCGAAAATGGTCTGCTCAATTCCCGCATCCCAGCCCTTGGACGATTCCGGCTTCAGGTCCGGATTACCCTGAAAGCTATCGGGGAAGAACCCGTAGAGCTGCAGAAAGCTTGGATTTTTGACGCCTTCACCGTAGCTCGCATGCAGGCGGGAGCCGCTTCCGCGGACCATATACGATCCGGTGAAGCGGTAGGTCGTGCTGTTCTTGAAGCGTTCATTGTCGTCGTGGCGAACCGCCGCGGTGAGAAACAAATCGTCCAGAAATCCACTTCGGAGTTCGGCCACTACGCTGTTGGTGTCCGCGTCCTGGTCCTGGTTGCGGGGCGCGTCGGAGCTGGCCCCACGCTGGCTGAACTCTTCGTGCTCATGCTCCAGCGCGAGACTGAGTGTGTGCTCCCCATCGCCGAATTCCGGCGTGTCGAAGAACACGTCGCTTTGATAGAAATACTTGAGCTTCCTCCCAGAGTTACGGCTGGTGCGAAACCCGTTCTCCCGGTTGTTGTTATCGGTGTCGGTGAGGGTTACGCCGGCAGTGTGATCCCACTGCCCGTCAAAGGTGTTGAGCTTGCCCTGAAATCGTCCCAGCAACTGGTCGGTTTTGCTGACCAGATCCGCGTCCACCAGTTTTCCGTAGTTGGGGCCGGGTGGGAAGTCGAAAACCTGGATATCGGTGTCCTTCGATGTCTTGGTATTTCTCAGAACCAGATCGAATCGAAGGTTTTGGGTCGGCACCAAGCCCCCCCTGAAGGACACCGTCGTATTGTCGTAACCGTCGTCCTCTATACCTTCCGGCGCAGCGGAAAACCCGTCGGTCTTCAGGCGGGTTCCGTTCAGCGAGAAATCGTAGGTCTCACCGGCGCCACTGAGGTTGGCGATGAACTGATGAGTGTTATAGCGGCCGGTCTCGTAGCTGGCCGAGGCGCCGATGGGACCGGCCCCGCGTTTGGTGATGATGTTGATCACGCCGCCGACGGCATCGCTGCCCCACATGGCGCTTTGCGGCCCGCGCAATATCTCGATTCGCTCAACGCCGCTGGTCAGCAGATGGCCAAAATCGAATACCGATGCGAACGATGGGTCGTTGGCCTCGATGCCGTCGATCAGCACCAGGGTCTGATCGGTTTCCGCCCCGCGGATGCGCACCTCGGTCGCTGAGCCGAGCCCGCCGCTGCGGGTGACGGAGACACCGGGGACGTCGCGCAAGACATCCGACACCACAGCGTCCTGGCGGTCGGCAAGCTGCTCCTCAGTGATCACGCTGACTGCGCTGCCCACCTCGTTTTCCGGTGTTGCAACACGGTTGGCGGTGACCACCACCTCGGGGCTGAGCTCTATGGCCGGTTGAGTGGCGGCCAGGACGGGTGCTAAAGACAGAATAGCCCCCCCTGCGATGCGCCGGTACGCGCGCCTTGCGCCGGTGTGAAATCGGTCGGAATGACCCATGGTGTTTCCCCCAGTGGTTCTGGACAGCATGGGCATGCTGAAGCGGCGGAATCGGGTTCAACCGTTGCAACAATGCCCGTACATGGGAAACTGCGCGGGGCCAGAGCCATCGATCCCATTCGCGGGGGATGAGTGTGCGGATTACACGCCTATACCAGTTCCGACACAACGCAGTTTCCCGCGCCGCCAAAACGGAACCCCGTACCGCCGGAACACCCCGTCCCGCGGTAAAGCGACGCCTGTAGTGGCAGGTCTCCTGACTCGCGGGTCCTTGCTTCAGCCCAGCCTTCCCAGTGCAGCACCAGTGGCGTTTTGTCGGGCGTCAGCTCACCGCATACAGTTGCGGGGACAGTCGGGGATTTGTTTGTCGCAAGCAGCGCGCGACAACACCCCGTTCCCTATTACTTCCCATGACGGGAACCACTCCAAGCCGTCACAGTAGCGCCTGGGGAAGGTCTGATCAATTGCTGTGATCGCGCCGCCGTCTTTGCGCGCTCTCGTATAAGGCGCACCAGACGAAGTTCGCCCAAGGCAAATAAGTGCGTTGCCAGTGAGCAACCACCGCCGGCAAGTGCTTTGTCGCGCAGTCCGGCATCCGGCGGTGTCATCAGGCTTCCTCGACCGGCAAAGCCCACGTGCTTTTAATCTCTTCCATCACAACATGGCTGTGGGTCTGGACAACGCCCGGGAGCAGCGACAGGCGGTCCCCCATGAAATGGCGATAGGCACCCATGTCGCGGACTCGGACTTTGAGCAGGAAATCGAACCCGCCGGCCACCATGTGGCACTCCATCACCTCGGGCAGATCGCGCACGGTCTGAGCGAAGTCCTCGAACACTTTGAAGCCGGTTTGCTCAAGCCGTACCTGGATAAAAATCAGCAACGGCAAGCCCAATCGCTCCGCGTTCACCTGCGCGCCAAAGCCCTCGATCAGACCTTCTCGCTCCAGACGCCGGACGCGCTCCTGGCAGGGTGTTGCTGTGAGGTTGACCCGGCGCGCCAGATCCGTGTTGGAGATCCGGCCTTGCCGCTGCAGGATCTCAAGTATCTGTCGGTCTATGCGGTCCAGGGGTCGGGTTTCAGGCGATTTAACCATGTGGCAGCGGTTCTCAGTGTGTTGCAGTGAATAACTGTGGCGTATATCGATTTAATATAGTGAAAAAAACTGCCAATATGCCATTATGATGGCCGAATAATTTGGAGTCTTATCCAAAGGGAGTTGTGTGGTCATGATGCTGATCCGCCCGGCCGTGCTCGACGACCTCGACGCCATTGAAACCCTGGCCGCCTCAGCCGGCCCCGGCATGACCAACCTGCCGGATCAGAGGGATCTGCTGCGCGACAAAATCGTGCAATCCATGGAGACCATTGCGGCCTCGGCCGAGGACTCC
>JAHEDQ010000091.1 GCA_024641125.1 Candidatus Competibacteraceae bacterium | reverse complement strand
GCTCGCCAACATTACGCTGGTCTATCCTTGGCAGGATCAGTCGTTGGCGGTTTCACAGGCTTGGAGTCTGCGCGTCGAGCTGGTTTTCTATGTGTTTATGCTGGTGACGGTCCGACGGTGTGGTGGCTGGCAGTGGCCTGGCTTTTCTGCTCCGCTCTGGCAGCCGTCTACCTGGAGCTTTCTTCGGCTGCATTCCTGATTCGATACACCAGCCTGCTTGGGGCCTCGTTTGCGTTCAGTCTGGGCGCGTCAATCTACCATCTGCACCGGCGATTGAGGCTTCCCCGGTTTCATCTGCCGATCGCATTCGCCCTGTTTTTCGGCCATCTCGTGCTCGCGCCTTATCTATGGGATTTCCCCGGCACCCAAGTTAATTTCGGTTCAGTCATGCTGCCGCCCGAGACCTATGGCCTCTATGGCAGCACGGTGATTGCTGGATACCTGCTCCTTGTCATCATCTGTAACGACAACAAGACCGGCAGTTGGAGTCAGTTCGGCAAACAACTCGGGGACCTGGCCTATGCGGTGTTCTTGCTGCACTGGGTGGCGGCTGCACTGTTGATTGCCCTTGGGGTTGGCTTCGAGAACAAGCTCATTTTTATTCCACTGGCATTCCTCCTGCTCAACCTGCTGGCGTTTGTTCTTCACCGTACCGTCGAGAAGCCATTGAACAACACCCTGCGAAGGCGCATCCGCGGCCCGCGTTCATGGATATTGTGAGCTTTGTCAGGGCAAGCGGCTTGGTGGCAGAGATCGCAGACCCGCATCGGGCGAGCTCTGGGGTGAAGCTGTGGTCTCGCGCTCCCTTTGCAACAAGGTCCACTCGAAATCGCTGAAGAGGTAATACATCGCTGGCACGACAAACAGCACCAGCACCGTGGCCAAGAGCAAACCGAACAGAATACCCGTGGTCAGCGGTAGAGGACTCGATCAGTAGTCGTACCCCCATATGAAATCGACGGCGGTTTCGCCGAAATCGCTGCCGGTCCCGCGTACCCGGAATCGCGGTGTGATGTGGTACTCCAGCCCGAAGGTGCTGCCCCCGGTATTGCCCTTTTTCGGATCCCTGAAGGTGCGGTCATACGACAGGAACAGGTCGTCGCTCAGATACTGACCGACTCCGATGGAGGATTCATCAGGGTCGGTCAAGTCGACCGTCACCGTGTCGACACCCAGGGTTTTGCCGAGGGTGTTTTCGAGCAAGGTCGAGGCAACGCCGCCGGCCAGGGCGCCGGAAAGCGATCCCTGCTCCGAGCTGGAAAGCTTTTCGCTGGTTCTGCCGAAGATCAGCAGCGACATGACGTCCGACTCCTCCAGTTCCGGCTCGCTGCGGAAAGCGATGTCCGGTTTGGAACTCTCGCCGGTCACCTCGACGTACACGGTGTAGTCCGATACCCGGTGTGCGGCCAGCACATTGAGCACCGGGTTGATATCCGGCGTCCCGGTGAATATGACCTGACCCGTGTCCACATTGAACCTTCGCCCGAGCAGCGTCGCGAAGCCTCGGGTCGTATCGATTTTGCCCGACACAATGATGGGCTTGTTCAGAGCCTTGGTTACCGCCAGTTTTCCGCTCAGCTCGATGGCGGTTCCACTGCCCTGTACCCAGATGTTTCGCGGCATGTCGATGGTCACGTCGGCCCGGAGAAACGGCAGTGGGAGCGGGGCCGATCGTTTGCTCTGCACCGGCTTGCCCGTGGCCGCATCTGCTGGGCTCGCGATTGGCGGGCCGGATCCATAAACGCCCTCCACCGTGAGTTCCCAGGGCTCCACCTTCGCAGGGCCCCCGGCGGGCAGGGCCTCGTAGCGGAAGTTGGCGCGGTTCACCACCACTTCACCGGTCACCGCCATGTCGTCCTGGGTCCCGCGAACATCGATGCTGGTGCTGAGCACGGCCCCGATCGCGGGGGTACTGATGGCGGTAAAGCTGTCACTGCGCAGGGCAAGATTCACCTGCCCTATGGCCAGCTCCTGCAGGCTTATTTCCCCGCTGACCTGTGCCGGCCCCGTTTGTGATTGCGCCTCGAGCCGTTCAATCACGATACGGCTGCCGTCAAACACCATACGGCTTTGAATCTGGGTAAAGCGTTCGCCCAGCACGGCGAGCTGAAGCTCGCCGTCGTCGATCTCCAGATTCCCGAACAGTTCCGGTCGTTGCCGGCTTCCTTGGAGTCTGAGATCGAGATTCAACGCACCACCGCTGGCAAGAATCTCGGTTGACAGTGGCTGCAGCCGGTTAAGGTCCAGGGAATCGGCGCGCAGTTGCAGGTTCAGATCATCCGGACGGGCGGCGTCCCAGCCGCCGCTGGCGGTGAGCACGGGTTCCTGCTGGAAAAGCCAGCTTGCACGGCCCTGGGCGGTTTCGCCCTCGGTGGAAATCTCGGCCCGCAGGTCGCCAAATTCGTGCTCACCCTGGGCCAGCCCGGTGGCTTCCAGGTCGCCGTCGACTCTGGGTTGCGTTACGGATCCGCCAATCGTCAGGTCCGCCGACGCGATGCCTTTGATGGGCAATTCCTGGGGCGCGAAATGGTCCACCGCGCCGCCGATATCCAGGCGGTCCAGCCGCGCCCGTCCGGACAGGGCGCCTTCGGCTGAGACGGCGGCGGTCAGGGACAATTCCTGTGTACCGTTGATCAGCGCCAGGTCCCTGACCCAGGAGCCGCTTGCGCCGGTACCGAGCGACGCCGGGCCTTTGTTTTCCCATACCCAGAGTCCATGCTGCAACCTGAGCACATCCAGGGTTGCCTGAACACCTTGAGCTAGGTCAAAACGGGCATCGATCCGGGATTCCGCGAACGGCCCCTGGTTGACGTCCAGCCTGAGCGAACCGCTGTCTGCGGCATACCCTGCCGACAATGCGAGTGCGCTGGCCGGAACACTTGGGCCCTCCAAACCCGATATCGTCAAACTGAGGTCCGCCGTCGGGCTTGTGGTCAGATCCGCCAGATCCAGTTGCCCCTGGACCGGCCCGCCGCGCCACTCCCCGTAGCGCCAATTCTCAAACCGGAGGGTGTTTGTGCTGCGCAATACGCCCAGCTCACCGGACACCTGACCCTGCAGTGCGCCCCGCGCCTCGATGGGCGCCCCCAACATGGATTCCAGGGTGCTCAAGTCCTGCAGCGTCAGAGCGTAACGCAAGTTGCTGGTGCCGGTTTGGGACAGCACCCCGTTCGCGCGCAGGGTGATTGGGCTGCTGGTGATATCGAGTCCCTCGACCGTCAGTGCGGTGCCCGACAGGTTTGCCCGCAGAGCCGCGCGGAGACCGGGCAGCGCCGTCAGGTCAATGGTGCCCAGGTCCAGCGATACGGCAGCAGCGCGTTCGGTTTCGCTGAATCCGCTGCCGTCCAGACTCAGGCTTGCGTTGACCGTGCCCGGTGTGGGCGAGGGGAAACGGCTCAGATCCAACCCCTCGATCCGCAGCTGACTGCTGTATTGTGGCGGCTGCTCCGCAAGTTGGGCCTCGGCATCGGCGCTGATCTGGGCGTTCGCGTACTCGAGCTGTGCATTCATCACCGGATTGTCCGCCGACCCGGTTACATGGATGGCCCCGCTCAGCAGGGAAGGCAGGTCGGGGGGCAGATCCGCCAGCAGGTCGTGCAGTTCCAGGGCACCGATGTCCAGCGTCAGGTCGATGCTGCCATCCGGCAGGTCGTAGCGGCCCTGTGCGGCCAAGCCGGAATCGGCGGTACCTGCCTCGAGCTGTTCAAGGATCAGATGTTGCGGTGTCAGTTCCGCGGCTAAGGACAAGGTGGCTTCCGGGTAGCCCGGTACTTTGGTGCGCAGACCGGCGCGGGTGACGGCGACGCGCCAGTCATCGGTCTGCCAGTTTCCGTTCGCATGCAGTTCCAGATCATGGATTTCCACCGGTTCCGGACCCGGAAACTCGGGTCGCATCAGGCTCAGTGCCGGTATCGTAAGGACCAACTCCGGCACTTCGGCGGAAACGCGATTGTCCCTTATGGCCTCCCGCAGCGCGTCGACCGAGGTGGCGGCCAGCAGGCGACCGGTCAGGTTCAGCTCGGCATTGATCTGATCGCCGACGGCGGGGATTTGCCCTCCACTGAAGGAGACATCCCCGTCCAGAGCCAGCTGTGAGTAGTCCCCGGTCAATGACAGTTTGCCGCTCAGCATCCCGTCGGCGGCGGGTGTCATGCTTTCGGTCAATTCCGACAGGTCCAGGCGTTGGATGGTCAGATCCAGAGCCACGGGCTGATCGACCAGCCTTTGTTCCAGGGGCAGTTCCACCAGCGCCAGGTTCGCTGGCAGCGCCGCGTCGAGCTCGATGGCGCGATGCGCTCGTTGATCTATTTTGGCGCTTAGGGTCAGGCGTTTCTGCGCATAGGCAGAGCTCAGTTGGATACGCTCCCAGGGCACTGCGCCCGGCGTATCGGTTCGTCGGACGTCGCTCCGGAGCTCGAAACGCGGTTGCGCCAGGCTGCCCTCCGCGTTCAACGCCAGATCCGCCCGACCGCCCAGTTGGGGCGGCAGGGCCAGGAGAGTGCGCAGAAAATCCAGGTCCAACGCCGTGATCTCAAGGGCCAGCCCGTCCAGGCGATCGCCCGCAAGTGTGCCCGACAGGCCGATCTTTTCCTCGCCATGGCGCAGCCTGAACGGCGCGATGACGTATCGGTTGGGGCTCAGGCTCACTTCAAGCGGTGTTTCGTTTGCCCATTCATGGTCCCGGATCTGGATCTGGAGTGTGTCCAGTTCCAACCGCGCCATTTGGCCTTGCCCGTTGAACCGTCCCTCCAGCAGCGCAGACAAGGTGTCTGATTGTGTGAGCTGTGCCTGGAACTGGGCGTCATGGGTGGCGCCGCTCCTGGTGTATTGGGCTTGCAGCTCCGCGCCGTCAAACAGCAGATCGCCGCTTCGGCCCTGGCCCAGCTCCAAAGCCGCGGTGACGCTTGGGTCGGTGCCCAGGTGTTCGGCGTCAAAACTGAGGGTCACGGTCTCAACCGTCGCTGTTGCGTAGGCCAGATCCCTGGCTTCCAAGACACCGTCCGCCACCAGTTCGGGCCATGTCCCCCGAACGGTCCCGGTCAAGCCAATGTCACCGTCAAGTCGATCGAGTCCCAGCAGGGTCTGCAACTGATCCAGATCGGCATCGATCCGATAGTGGAGATCCGAGCGGCCGGACAGGTGAATCCCACCGCCTCCGCTGGCCGTTAGCACCGAGCTGTTTAGATCGAGCTGGTCGATTTGAAACGATTCGGATTGGGCGGAAATCCTCACCCGTGAGGTTTCAAGATCCACCTCACCCAGGCTCGAGGGCAGGATGTCGAGTTCAGCCGTCCCGCTCAGGTCCTGCAGCCGCGAAGCCGCGCCCTTAAAGCTGAGTCGGGCGTTCAGATCGCCGGCCAGCGTATCCATGGCGAAGAGCTTCCGCGGGTTCAGATTCTCCAGCAGCACTTCGCCTTCGAAGGTTTTGCGTGCACTGGCCAGATCGAAGCGCCCGTCCAGGCTCAGTTCGCCACCTTCCAGACTCAGAGCGCCGTCCAGGTGCAGATCCGGAACATCGCCCGAGACCTGCACCGTCCCGGTTACGCTGCCGGTGAGTCTCTCGTCGCCCAGCAGTCGGCCGATTTCGGTGATCTCCAGGGGTTGCAGTTCCAGCTGCGGACCGTTGTCTATCGTGTCGCTAGGGAACGCGCCCGACAGCATCAGCCGGCTCGTATCGGTGGCGAGCACCCAGTCACTGAACCGCATCTGGCCGTCGATTACGCTGATCATCCCCTGTCCCTGGGCCAGGTTGACATCCGCCGGTTGGGTCCGTGCGGTCAAGGTCTCAAGGTCGAGCCGTAAGCCGGTGCGTTCCAACGTTGCGGCCAATGTGAGTTGCATACCGTCCACGGTGCGCACCGAGGGCAGGGCCGGGAGATCCAGGTCCAGGTGTCCGCCGGTCAGTTCAAGGCGTTCGAGCGCCAGTTCCAGGGCCAGTGGTGCATCGTCTGGGGACGGCTCCCCGGTCATGAGTGGCGCGAACACCGCCGCCAGATTGATTTGTCCGGTCTCGTCCTGCGTCACGTTGGCCCAGGGACGAACCACCCCTATATGGTCGATCTGCAAACGCCCCTTGATCAGGTCGGCGAGTCGATACCGGAGTCCTATTTCGTCGACCCGAACCACGGGCGCGTCGTCGGAATCGAGAATACGGAGGTTGCGGATGACCGGTGCGCTCAATAATGAACCGCTCAGGTCGCCTACTGCGAGCGCCCCATTCAGGGAACCCGATACGGTGTCGAGCAGGGTGTTCACCAGCATCATGCGCACGGGCTGAACAGCGGGCGCCAGCAGCGGGGGCGAGATCAGCAGCAGCGCGAGCACAGCGATCAGCGCCAGCACGGCAAGTGCCAGGTACTTGAACAGTCTTCGCCACATGCTCAAGCCGCTCCGCAACGCTGCGCTGCAACCGCGCTCAAAACGCGTGTCCGATGCCAAATATCCATGGCGTCGTGATGTCGTTGTTCTCGGGATTGATGGCGGCCGCGACCTCAAACCGCAGCGGGCCAATGGGGGTCATGTAGTACACGCCGGCACCCACCGAGTATTTCAGGTCGGCCAGATCGTAGGTCCAGGAGGGCAGATAGACATTTCCGAAGTCGACGAAAACACTGCCGCCGATGGGACCCGCAATCGGGAAGCGGAGCTCGGCGCTGCCTTCAATCAATGAGTTGCCTCCCACCGGGTTGTCGTTCGAATCCAGTGGGCCGAGACGGTTGATCAAGTAACCGCGGACGCTGCCGGGGCCGCCGGCGTAGAAACGCTCGTTGACCGGGATCACATCGGTGCCACCGTAAGGTTCTATCCCACCGACCAACAGGCGCATGGCCAGGGTTGTGTCGTCGAACAGGGGCACGTAGTAACGCCCTTCGAGTTCGACTTTCGCGTAGCTGGCATCCGATATCAGCTTATTGTTCGAGTGGTCCAGTTTTCCCCGCAAAAGAACGCCTTTCCGGGGTTTGAGGTCACTATCGCGACCGTTCCATTCCAGTTCCACAAACTGAATGAAGAGCTTGTTGTCCTCCACACCATCGAGCAACTCCTCATCCGCGCTGGAGTCGATGTTATAGAAATCGGTGCTGGCGAACTCCAGGCCGGCGACGCCCTCCAGTTGTTTGGTGAAATCGTGATGCACCTGCCACTCCGCGCCGGCGGTGAAAAAATCATATGCGGGGTAAGGATCTTCTATTTTGAATACCGATTCGACGATGCCGAAGGGGTCGGTGCTGATCTGCTTGAAATTGAGCAGGAACAGCGTGTACCTGGCGTAGGTGTCCCGGTTGAAGAAGTAGGGCTCTACGAAGTCAGCCTCCAGTCCCTGGTTTATGCCTGTGACGCGGGCCAGCAAGTTCAGGGTCTCGCCCTCGCCGAACAGATTGCGGTGTGTCCAGTCGGCCTCGTAGCGCATGTTTTCGACCGAGCTCAGGCCGATACCGAGTTCAAAGGACCGGGGTTTACGCTCGCGAACGTCGAATTGGATATCCAGGGGTTCTTCCGCCGCCGCCAGATTGAGCCTGCTCGGGGTCACGGCGCTGAACATGTTGAGTTCGAAGATCCGCCTCTGGCTGTCCCGAATCTCCTTGGCGCTGTAAATTTCTCCTTGCTCGAAAGAGATCTCCCGGCGCACGACGTACTCGGGAATCTGCTCGGCACCGGTCACTGTAATTGCACCAAATCGGGTCCTGTCCTGCGGAATCAGTTCGAATTGTACCTGCGCGCTTGATGTGGCCCCGTCGACCTGTGTATCCGGTTTGACGGAGGCCCGTGCATAGCCGGCATCCTCAAGATATTCCTGCAGCGTCCCGACGCTTTCATCGAACCGTTCTTTGTTGAGAGGCTTGCCCACTCGTAGCGCCAGATCCTCGATCAGCACGTCCTCGGTTGGGAGTTCCGGGGGTTTTTGGCCGGCGATGCCCACCGAATCCACCTGCGTCTGCACGCCTTCGTCGATACCGATGTATATGCTGACGGTCTCACCGTCATCGTTCTCAGCAACGTCGTCCAACGTTGCCTGAGTGTCGAGGAAACCACGGTCAAAGTAGTACTTGCGCAGCCGGAACAGGTCGTCCTCGAGAACGTCGCTTTGGTAGGGGCTGCCCGGTTTCCAGAAGGTGAGTTTCGACCGCTGCTTGGTTTCCATCGCGCCGCGCAGAGCAAACCCCGAGAAGGCCTCGTTGCCGCTGAACTGAATTTTTTCCACGGTCGGTTCTGCTGAGGCGATTTCGGGTACCGCTGGCTCGGCCCCATTGGTCGCACAGCCGGACAGGAACGCCAGTGCAATGGGCGTCAGCCATTGCCAGGGGCTTAGACGGATGAAACGGTTACACCTGGTGTCACGCCCCATAAGTTCGTCACCTTGCAGAGCGCCCCACATCCGCCAATGAAAGGCGCCGATGCGAAAGCATAGCAGGCTCTGTAGAGCAGTGGCAGCGCCGCAGTGGCGGATCTGGGGCGCGCCCTTCGGGCAGGGCGAGGAACGCCCTTTCGGGGTGTTGGGCGCGCTTGAATGAGCGCAGGCTGGTCCTGCGCGCGCCCGCCTGACGACTGGGCGCTCCTCGACCCGCTGAAATGCAACGAGCTTATGGGACGGAACACCGGCCGAAAAAAGCTGATTTGCCTTGCTCGACTGAAAAATCGAGACCGCCCACGACCGGCCTGAGTTCGATTGGATCTTTGCCTTAAACCAAAGCGCTGTGATGCCTTGTTTTACGGAACACATCAACAGCGGTTACCCCACCGGGTTCTGTCGTTCAGTTTGAGTATAGTACCGGGGTAGTGTCTCATAGGAATCATCGCCGTTGATCACGGTGTTTTAGTGCTCTGATTTGATTGCCGTCTGCTCAACCGGCCGTAGCCGCCTACAGTCCCTGCGCGGCCGAGGAAGCCGGGATGCATGGGGCGCCAAACGGAAGGAATGATTGGCAATGATTGTGTGTTGCGGAGAAGCCTTGATCGACATGTTGCCTCGGCTGACCGCTGACGGGGAAAACGCGTTCGCCCCGCATCCAGGGGGTGCGGTGTTCAACACGGCCATTGCCCTTGGTCGCCTCGGCTCGTCGGTCGGCTTTTTATCCGGCCTTTCAACGGATTTCTTCGGTGCGCAGTTGCGGGCGTCACTGGAGTCGAGCGGAGTGGCCGCGGATCATGTCGTGTTCAGCGACAGGCCCACGACCCTGGCCTTTGTCCGACTTGTCCAAGGGCAGGCCAGCTATGCCTTTTACGACGAGAACACCGCCGGACGGCTGTTGTCCCCAGGCGACCTGCCCCCGTTGGCGGATTCGGTCGATGCGCTGTTTTTTGGCGGCATCAGTCTTATCGCTGAGCCCTGCGGGTCCAGCTACGAGGCCTTGATGAGCCGGGAGGCGCCGCGGCGGCTGACCATGATCGACCCCAATGTGCGTCCTGGGTTCGTGTCCGATGAACGGGCCTACCGTGAGCGAATCGCTCGGTTGCTGGCGATGGCCGACGTCGTAAAGGTGTCCGATGAAGACCTGACCTGGTTGGAGGGTCCGGGCGCGGTAGACAGCATGGCTCGCGGACTTCTGACCTGCGGGCCGAAGCTGGTAATCGTCACACATGGTGGCGAAGGCGTTACCGGATACACCGCAGGTTACACCGTCTCAGTGGCGGCAAAAACGGCCACCGTGGTGGACACAGTCGGTGCCGGAGACACTTTCAACGCCGGGTTCATGGCGCTGTTGCAGGCCCGCGGGCTGCTGAACAAGGCTTCGCTTGCTTCGCTTGCCGAGCAGGACGCGCGCGAGGCCTTGGATTTCGGCGCCAGCGCGGCCGCCATTACCGTTTCCCGCGCCGGCGCCAATCCGCCCTGGCGGGCCGAGTTGGCGCTTTGAAGGACCGCCTGATTGATTGATCAGACGGTTCTTCAAGCCGTGCGATGACCATCCGCAGGCGTCGGTTTCTGCTTTTGACGCGCGCGGAACCGGCCTGAACTCCGTTGAACCGTACAAAGGATCGCCGCCCGTTTTCCTCGGGCGGTCAGGCCGGAACCATGGCCGCGGCGGGTGCTTTGCCCGCAGCGGTGGGATTTTGTACTGGGTTTTTGACCGCGACCGAATACCGCGGGTCTCGCACCGCTGTCAACGAAGTGCGGCCAGTCCGGCGGGCCATGATTAGGAACCTGGTTGTTGTCTCGTGTAACCTGTCGAGAGCACGCTCAATTCGCTTCTATGTTTCCCAGCGGTCTGTACATTTTTCCCGAGGTCATATGAACGGTAAGGAAGGCGCCAGCCGTCAACAATCCACATCTGCCACTCTCCCGATTGCTGCTCTTGTCGCCTTGCTGATATCTGTTCCAGCCGTGGCTTTGGACCAAGGTTTTTTCGAGGATGCGACCTTTTACGAGCTCCCCGGGCTGCAGGGCGGCGTGCAGGTGATGCGGGATCGGAGCGGGATCGCGCACATCCGAGCCTCAAACGAGGACGATCTTTTTTTCATGCAGGGCTGGGTGCATGCTCAGGACCGCTTGTTTCAAATGGACTCGACCCGGCGCCAGGCCGGCGGCACCCAGGCGGAGTTGCTGGGTCCGGATGTCCTCGCGAGTGACGTGGAACTCCGCAATCTTGGCATGCGCCGTGCGGCGGAGAAGTCACTCGCGGTTCTGTCCTCCCGGACCCGGCGCTTTATCGACGCCTATGTCAGGGGGGTCAACACTTACATCGCCGGGCATCCTTTGCCGGCGGACTATGCTGAGCTCGAGATAACCAGAATTGCACCCTGGACCGCCCTCGACACTGTCGCGATAGGCAAACTGGTTACACTCAGTCTCTCCTTTGATCTGTTCGATTTGGCCTATACGGATGCATTGCAGGCCTACACGGAGTGGGGCGCGAACGGGGGTTTCGACGGCGAGGCGCTGTTTTTCGAAGACCTGTATCGAACTCAGCCCTTCGAAACGGCCGCGACCGTGCCCGATGCGGAGGGTGGTCCGGCATCTTCGATCGCCGCCGCCCGCGAACAGGGACGGGTTGCGGACCTGGAGACGAGCGGCATTAAGACGTCCCCCCTCAGCGCTGCCTCTGCGGACATGGTCGAGCGCTATTTAAAGCGACTGCAATCGCTGCCGTTTCTCAAGGGCTTGAGTAACCCGGACCGGCCCAGGGGTTCCAACGAGTGGGCAATTTCCGGAGCAAACACCGCCACCGGCGCCCCCATGGTGGCCAACGACCCCCATCTGCCACTCACTTTGCCAACCATTTTTTATCCAAATCGTCTTAAGGCGGGGCCGATCGACGTGATCGGCAGCAGCTTTGCCGGTGCGCCCTTTGTCATCGTGGGACGCAACGCCCATATGGCCTGGGGAGCGACGATCCACTTCATGGATGCAACGGATTTCTACACCGAGAAGGTGGTGCTCGATCCCGCCAATCCCGGTCAGTTCTTCACCGTGCATAATGGGCAGAACGAACCGGTCACGGTGATTCCGCAGAGCTTTCTGTACAACGTGGTGGGCAACGGAGTCCCGGACGATCTGGCGACGGCGCAGTCGACGGATGAGCTGTTCATTCCGCCCTTGACGCTGATCATGCCGCGTCGGAACGACGGGCCGATCATCGAAGTGGATGTCGGCAAACTTCTGGCAACCGGTGAATCGGAGGCGATCAGCGTCCAGTACACCGGCTTTGGGCCGACACGTGAACTGGACACCTTCAGGCTCTTCGACGAGGCGCGCACCCTGGCCGAGTTCACCAGTGGTCTTCAGTTCTTCGACGTCGGTTCCATCAACTGGGCCTATGCCGACCAGGAGGGCAACATCGCCTACTTCGTAAGCGGCGAGCTTCCAGTCCGCGAAGACCTCCAGGCCGGTGCGGTAAACGGCCGTCCCCCGGGCCTGATTCGTTCCGGCGAGGGTGGCAATGAATGGCTGCCGGTGCAGAATCCTCAGCCCAACCAGGCTACGCCCTACGAGATCGTGCCGTTCGACGAAATGCCCAAGTTGATCAATCCCGCCGCCGGCTGGTTCGTCAACGCCAACAACGATCCGGTGGGGGTCAACCTGGACAACAACCCGTTCAACCAGTTTCGGCCCGGCGGGGGTATCTTTTATCTCTCCAGTTACTACAACATCGGCATACGCGGCGCCCGGGCCACCGAGCTGGTGACCGAGAAACTGTCCACCGGCGACGGCAAAATGTCTTTCGAGGAGATGCAGGAAATCCAGGCGGATGTGTTGATGCCCGACGCACGGGTGTTTTTGCCCTACATCCTGCAAGCCTACCTCAATGCCACTGCAGCCGGCGCGGAGCCGGCGCTGGCCGCGCTGGTGAGCCAGAATCCCCCCTTGAGCGAGGCACTCTGGCGCATGTTGAACTGGGATTTCACCACCCCCAGCGGCATGCCACGTGGCTATGACGCGTCCGATGTGGACGGGGTGACCGGTGCGCTTCAGCCCGGTGAGCGTAACCGCAGCGTGTCGACGACCATCTATAGCGTCTGGCGCAGCCAGGTTCTGGCCAATACCCTCGACGTCACTTTGAACCGCATCGGTCAGGACAACGGTTTGGCGCCGGAGGACGTACCCCGCCCGCCGTCCAGCCGTTCCGTGCTCGCGTTGCGCTATCTGCTCGACAACTTCGATACCAATCAGGGTGTGGGTGTGTCGGGTGTCGATTTCTTTCAGGTCGACGGGGTGACGAACGCCGCAGATCGGCGAGACATTATCATACTGCAGAGCCTGCTCGATGCCCTGGACCTGCTGTCCGGCGAGGTGTTCAAGCCCATCTTCGAGGGGTCGACCGACCTGCGCACCTATCGATGGGGGCGTGTGCACCGCCTGATACTGGAACACCCGCTGGGTGGCGCCTACGACGCGCCACCGGCCGGGGGTGCGTTCCCACCGGTGGTGGCGGGGCTGGCGGGCATACCTGTGGACGGCGGTTTCGATACCCTCGACCAGGGTGCGCATGATGCCCGTGGATATGATCGTGACCTTGAGCCCAAGCAGATCAGCAGCGAGGGATTCACCTACAATTTCGGTGCCGTCAATCGGTTTGTGGCGGATATGAGCGCGTACGGGTCGCGAACCGAGTCGGTCTGGCCGGGGGGCACCAGCGGGGAGTTGGGCAATCCAAACTATGCCAACCAGCTCCCGTTCTACCTGACCAACGATACCTATCCGTTGACCATGCTCTATGGCGATACCGAACCCGACGCGCAGTCGGTGAACTGGTTCGTGCCAGAGGGCACCTTCGCGCCAGCCGTGGGAACCCCTTGAGCAATTGAGACGATCGCCTCGGACCCCTGTTACCGGTCTGGAGCGATTTCCCCGGTGACCATGAACATCATCAGCTGGAATATACAGGCGGCCAAGGGGGTCGATGGCGATACCCGCGTCGATCGCATCGCCGCTGTACTCGACGCCATGGGCGATGCCGACATCATCTGTTGTCAGGAGGTCATACAGGACACCGCGTCTGAGCGGGCCGATCAAGTACGGCAACTGGCCGGTCGTTTTCCCGACCATGAGCCCTTTTTCGGGTCCGCGATCGATCGGCCGTCCGCGGGCGGGCGGTTGCGCTTTGGCAATCTGGTTTTATCGCGGCTGCCGGTTTTGCAATGCGTTCTGCACAAGTTGCCGCAGCCCGCAGACGCCAGTACCCGCAATATGCCGCGTCAGGCAATCGAGGTGATCGTCCAGCGGGATGGACGGCCGTGCCGGATCGTAACCACCCACCTTGAGTATTTTTCCGCCACTCAGCGTAGCGCCCAGGTGGCTTATCTGGTGGCCTTGTACCGTGAAACCCGGGCACGGGCCGCCGATCCCGCGCTGCCGGGCGGGCCGGGCCTCTATGCTTCGGCGCCGGAAACGGAGGCCACCCTGTTCTGTGGTGACTTGAACCTCACTTTGGATTCCGACGATTACCGCTTTCTGGTGGGGAAAGACCGGGATGACTCGCTGTTGGATGCCTGGCCTTTGCTGCATCCGGGAACCAAGCGCCCACCCACCTGTGGCGTGTTCGACCACGCGCAGTGGCAGGAGGGCCCGCACTGCCGCGATTATTTTTTTGTCGCTCCGGAACTGGCGGCTGAGGTCTCTGCCGTGACCGTAAATACCGAGACCGATGCATCGGATCACCAGCCGATCATGCTGACGCTAGACGGTTTCCGGGTTGCGACTTCACCAGATGCTGAGGGGTAGCCGGCATCGTGTTCAACCGACGTGTGCGCGCGCTGCGCGACTGGATGGAAGCCGAGGGTCTGGCCCTGGCGCTGATCACCGATCGGGATTCAATCTACTGCTTTTCCGGATACCACAGCTTCCTCTACATGGAGTTCGGTCGTCCCAGCGTGTTACTGCTGTGGGTCGATGGCCGTTGTGAACTGATCGTGCCCGTCATCGAACAGGACATGGCCCGGCGTATGGTGCCGGCAGGCACCATACTGCCCTGGCAGGACGGCATAGGCGGGGAGTGGCGCGAGCCCTTGTGTGCGGCCCTGGACGGCTTGGGTGGCGCCGCCGTGGGCTTGGAAATCGACGCCGCACCGGCCCGGGTTCGCAACTGCATCGTGGACTGTCTCGGGAGTCCGGTAACGGACATCAGCCACCAGGTGGCGGCGCTGCGGATGGTCAAGAGTGCCGAAGAAATCGCCATCGCGCGCCAGGCTGGACAGGTGGCAGGCGCGCTCATGGCCGGAGCCCGTCAGGCGATGGCGCCGGGTGTGCCTGAGTATGAGGTTGCGTTGGCGGCGATGGTCTGCGGAACCCGCAAGGCCGCCGAGTTGCTGGAGGCGTATTGCGACGATCCCATGATGTCACCGTTGCTGCATTTCCTTCAGATCATGGCTTCGGGCAGTAATGTCGCAATGCCCCATCACCGGGCCTCCACCCGGCGTCTAAAGACGGGCGAGCCGCTGTTCATGTGTTTTTGCGGCATGACCAATTTCCGCTTGTTCAAGCTCGGTTTCGATCGCACCTTCTGGATCGGTGATCAGCCCACGGCGCAGTACGCGCGGATGTGGAACACGGCCGTCGCCAGCCAGGCCGCGGCGCTGGCTGCGATACGTCCCGGCGTGAGCGCCGAATCGGTTCACGCCGCCTACGCCGAGGTGATTCAATCCGAGGGTTATGCGTTTCCGTTTCGGTGTGGGCGCGGCACTGGATTCAGCTACCTGGAGCCGCCGGAACTGAGCTGGGGTGATCAAACTGTACTGCAAAGCGGCATGGTGTTCGCGGTCGATGGATGTGTCGGCGACGCGCAAACACGCTGCCAGATCGGGGACAGCATCGTCGTCACCGACCAGGGTTACGAACCGCTGACCCACTACCCGAAATCGCTGGATGCGTTGATGGTCGTTTGAAGCGAAGCGCAACACAGGGTCCCGTAGCATGCTGGGCACTCTGGTCTGCATTCTGCTGTGGTGCACTCATTCTGGGGGTCCATTCTGAGTCCATTCTGGGGTCGGACCAACCCAGGTCGTTGAAAAAAAAGAGATCCCTGGCCAAACTGGGCGCGAATAAAGGCTTGGAAGCCCCTTTTTTATCTAAAAACGTCCATCGCAAGGAAGGTCGGAGTTGATCGGATCAGGGAATCCAGCTGGTCGAGGTCATCCACTGCCTTAACCGGGTCAACGCCTCTCTTCAAGCCATGACGAAACCGCATCGAGCAGTTGCTGTTCATAGCCGTCAAAGAAATGATCGGCACCCGGCACCTCGATCTGGCCGAAGTCGTCGTTTCCGGATGCCTGAGCAACCGCCTCACGGGTAGCGACCCCCGTCAGCACCGGATCGAGATCGTTCTCACCATAGATGTCGAGCATCGGCAGCCGAATCGCGCCCAATTGCGATGCGCTTTCATCGAGACTGCCCTCGCCGCCGGCGCTGGCCCCTATCGTGACCAAGCCGGAAATCCCGCTGTCGGAGTTTCCGCCGAGATAGTGCATCGCCATCGAAGCCCCCATACTGTGCGCCACCAGGAAAATCGGAGGCGAACCCCTCTTTTGCAGATAGCGTGTCGCCGCCTCAACCCGCTGCGGTACCTCCTCGAACAGCGGTCGGTATTCCTCAGACTCGGCTGCATTGCGCAGTATGGGCATCTGCACAGACAAAGTGCTCCACCCCGCCTCCGACAAACCGACACGTAGTGGGTTTACCACCTGCGGCCAATCGGGATGCACGCCGATTCCATGCAGTACGAGCACGCTGCCCTTCGGCTCCGATGCCGCGGGTGCGTAAAGCCCGAGAAACTCGATCCCGTCAGCGGTGAGCCACACCACTTCACCGTCGAACAGTTGATCGATAATCTGATCGGCCCAGCGCTGTTCCTTTTCCAGGTCGGAGGCCGAGTGCTGTTCCTTCGCCACGTCGGAGGCCCAGCACGGAACCAGCAGGACCATACACTGCAGCGCAACACCAAGAGACAAAATCCGATTCATTCGACGCATGATTTAGGGTGCCTCTGATTTATTCTGGACGAAGCAGTTTGGAGAGTGAGAGGTACGGATTCAAGGCGCAGACAAGAAGACATGGCAAGCTCTGTCATGCAGCTACTACGCGGAAGTAACGGATATGCGATGCACCCGACGGGGACGAGGAACCCCACCGAGAGTGCGCAGCTTGCACCCAGTAAATCAATATTTTGATTGTGTTTTCAACACCATATCGTGCCGAGCATCGCATTTTCAAAACGCGACTAGTACTCCGCCCACCTGATAATGATGGATGCAGCGAGTTGGCTTGAATCATCTGAATCGCTCTGCATCCGTCATTATCAGGTGGGCGGAGTACTAGGCGTCAGAATCATCATCATCGCGCCGTCCCGACAGCAACAGTGCGAGCGCCCCGGCAAGCAGCCCCAATCCGACGACCCGATCGGCGCGAAGCCCGCGACCCTGCCGATCGCCGAAGGCTGCCAACATGGCCACCTCCGACAGCCTGCGCTGCAGCGCCGTCTTCTGGGCCAGCTTTTCACGGTGGCGGCGATCGATGGCTTCCATCGCAAAATAGGCGGCGACGGCACCCATGAAGCAGCAAAAGCTCATGATCCCCAGAGCAGCGATTATGCCGAGCCAGGTCGCCAATGCGGCGGTAATGGCCGCGAGCGCGAAAATCGCGAACAGAGCGCCGAGCGCACCGATAATCGCCAGAAACACAAC
>JAHEDQ010000286.1 GCA_024641125.1 Candidatus Competibacteraceae bacterium | reverse complement strand
CCATGCGCAGCACCCGGTCGAGAAATTCGTCCGCACCGGGTTGCGCCAGCATCGAGGCGACCTTTTCAGAGGTGTAATCAGCGGCTCGGTAACGGGCGGTGACGGTCTGCAGGTATTCCTCGTGACCCCGGTCAAAGTAATGCCGCGCGAAGCGCTGCAGATCCGTTCCTGTCTCCTTCTCCATCATCGGATACCAGAAGTAGCCGGCGAACACTTCATCAGCGCCCTGCCCGCTCTGGACCACCTTGACCTCCTGGGACACACGCTCAGAGAGCAGATAGAAGGCGACCGCATCCTGTCCCACCATCGGCTCGGCCATCTTGCCCACCGCTTCCGGCAAACGGTCCAGCACCTCTTGGTTCGGGATCCGATACTGGTAGTGGTCGGTGTTGAAACGCTCCACCACCAGATCGGAATACTCAAACTCGCTGCCCCGTTCCTCCGGTTGGTCCTCGAATCCCACCGAAAAGGTCTTGATGTGATCAAACCCGGTCTCAGCCAACAAAGCCACCAGCAGGCTGGAGTCCAAACCGCCGGACAGCAGCACGCCCACCGGCACGTCGGCGATGTCGTTACGCTTGCGCACCGCATCGAGCAGCGCGGCATGCACCGCCTCACGCCATTCATCCGCGGCCATGGGCGTCTCCGGGCGACGGGCATCCAATTGCCAGTAACGACAAACCTGCCTGCGCCCGGACAGTTGCACGGTCAGACTGGTACCAGGCTCAAGCTTGCGAACCCCACACAGCACGGTGCGGGGCGCCGGGACCACGGCGTGCAGGGTCAATTGATGATGTAACGCCACCGGGTCGAGCCGGGTGTCGACGCCGCCGCCGGCCAGCAGCGCCTGAGTATTGGAGGCGAAACGAAAACGCCCATGGTCGCTGCTGAAGTACAACGGTTTGATGCCGATGCGATCGCGGGCCATGAACAGATGGCGGCGGCGAATATCCCAGATAGCAAACGCAAACATGCCGTCCAGCCGCTCCGGCGCCGCCTCGCCCCAGGCCGCATAGGCTTTGAGAATCACCTCGGAGTCGCCGTCGGAGAAGAAATGGTGCCCCTTGGATTCGAGCTCGCCCCTCAGATCCTTATAGTTGTAGATTGCGCCGTTGAACACGAGAACCAGACCCAAGTGATGGTCCACCATGGGTTGGTTCGAGCGGTCGCTGAGGTCGATTATGGATAGCCGTCTGTGACCCAGTGCCACCGGGCCGTCAGAATAACTGCCCTCATGATCGGGACCACGAAAGGCCAAACGCGACAACATGCGTTGCAGAGCGGCCAAATCGGGCTCCAAACCGTCGAATCGAAGTTCCCCGCAAATTCCACACATAAGAAAACCCGGTCAGCAAGAAAACAAGGGCGGTCAAACGCCTGCGCCGATGAGCCTGTGTTATATCACCCCATGGCGTGGGGGGGCGGCACTATTCACGATGGAGCCGGTCGAACCTGAGACAGGTAAGTCTCGAGCAAGACGGTCACTCAGCTCGCGGCATTGCAAAACCTCGGGCGCGGCGACTAGACTTCGCATTCTTCCGAATCCGGTCGCCGGTTTACAGTCACGGCCCGATGTTCAGCGCTCCGAGTCGCATCTCGGGCTCATCATACTCAGCAGGAGAGACCCAATGGCCTTCGAGTTGCCGCCCCTTCCCTATGCCATGGATGCTTTGCAACCCCATATATCGTCAGAGACTCTGGAATTTCACTACGGGAAACATCACCAGACTTACGTCAACAATCTGAACAATCTGGTGCCCGGAACAGAGTATGAAGGGCTGGGCCTGGAAGACATTATCATGCGCGCCCCCGCCGGCGGCGTGTTCAATAATGCAGCCCAAGTCTGGAACCATACCTTTTACTGGAACGGAATGTCACCACAGGGCGGAGCGGCGAGCGCCGCGCTGGCCGGTGCCATTGATTCAGCGTTTGGCTCTATGGACACGTTCAAGGAAAAATTCTCCGCCTCTGCCGCCACCAATTTCGGCTCGGGCTGGACCTGGTTGGTGAAAAACGCCGACGGCGGCTTGGAAATCGTCAATACCAGCAACGCTGGCACACCCATGACCGATGGCAAGACTGCCCTGCTGACCTGCGATGTCTGGGAGCATGCCTACTATGTTGACTACCGCAATGCACGCCCCGGATACGTTGCCGCATGGTGGAATCTGGTCAACTGGGGCTTCGTCAGCGAGCAGTACGGCGCCTGAAAGCGGTTCCGGACGGGCTGTGGTCGTTATCAGTCGACCGGCCTCGGTCCGCCGGCACAGTCCGACCAACAGTCAGGCGGAATCACGGTAAGGTACGTGGACTAGAGAATCACGCCGAAGATAAGCGAGCGGAATGGCGTGGAAACTGGCGGTTGGCACCCTTACCGCGTGGTTCCGCTCGCGACTTGCCCAGCCCTTTTGTCATGGTGGCAATCGCCGGTCAAAGCGGCGCGTCTTTCGCAAACCCCAGCTTCGTGCCCCATCGCTCTCGCCCACTGAGGTGCATGGACGGCATTCAGCCGTGCAAAAGAGTGCGTAGGGCATCAGGACAAGAGGGAATTCATCAATGAAACCACGCCATTTTCTGACCCTGCTGGATCTCGAGCCGGAGGACCTGAGGGGCCTGATTCGCAGAGCGGCGGAACTAAAGGCGATGCAGCACCGAGGGGCCATTCACGCACCGCTTCGGGGCCGCGTACTGGCGATGATCTTTGAAAAATCCTCCACCCGGACTCGGGTGTCCTTTGAGGCTGGCATGACCCAGATGGGTGGCTCGGCCCTGTTCCTTAGTCCCCGGGACACGCAACTGGGCCGGGGGGAGCCGATCGAGGACTCGGCGCGGGTCATCTCACGGATGGTGGATTGCGTCATGCTCCGCACCTTTCGCCATGAGACGATCATGCGCTTCTCCGAACATTCATCGGTCCCGGTCATCAACGGTCTGACCGACGCGTTCCACCCCTGTCAGCTACTGGCCGACATACAGACCTTTGAGGAGCACCGGGAAGATATACGCGGCCGCACGGTGACCTGGGTGGGCGACGGCAACAACGTGTGCAATTCGTGGATTAACGCAGCCCGCCAATTCGATTTTCAGCTTCACATTGCCAGCCCGCCCGGTTACGAACCCAATCCGGACCGTACACGTGCCGCAGGAGATCGGGTCCTGCTGACCCATGATCCGATGGAGGCCGCCCGGGGCTCAGACCTTGTCGTAACCGATGTCTGGGCGAGCATGGGGCAGGAAGAGGAACAGCGCCAGCGCGTCCGGGACTTCACCGGTTTCCAGGTAAATGCGGCACTGATGAGCGAAGCGGCGCCAAACGCGCTGTTCATGCACTGTCTGCCGGCACACCGAGGAGAAGAGGTCAGCGCCGACGTCATTGACGGACCGCAAAGCGTGGTTTGGGACGAGGCGGAAAACAGACTGCACGCACAAAAAGCGCTGCTGGAGTTCCTGCTAGAGCGTCCCAGGTAGCGTGATCACGCGCCCCCAACTACATCTGCATCGACGCCTGACCAACCCTCTGTTGGCTTCAGTACCCGTGCCACCAGCCCGCCCGCGTTCAACTCCGGCTGAGTGCGCAGGGTACCGATGAGTCCGGCTACCGGCGCATGGAGGTCGGCCCTCCGTTCACCGGTCATCGGATCGAAAACCTGCCCGATCAGGTCCCCCGCTTGAACCCAACCACCAATCGGGCGTGCCGATATGAACAGACCAGGGCAGTCGGAAACGATCGGAAACGTCTGCTGTCGGCCGAAATAGTGGAGATCATCCTCCACCTCACCAAGTGTCAATCCCTGAACGACTCCCGATCTGTCGAGGAATGCCAGCAGGCCGCGAAACACCACCTCACAGTGCGCGCCCTGCAATCCGCCGGCGCTGCCGGCGCGTATCGAAAAGCTCTCCCCGGCACCGACGGCACGCCAGGCGTAATCGAGACCGTCGGCATCGAGCGTGTCCGGATCATGCTCGACCACCGCCGGCAACCCGATCAAGCATGCCGTGGCCCGCTCATCGTCACTGGGTTGATACAAACCGACCTGGGGTACTACATCAGTGCCTGCGTCCGCGCACTGAACATGAATCCGATAGTAGGCCCGGGCACTCATGCTCAATATGCCATGGCCCACTCTAGCGGGAAGGCTACCCGCGGCATGCCCTGGAAAAATCTGTTCACTATGACCGGCCCCACCGGCCGCGCCCGTTGCAGCAACCTGCCCATTGCGCAGCACCTTGGGCGCCGGAAAGATAATCACACGCCCCTTCAGGAACCCGGCGGAATTGGGTTCCGACCCCAGGTTACGAAGAAACGCAGCCAAACGCGACAGGACGAAAACCGCGTTAAACTCGTCCGCCATCAAACCACCCACCAGCGCCACCCGAGGCGACTGCTCCGACGGCCCCAGGTCATGGTAGGGCAACACCAGGCCCTCGCCCACCGGCAGATCGGCGGTCACCTTTTGCCCTTGTGTCATAGGCTATGCTCCGAGAACTGCAATTCGGCAGTCCCAGCTGAATTGGCCACACCGGGGTTCAGCAAGGGCGTCGAGCAATATGCGAGCCACACGGCACGAGCCCGATCTGACGGGGCTGCTTGCTCCGGCATCGCACAGTTCTGGTGCGCCTGGGACGGGGTGGCGCCCCCCGCGGGTGCGACCCGCTGCTGGC
>JAHEDQ010000090.1 GCA_024641125.1 Candidatus Competibacteraceae bacterium | reverse complement strand
CGTTCATCCGGTCCATCAACAGCCGCGCGCCTGCATACAGCGCGGCTTTAGCCAATTGTATGGCGCGCACATCGTTTTGGGTGATGCGCAGGGTGACGTCGCCCTGGTGCAGTATGTAGGAGTAGGTTCGTCCGTCCGCAACGATCCGGGGACTGCGCTCCGACAGACTGCCGTCGATGACGCCATCTTGCGTGATTACACCGGCCAGGTAGAGTTCGGCCATGATTTCAATGATGCCGGACCCACATACCCCGGTGATGCCGATACCGGCCACCGAGTCCATGAACTCGGGCTGATCCGACCAGATCTCGCTGCCGATCACCCGGAATCGGGGTTCCAAGGTCTGGGGGTCAACGCGCACGCGCTCTACCGCCCCGGGCGCCGCCCGTTGACCACAACTGATCTGGGCGCCTTCGAATGCGGGACCGGTGGGACTGGAGGCCGCCAAGAGCCGGTGCCGGTTGCCAAGAACGATTTCGGCATTGGTGCCCACGTCCACCACCAGGGTCATTTCGTCCCGGAGATACGGGGCCTCGGACAGCAAGACGCCGGCGGTGTCGGCCCCCACGTGGCCGGCGATACAGGGCAGCACGTAAACACGGGCGCTGGGGTGCAGTTCCAGATCCAGTTCCGTGGCCCAGAACGAAATCGCCTGGTCGGTTGCCAGGGCGAATGGTGCGCCCCCCAGCTCCACAGGATTGATGCCAAGCAGCAGATGGTGCATCACCGGATTGGCAACGAACGTCAGCTCCAGCACGTCGTTAACCTCGATTCCCGCTTCCAGGGTCACCTCCCGGGCCAGGGCGTTCACCGCCGAACGCACCGCGCGGGTCATATCCGCCTCCCCACCCGGGTTCATCATGATGTACGACACCCGACTCATCAGGTCTTCGCCAAATCGAATCTGCGGGTTCATTACGCCGGAGGCGGCCACCACCTCGCCGCTGGACAGGTCACAGAGATGCGCCGCAATGGTGGTGGAACCCACGTCGACTGCCAGGCCATACGCGCGGTCACGAAATCCGGGCCAGACCGCGATGATGCGATGGTCATCGTGAACCGCCACAGTGACTTTCCATTCCTGCGCCCGCAGCGCACCCTGGAGCGCCCGCAACACATCGAGATCGCATGCCAACTCGGTCAGGCGCCACTCAAACTCCAGCGCCTCCTGCAACCTGCGCAAGTCGCCCGACGGGTCGTGCATATCCGGCGGTTGCACATCCACGTAGTACAGCCGTACCAGCGGATCGACCTCGATGTCATGCACTTCGACCCGTTTACGCACGACCTGGCGATGGACCTGGCTGTCCGGGGGCACGTCGATCACCACGTCTCCGAGCACCTTGGCCGAACAACTCAGCCGCCGGTCCCGGGCCAACGCCTGCTCAGCGCCATAGGTCCGTTCCACCTCACTGAAGGGCGACAGGTGGGTGGCCAGGGAATGCACCCCGTGCTTGGCGAACTCGCCCTCGGCCAGGGTCACCTGGCAGCGACCGCAAATGCCGCGGCCGCCGCAAACGGAATCGATGTCAACGCCCAGGGCACGGGCCGCCTGCAATACCGGCGTGCCCACCGGGAACCGACCCCGGCGACCCGAGGGCATGAATACAATGAGCGCCTCGTCAGGCATTGCGTCGTCTTCTGGTAGCGCGACGCTGGCGCCCCCCCGGCTCACTGCTGTCCGGGCCGGCGGGCGCGGGCGTCTCTCGGAAACGGCGAATCCAGCGCGTACAGTCAGGATCGTGACCCATCATGATGTCAGCGCCCATGCAGGCTTCGACCACCTCACGGTGCAGAGGATTGGTGATCGCCGAAGTCATGCCGGCATGAATCGCCATGCTGAGAAACGCCCCGTTGACACCGTTGCGATTGGGCAGTCCAAAGCTGATGTTGGAGGCGCCGCAGGTGGTGTTCACCTTGAGTTCGCGCTGCAACCGCGAGATCAGCTTGAACACCTGACGACCCGCGGTATTGATGGCCCCTACCGGCATGACCAAAGGATCGACCACGATATCGCTGGGCGAAATGTTGAAGTCGGCCGCCCGCTCGACGATCTTCTTGGCCACGGCAAAGCGCACGTCGGGATCTTCGGAAATTCCGGTCTCGTCATTGGAAATGGCCACCACAGCCGCGCCGTATTGGGCCACCAACGGCAGCACCACCTCCAACCGCTCCTCTTCACCGGTGACCGAATTCACCAACGCCTTGCCTTTGTACACGGCCAGACCGGACTTCAACGCATCGACGATGGACGAGTCTATCGACAAGGGCACATCCGTCACCGACTGCACCAGCTTTATCGCTTCCGCCAAAATGGCGGGCTCGTCCGCCAAGGGAATTCCGGCGTTGACATCGAGCATGTGGGCACCGGCCTCGACCTGGGCAACTGCGTCCCGCTCGACCCGGCTGTAGTCGCCGGCCGCCATTTCCGCCGCCAGCACCTTTCTACCCGTCGGGTTGATGCGTTCCCCGATGATCACGAATGGACGCTCAAATCCGATGACCACTTCCTTAGTGGCCGAGCTGACGACGGTCTCGGTCATGAATGCGTTACCCAGTTGTCATTGTGGACCCCGTGATCCCGTTCGCGATCGCGAGGCGGTGTATGAGATTTTCGCGAACAGGGGTCGAGATCAGGCGGCTCCGTCCTCTGGCTTGACGCCGCCGGCCTTGATCATACGTTCCAGCTCAACCCCGGTGTAGCTGGCCTCCAGCCGTTCGGCCTCGGCCCGCGCGGCGGCTTCAAGGTCCGGGCCACAGGGGGTCGGGGTACTGCGCCGCCAATCGGCCAGGTAAGCATCGCTGCTGCCCTTACCGGCACGCATGGCGGCCCTGTCCACCGCTTCCTGAAACTTCTGGGACAACTGCACCTTTGCCGTGGTGCGGCCCTGCTTGGCAATGACCTGAGCGGGAATGTCCCGCCAATAGACGACGATCAGCTTGCCCATGAGACCCGTTCCCCTCCAATCCCGTTCAAAGCGGCGGTGAATGGCCCCAGCCCTGAGTGTATATGTTGGTAGGCCAGGCCCAGACGCTCGGCAGCCTCCTCGGCTTTGGCCATCAAGGCCATGTTATCGCCCTGTGACAGGTACACCAGCCGCCGGTAGTTACCAAAGTACAGGGGCAGCAATTCGGGATGACGATCAAGTCCCAGGGCCTGCCACACTAGACGCTCGAAGTGGCGTGCCAGAAAATCCGTCAGATAAAAGGTGCCGGGCTCGGCATCGGCCAAAGCGTCGAACGCGGCCGTTCCGGTGAAAAACTGGTAGCAATGGGCCCCAGGCAGCCGCTCGACGCCTTCAGCCTCAAGCACCGCATCGAGCAACCCTCCGGTACCACAATCGGCGTAGGCCACAAAAATGCGATCGAAGTGCGCCCGCCCCAGCCGGATCCGTTCCGCCACCGCTGCGGGTATTTTCTCCGGTCGGTTATGCAATTCGGGCGGCAAGCACTGAATCATCACATGGCGCCAGCCGTTGGCATCCAGCACCTGTTTGAGTTCCCGCGCCAAAGCCCCGCAGGCAATGATCAGAGAGCGCTCCGGGACCATGGCGGGCAGTCTTCGTTGATCAGGCGGCGTCGCGGCGGGCTGCAATCAGTGCCTGTGCGGTTTCCACCGCCACCGCGGCATCCCGGCAGTAGGCGTCCGCACCCACCGCTTTACCAAACTCCTCGTTCAGAGGCGCTCCACCCACCAGCACGATATAGTCATCGCGCAGACCCTGCTCCACCAGCGTGTCGATGACCACTTTCATGTAGGGCATCGTGGTGGTCAGAAGCGCCGACATGCCGAGTATGTCCGGTTTGTGTTGCTCCAGCGCATCCAGATACTTTTCAACCGCATTGTTGATGCCGATGTCGATGACTTCGAAGCCGGCGCCTTCCATCATCATGCCCACCAGATTCTTGCCGATGTCGTGGATGTCGCCCTTGACCGTGCCGATCACCACCTTACCCATGGGCGGGGCACCGGTCTCGGCCAGCAATGGGCGCAAAAGCTCCATGCCACCCTTCATTGCATTGGCGGCCATCAGCACCTCGGGTACGAACAGAATGCCATCGCGGAAATCGATCCCCACGATGCGCATACCCTCTACCAGGGCCTCGTTCATGACCTTCACCGGTCCCCACCCGCGACCCAGCAGTATATTGGTTGCCTCGACCACCTCCTCTCTGAGACCGTCGTAGAGGTCATCGTGCATCTGCTCGACGAGTTCGTCATCCGGCAAGGAGGCCAGATCGATGTCTTCGCCTTCGTCCTGATCGTCGATGTCGGTCATGCCGTGTCCTCGTACAAACAACCAAACCGCCCACACGGGCCGCTGTCCACAATCTCAGAGTAGGGACGCCCCCTCGCTGGCGCTGATGCATCGGCGACGCTGGATTATCGGGAAACGACAATTCGATACACGCCCCCAAACGGCCGCGCCAAGAAACCCCAGATACTGTCTAAACCCGTGTCGCTGAAGCAAAAATCAAAGACGTGAACAAGACAAGTCCAAGGTCGCTCCAGGGGTAGCGTGGTACCACAATTTAGCGCGTCGATCGCATCGATCCCAAACCACCCCAGCGGCACCCCCGGATCGATCGGTGCAGCAACTGCGTTATCATGCGCGCCCGACCAGCGTCGGGTGCTCGGCCAGTACCCAGCACAAAGAGGAGCGCCGCATGGGCGACATCATAGACGGCAAGGCCTTTGCGGCAACGCTGAGACAGACCATCGCGGGCGAAGTGAACGCACTGAAGTCGGAACGGGGCGTGTCGCCAGGTCTGGCCGTGGTGTTGGTGGGCGACGATCCCGCCAGCCAGGTGTACGTGCGCAACAAAGGCCGCCAGGCGCGGGAAACCGGCATCCAGTCCTTCGAACACCGCCTGGATATGGATACGCCCGAGGCGCAGGTTCTGGACCTGATCCGAGATCTAAATGCCGACCCCAGGGTCAACGGCATTCTGGTGCAGTTGCCGCTGCCGTCGCACATGGACGCGGAGAAGGTGCTGCAGACCATCGACCCGCTCAAAGACGTGGACGGGTTTCATCCGGTCAATGTCGGCCGACTCACCGTCGGCGCCGATGCCATGGCCCCGTGCACGCCACTGGGCTGCATGATGCTGCTCACGGACCGCCTCGGTGATTTATCGGGTCTTGAGGCGGTGATTGTGGGCCGATCCAACATCGTCGGCAAACCCATGGCGACATTGTTGCTGCGGGAGAATTGCACCGTCACCGTCGCCCACTCCCGAACCCGCGACCTGCCGGCGGTCTGTCGACGCGCGGATATTTTGGTGGCCGCGGTGGGGCGGCCAAACATGATCCAGGGGGATTGGATCAAGCCCGGTGCGACGGTGATCGACGTGGGCATCAACCGAATCGAAGGCGAGGGCGGCAAGACCCGACTGGTGGGCGACCTGGACTTCGCCAGCGTGCAACCCGTGGCCGGGGCGATCACCCCGGTCCCGGGCGGCGTCGGTCCAATGACCATAGCCTGCCTGTTGCACAACACCCTCATCGCCGCCCGCCGGCAGCTCGCCATGCTGCCGCCGCGCTAACCCGTTGACCGCCGGCCGCCCCGGGGCACCGAAGGGCTGGGACCCGATCCCGTTCCTGCTATCCCGAATCCGGGCGCACCCGATCCCGTATGCGGAACGCCGTCAGGATCCGCAAGGCCAGATCCGGACGCTGCTCAAGGCGCTGGACAATCCCCAGCAAGGCGGAAAGTACGTTCAGATCGTGGGCTCCAAGGGCAAGGGCTCGACAGCGCTGATGCTGGAAACTCTGCTCATGGCCCAGGGACTGCGGGTGGGCACTTTCACTTCGCCACACCTTACCCACTGGTGCGAACGGATTCGAATCAACAGTGTGCCGATCGATGCGGGTCGATTCGCCGAATTCATGTGGGCGATCCAGGCGGTGGTGGATAGGCCAGAATCGACACGCCCCGACCGGAGCGCTGGGTTCTTCGACATCCTGACCGCCGCCGCGTTGATCGCGTTCAAGCAGGCATCGACGGACATCTCAATTCTGGAGGCGGGCCTCGGTGGCCGCTTGGACGCCACCACCGTAGTCATACCCCGGCTCACCTGTATCACCAGCATCGAACTGGAGCATACCGACAAGCTGGGCAACACGCTGGCCGCCGTCGCCGGGGAAAAAGCCGCGGTCATCCGCCGCGGCGTGGACGTGGTTGTGGGAAGGCTGCCACCGGAAGCACTTGAGGTCGTCAGCCGGATCGCCGACCAGCGGCGGGCACCGTGTCATCGCTTGGGCCTTGAGATCGACTGCGTTGCCCGGCCCGACGGCGCCTTCCATCAGGATCTGGTGGTTGGTTTCCGGGGTCGCTCGACACGAGCACGGCTGCCGGTCCCGGGCGCGCACATGGCTGACAATGCCGCGCTCGCACTGACAGCGTCCTGGCTGCTGGGCGCGCCCGAGGGCATCGGGGATGCCGGCGCCGGCCCGCTATGCCGCATACAATTGCCCGGCCGTCTGCAACGGCTGCGCTCTTCGCCGCTGATTCTGGTGGACGCGGCTCACACCGGCGCATCGGCCGCCGGCCTTGCCGGCGTGCTGGGCCAGTTACAGGCCCACCCGCTGCACCTGGTACTTTCCTTTTCCGCAGAGCGCAATCTGGACACCATACTCCGCACCCTGCTGCCCTATGCCGATCAGGTGACCGTCACCCAGGCCGATCGCCTGCGCTCATTGCCGGCGGGCCGTGTTGCGGCCCAAATCCGCAGCCTCGAGCCGGGGTTGCCGACCCGAGTCGAGCACGACCCGGTCGAGGCGCTGCGCGGCGCGCTGGGCGACATGCCGCGGCACGGGGCTTTGTGCGTCGCCGGTTCGACATATCTGGCGGGGGTGGCGCAGGCGACGCTGGCTTGAAAGCGGCGGAACCCTAGGCCCGTCAAAGCACCGGAACCACTCGCCCTAGCCGGTAACGCTTGCTTGGGTTTAGGGTAAACTGCGCCGATGATTCGCTGCCACCGACGTTCAGGACCCAGAGAGGTCCGGGATTCAAACAAAATCCCCAGGAGGATTATGTGGAGAAGGTTTGGCTGAAATCCTACCCAGCAGGCGTCCCCGCTGACATTGATCTCAACGAGTATGATTCACTAAAGGACATACTCGAGACGAGTTGTGCGAGATTCGGCGAACGTCCGGCCTTTACGAACTTCGGACACACGCTGAGCTACAGCGATGTGGATCGCCTCAGCGCCGCCTTCGGTGCTTTTCTTCAGCATCAGGTGGGCGTCAGCAAAGGCGACCGGGTCGCCATCATGATGCCCAATCTGTTGCAGTATCCCATTGCCCTGTTCGGCATTCTGCGCAGCGGCCTCACCGCGGTGAACGTCAACCCGCTGTATACGCCGCGGGAACTTGAACACCAGCTGAATGACTCCGGCGCCACGGTGATCGTGATCCTGGAGAACTTCGCCCATACCCTGCAGCAGGTCATAGAGCGCACTTCGATCAAGTCGGTGGTGGTATCCCGGATAGGGGACCTTCTGCCGTTTCCGAAGTCGGCGCTGGTCAACCTGGTGACCCGACATGTCAAAAAACTGGTGCCGCCCTGGAAACTCGATGAATTCACACCGCTTCCCAAGGCTCTTGCCCGTGGGGCACGTCTGGACCTGTCCCCCGTAGAACTCGATCATGAGGACATCGCATTCCTGCAGTACACCGGCGGCACCACCGGCGTGGCCAAGGGGGCTGTTTTGACCCACGGCAACATGGTGGCAAATCTGCTGCAGGCATCGGCCTGGCTTTCGGTCTCCATTGAGGAGGGCAAAGAAATAGTCGTCACGGCGTTGCCGCTCTACCATATTTTCTCGTTGACCGCGAATTGCCTGACCTTTATGAAGTACGGCGGCGAGAACTTGCTGATCACCAATCCGCGGGACATGCCCGGATTCGTCAAGGAACTGAAGCGCAATCGTTTTACCGTCATCACCGGCGTCAATACGCTGTTCAACGGTCTGCTGAACACACCGGGCTTCGAACAACTGGATTTCAGCGCCCTGAAGTTTTCGTTGGGTGGGGGCATGGCGGTGCAGCAGGCGGTGGCCGAGCGCTGGAAAAAAGTCACCGGCAATCCTCTGGCGGAGGCCTATGGACTGACCGAGACATCCCCTGCCGTGTGTATCAATCCGCTGAATCTGGACGACTACAATGGCAGCATCGGTTTGCCGGTGCCGTCCACCGAAATCAGTTTTCGCGACGACGACGACAAGCCGCTGCCCTTGGGCGAGGTGGGGGAGCTCTGTGTGCGCGGCCCACAGGTCATGCGTGGCTACTGGAACCGCCCGGAGGAAACCGCCAAAGCCATCAACCCTGAAGGCTGGCTGCGCACCGGGGACATGGGCTACATGCGCGACGATGGTTACTGCTTTATCGTCGATCGCAAGAAAGACATGATTCTGGTTTCCGGATTCAACGTGTATCCCAACGAAGTCGAGGACGTGGCGGCCCGCCATCCGGGCGTACTGGAGGTCGCCGCAATTGGTGTTTCCGACGACAAATCCGGCGAAGCCGTGATACTGGTCGTGGTACGCAAAGACCCGGAATTGACCCAGGCGCAGTTGATCGCACACTGCCGTAAGGAGTTGACCGGCTACAAGGTTCCACGACGGGTCGAGTTCCGGGAGGAACTGCCCAAAACCAACGTGGGCAAGATATTGAGACGTGCGCTGCGAGAAGAGCACGCCTGACTCAGTGGACAGCACACAGAGCTTTCACTCGCGCTGGCGGGCACGCTTGCTTTGCTGGAATGGCATTTGCCGAGGAGACAGTACGGGCCATGTCACACATACACATCCGTCGGGCGCACCAGTTGTGCCATGAAGACGCCCGGCGCTCCGCAGAGGCGGTGGCCGAGCAGTTGAACGAGGCATTTCAGCTTGACTACGAGTGGGATGGAGACACCCTGCGCTTTCGCCGCAGCGGTGTGGAAGGGTGTGTGGAACTGGGGGACTGCCAAGTTGCCGTGGAGGCGCGTCTGGGTCTGTTGTTGCGGCCGCTGCGCGGGCGCTTCGAACAGGAGATCGAACGCTATATGGACGATCTGTTCGGAGAACGCTGAGTTCTAGGGAAGATCTGATCAATTGCTGCGTTCGCGCCGGCGTCTTTGCGCTCTTTCATACGAGGCGCACCGTGCGAAGTTGGCCCAGGGAAAATCAGTGATTTGCCAATGAGCGACGCGCAACGCGGTACCAGGGGCGCAAAGGCCCGGCCCCTCCGGGATTTCGTGTCAATTGACCTTCCCTAGTGTCCGGTCCTATGGGACGGGCTTACCGCTCAGATCAAACGGATTCGGCTCGCCGCGATAGATTCGGTCGAGAATGCTTCGCTCGCGGCGCATCACCGTGTCGAGAAAGTATCCGGCGCCGTGCAGGGCGCGAAACGCGTCGAAACCGCTCTCGAAAAACGCCTGCATGTCGCCGAAACCAGCCATTTCGGCCGGACGCCGCATCATATGCAGCGTCCCGGCGATGAAGCGTTTCTGCACCAGGGCGTCCAGCTCCCCACCCAGAACCCCAATCAATCGGATTTGCTCCACCCTCGATGCGTGGTTGTCGCAGCGTCGATAGGCCGCCACATAGTCGCCCTCCCGGATGGCGCCGGCCGGCATCGGCCGAAGTTCGGTGAGCAGACTGTTATCCAGTTCCTGGGAAAGGGCGTTCAATTCCATGGCCTTGGCCACGGCGTCGATCACCTGGGGTGGCAACATGCGCACCATGATCGGCGAGATGCGTTCCAGATCGTGATCGCGTTTGCTGAAATCTTTGGTGCCGTAGAGTTCCTCGAGGAAGAATGCCACCACCTTGACATAACGAGGCTGGGTTGCCAGGTCACTGTAGGTGCGGCGCAGCCGTGCGCTTTGCCATTCCACCAACCGCACCCGGTCGGCTGCACGGACGGCATCTTCTGCCAGGCGTGACCGATGCAGGTTCAAGGTGCGTTCCAGCTGACGCACCAGTTTGGCAGCCGCGCGGCGCTTGTCTTCCGTTCGCTTCAACATAGCCTTGCGTATCGGGTTGAAACAGGGCCAGGCGCATCGGGACCGGCCCGCGCATGCCTTTTCAGGATCTGAACATGCGCCCCAGTATCGGCGCAACCGCGCCCAGTCCGCGTAGCCGGGAGAGCACGCCACGTCCATAGAGCGCTGTCAGAAGTCCCTTCAGGCCCCGGTAGAGTTCCGGACTATAAGGATGCCAGAACAGGTTGCGGCGCAGAAAGGGCAGTAGCTCCGTTACCACCACCTGCGGTTCGGTCATCTCGTCAAATCCAAACTCGCCATGGGAACGGCCGATTCCCGATTCCCTGAAACCGCCCCAGGGTGTTTCCGCCAGACCGTGGCTCATCAAATGGTCGTTTAGAGTTATGGCGCCGGCCCGAATGCGGCGCCCGATCGCCAGCGCCCGATCCCGGTCCCGCGACCACACTGACCCGGTCAGGCCGAGCATGGAATCGTTTGCCAGTTCCACGGCCTGGTCCATATCGGTAACGGACATAACCCCGAGGACCGGCCCAAACGTCTCCTCACGCATCAACGCCATCTCGTGGTCTACATCCGCCAGCACGGTGACCGGCAAAAAATTCCCCTCGCGATACGCCGCTGGCACGCTGACCTGGGCATGTATCCGGGCGCCCCGCGCCAGGGCGTCCTCGATCTGCTGGCGCACCTTGGTGCTTTGACGGTCCGTGCACATGGCGCCGATATCCACATCATGTCCGGTATCCAGACCCACCCGAAGCCCTTCCACCCGCTCTCGGAGCAGGCTCATGAACTCCCCATAAACGGCATGGTGTACATAAATGCGTTCTACGCCGGCGCAGGTCTGTCCGGCATTCTGAAGCCCGGCCCAAACCGCGCCGTTAACAGCCCGCTCGACGTTGGCATCATCACACACCAGCATGGCGTCATTACCGCCCAGTTCCAGTGACAGCGGGGTGAGGGTCTCGGCCGCCCTGGCCATGAGTATCTTTCCCACAGCCACCGAACCGGTGAAAAACAGCTTGTCCACGCCATCGGCACCGAGAAATACGTCCCCTGCCGTGGTACCGGGCAAGTTCAGATGGGTGAACACCCCGGGCGGCAACTGCGCCGCCTGAATCAACTCGTCGATCAACTGGCCCACGCCCTGTGTTTCAGGCGCGGTCTTGAACACCACCGCGTTGCCGGCCAAAAGGGCGGGCAGGATCTCGTGCATGGGAATGCCAAGCGGATAGTTCCAGGGAGATATGATGCCCACCACACCGTGCGGTACGCGGTAAATACGGCTGCGTTTGTTGGCAAAAAGCAGCGAGCTCCGGTCCAGCGTTCGCGGCTTCAAAAACCGACGGGCACAGCGGGCATAGTAACGTCCGCCGATTACGCTGGGCATCACCTCGGTCGCGAGGGCATCGATGCGGGTCTTGCCGACCTCGGCGGCAATGAGCTCAGCGATTTCGTCGGCCCGTGCCACCATGCGGTCGCAGACCCGAAGAATGCCGCGCACCCGACCCTTCAGCGGTTGCGCCGCCCAGCCGGTCTGGGCGGCGCGCGCGGCCGCGATGGCATCCTGCGCCTGGGCCGGGGAATGGATAGGCGAACTGCCCAGCACGGCCCGCGTCGCCGGGTTTCGGCGAATGGTGCCCACGGGCAGGTCAGAGGGTCCAGACCCCTTTACGGTGCGAGTCGGTGCAGCGTTCTGACCCATGGGTGTTCCCTCCTGGCGATGACTGGACGGGCAGGTCCCGTTGCATGTGTACGAAGCTAGGTGCTCGTTGGGAGCGCGATCATACGATGTAACGGCGACCCAGGGTCTGAATCAGCACGCGCTGATCGCCGTCGAGGAAAGGCGCGACCAGAGACATGACCTGGTAAACGCCCCGTCCCAGCACGTTACCGGGATTGGTGTCCCGGGGGCGCACGGCGTTGTCGAAACTCATCCAGTAGGTGGCGACCAGCACGATGTTGCGGCACAGACTGTCGATCTCCTCTTCCGAGGCCCGCAACACACCCGCCTTGGCAAGTCCACGGCAAATCGACAACGCGGTATCGGTCTTGCGACGCATGATGCGTTGGAAATGACGCCTCACCAAGCGATGCCGGCCCAGGAGATTGTCCAGGTCGCGATACAGAAACCGGTAGTCCCAAATGATTTCGAACGCCAGATGCAGAAACAGCCACATGTCCTCCACATCCAGGTCACGGGATTCCGATGCGGACAACAGCTCCAGCATGCGGCGTTCGTAACCCTGGAACAACAAGCCGACGATCTCCCCCTTGTTGCGAAAGTGGTAGTAGAGATTACCCGGGGAAATGTTCATCTCATCGGCGATGTGATTGGTGCTGGTGTTGGGTTCACCGAAGCTGTTGAACAACCTCAGACTCGTCTCCAGGATGCGTTCGCGGGTGTTCATGGTCTGTGCGCCAAAATCTTGGCGCACCTACAGGGCGCCGGGGTCCGTGAATGCCCGACGATCAGCGAGGGCTACCTAGGGAAGGTCGGATCAATTGCTGCGGTCGCGCCGGGGTCTTTGTGCGCTCTCGTACAAGGCGCACCGAGCGAAGTTGGCCCAGGGAAAATAAGTGAGTTGCCAATGAGCGAGATGCAACGCGGTACCAAGGGCGCAAAGGCCCGGCCTCGCATCTGCGCCCTTGTGGATCGAAACGCGATTCGTATCAATTGATCATACCTTCCCTAGATAGCTCTCCAACTCATCCAGCGTCGCGCTCAAATCGTTGGTCACTCGGTTGCGACGACGCCCCAAAGCCGACACGCTGGCCGGAATGCTGAGGTCGGTATCGAAGTGCCGGTTCGGGTCGTCCAGGATCTCCGTTCGCAGACGTATGCCATGTTTGGCAAACATGGGCTCCAACTCGTCGCGCCGAGCAAGCAGATCCCTGCGCGTGGTTTGGTAGGCATGCTCGCAGACGCGCCGACGGTTGGCAAAACTGAACACATTGGTGAAAAACATCCGTGCATCCCCCGGATTCGGCTCAAACAGAACCACATCGCGGTCAGCGAAGCGCTCGTCATACTGCGCCATGCCCACTTTCATACGCGAGTGAATCAGCGCCCGAAACGTTTGCGCCAGAACTACGACCAGGCCGCCGTCCGCCAGGTTTTCCCGTCCGGCCAACGCCTTGTCGCCGGTCAAACGCACATCCACCGGGACGATGGGATTGATACAGAGCAACAGATCCGCCCCGTCATCAAGAGCGGCGGACGCATGCAGGGTCCGCTGCAGAGCACCGTCCACATACAGCTCACCCTCGATTTCCACGGGCGGGTAGAGGCCGGGCAAAGCAGTGCTGGCCTGAACCGCCTTGGAGATGGGCACGTGATCGTGGCCCTGCGCCCCAAACCGCACCGATTCGCCGGTGTCCAGCCGGGCGGCGACGATATACAGGCGGTGTTTCAACTTTCGGAAATCGTTGCTGCGGCCGCGACTGCTGAAGATGTACTGCAGAAACTCGTGAATGCTTACGTTACTGAATACCCCCGAGGGCAGCACGCTGGCAAATGCGTTCAGAGTGCGAATTACCCCCTGCTGGGTCGGATGACGCAGCATGTCACGCACCGCCCGAACCACCGACAGAGGAATCCGTCCCAGCCTATGCCGGTACTCGGCATAGGCTGGCTTCAGGAACTGTTCTGGGTTGAGGGGGAATGCCTGGGATTCGTTACGCACGAAAATGCGGCACATCTGGGCCGGCGTAATCTGATTTGCCAGGCTGGATGCCACCACCGCACCGGCGCTGACGCCCACGTAGACCATCAGATCATTGAGGTCCACCCCTTCAAGCGCTTCCGCCAGGGCATGGACCGCGCCGATCTCGTAGGTTATGCCCAGCGGGCCACCGCCGGCCAGGGCCAGTCCAATCCGGGCACCCCCGGCACTGCCCGCCGCCGAGGGATGGGTCTTCAGCATAGCACCACCCCACAGGTTTTGATCCAACTCGTCATCACCACGCTATCATTCCCCAACCATTGCCTGGAGCAGCTGAGACCCAAGATGCAGTTTCACGAATAGATCGAACCTTCTTTAAAGCCCGGACCGCCGCAACATGAGCTGGAGACGGCGTTCCACTTCGGCGGGCGGATAGGGTTGATCCCAGGGTTCCATCAGTGTCGCCAGTACGAATTTCTCGAACTCGCCGGCGAAGCGATCGATCACCCGGTTGGGATCGGGTACCAGGCGCGTGTCGGTAATCAGACCAAACTGGACCCGGCCATCGTAGCTCAGAATGCTTACACCCATACCAACGCTGCCGGTTTGCGGCACCCAGAACATCTGCTCGAGTATGCGGCGCCCGGCCAGATAAAGCGGCAGCTGTGGACCCGGCACGTTGGTCATCACCGCGGTGGCCTTTTCACTCAACAGATCCAACGCCTTACGCTGCGCGGGACTGGGCACCAGTCCCAGTACGGCCAGCGCGCCAAAGGTCATCACCGCCTGCTTGGAGGCCTTCAACGCCAGCATGCGGTGCTTGATCAAAGCCAACCGCTCCAGCGGATTCGAACACCCGATGGGCAAACTCAGAAACACCAGACCGAAGTGATTGCCAAGATCCCGGGCGTGTTCCAACGGCCGCAGATTGACCGGCACGGTGGCCCGTATCTCGACGTCATCGATGACGTCGCCATGCTCGAGCAGATAGGCACTCAAGGCACCGGTGACCGACGCAAGCAGGATATCGTTCACCGTGGCGCCCAATGCCCTGGCCACGGTCTTCACTTCGTCCAGTGGGATCGGATCACACCAGGCGACCCGCTTCCGATTGCCCAGGCGCCCTTTGAACCGGGTCTTGGGATCGTTGGGCAGCAGCAACGCCTCCCCCAGTTCCCCGAACACCTCCTGGACATCCCGCAGATAGGCGTGACCGCGCCCCGGATCCTGCAACACGTGCAAGGCTTCGTCCTTGATTCGCCCGCCCAGGTGGAACAATGTTTCCAGCCTCCGTGATGCGGGCCGGTACAGGCGATCCAGCACGCCGCCTTGATCTTTGAGCAAGTGGCTCCTGCGCGGACGCCGCGCCGCCGGCAACGGCGCATCCGGTGCCGTGTCGGTCAGCGTCAACAGCACCTGTATCATGGCAATGCCGTCGGCATAGCAATGGTGCATGCGCAGGATCAGAGCGCTGTCACCCTGATAGTCCTCCACCAGATGGACGTGCCACATGGGTCTGGCCGGATCCAGGCGGGTGCTGGCGAGGCGGCTGGCGAGGGCCTCCAGCTCCAATTTGTCCGCCTTGCCCGGCAGGGCGGTCCGGCAAATGTGCGATTCGATATCGAATTGCCGGTCGGTCTGCCAGTAGCTGTTGCCATTGACCTCCACCGGCCTCTGAAGAAAGCGCTCGTAGGCGAGCAGGCGCCGGTCGAAAATCAGCTTGAGATGCTCGTAGTCCACCCGCCCCTGGAGCACCATGACGCCGGTGATCATCATCAGATTGGTTGGGCTTTCCATACGCAACCATGCCGTATCCACCCGTGACATGGGTGTGCGATTCGAACGACCGAAACTGAACATCTGACAACTCCCCGCCCAAATCCATCGCCAACCCGGTCCGGCAGCGACCGGGCGACGCCCTTGCGCAGCCTAACCGAGCTGGTGTAAGCATATCCAGAGGCGGCGGAGGGACACCCGCGCGACCTATCACCCAGCACCACCGGGAGACCCCAGTGTCAGAGCTCGAAACCCGATTTCAAGCGGCCGTCCAGAACAGCCAGTCACTCAGCCGGCGTCCGTCAAACGAGACGCTGCTGAAACTGTACGGTCTATACAAACAGGCCACCGAAGGGGACGTGTCGGGCGAGCGTCCCGGGTTCACCGACCTGCGCGGCCGCGCCAAGTATGACGCCTGGGCCAGTCTGGCCGGCACGCCAGGCGATGAAGCGAAGACGTCCTATACAGCGCTGGTGGAGCGCCTGCTGGCGGATTAGGGCCTGTCAACACTATGCGGATACCCATCGACAGAGCCCCATTTTTTGCAGGACAAGGCGCAGTGAGCGCTGTGTACCTGCCGTACAAGAGCGAAACGGCAACGCTGGGCGTCCGCATAGTGTTAGCAGGCCCTAGTACTCCGTCCACCTGATAATGATGGACGCAGTACTAGTCGCGTGGCATCGGTCGGCCCCGGGTCGTGCGATGCATAACCGCCCACCCCAGGTGTTTCGGGCGCGGCGGCCTATCCCAAAAATGTTACACCCAGGGCAGCGGCTGATGGCCACTGCTCAAGCGTGCAAACGGATTGACGGGCCGGTATCGGGCACCGCCATCCAGGTCAGGAGAACAGCGGCATGAACTACTTCGTGACTGGGGCATCGGGATCCATCGGTCAACGGCTGGTGGAGAAGCTGCTGCAGCGGCAGGGTAAGGTCTATTTCCTGATCCGGGACGGACATCAGGGGAAGGTGGAGGCGCTGCGTCGCCGATGGCAGGTTGATCACGCCCGGGTCATTCCGGTGGTGGGAGATCTGACCCTGCCCCGGTTGGGGCTGTCCGATCCGGATCTGGCCAATCTCAAAGGCCAGGTCGCGCACATGTTTCACCTGGCGGCCATCTACGATCTCAAAGCGGACGCCGAGTCTCAGTATCAGGTCAACGTGGAGGGAACCCGCAACGCCTTGGCAGTCGCCGCCGACATCGGTGCCGGCTGTTTTCACATGATCAGTTCCATTGCCGCTGCAGGCATGTATGACGGTGTGTTCCGGGAGGACATGTTCGAGGAGGCGGAAGGCCTGAACAATCCCTATTTCCGCACCAAGCACGATTCCGAAGGCCTGGTGCGCTCGGACTGCAGCGTGCCCTGGCGGATCTATCGCCCCGGTGTGGTGGTGGGTGATTCGCGAACCGGCGAGATGGATAAAATTGACGGCCCCTATTATTTTTTCAAAATCATTCAGAAACTTCGCCGCGCCCTGCCGCAGTGGATGCCCATAATCGGCCTTGAAGGGGGACGCATAAACCTGGTGCCGGTGGATTTCGTGGCCGCCGCCATGGATCACCTGGCACATGTGGACGGTCAGAACGGTAAGACCTTCCATTTGACCGATCCCGCGCCGCTGCGGGTCGGCGACGTCATGAACCTGTTCGCCGATGCAGCGCATGCGCCGCGCATGAGTCTGAGACTCAACGCGCGCATGTTCGAATTCGTACCCATGCTGGTCAAACAAGGTCTGGCCATGCTGCCGCCGGTCAAGCATTTATCAAAACAGATCATGGACGACCTGGGGTTGCCGCCAGAC
>JAHEDQ010000285.1 GCA_024641125.1 Candidatus Competibacteraceae bacterium | reverse complement strand
AGGGTGACACACATCGTGCCCATTGGAAAAAGCCAAATACCGTGTAGTCGGTGAACATGGGCCGGACGCCGCCCAGGAAAGGCTGCTCACCCAGCGTGCTCCGGAGCGGTCCCAGTTCCCGCTGAAGATTGGCCCGGGCCGTTTCCCGATCGGCGCAGAATGCCTCCAGGGTCTGCCCGAACCGCGCCTCGCGCGTGCTGCGGAAATACTCCCGGTCTTTCTCATGCAAATGCTCGTACACATCGGCCATGACACACCGCGCAATCAATGGGGATATCACCTGTTCAGCCCAGGCCCGGACGAACACGGCGCTGGCACGGGCCGCGTCACCGCCCAACAGGCCAGGCTTCTCGGGATACTGCTCGTCCAGATAGCGGGCGATGCGCCACGAGTCTGCAACAACACGATCACCATCGACGATCACCGGCACTTTCCCCTGACCGGAGGCGCTGATGGCGGCTTTTTCGGTGAACCGCCAGGGCAAGGTCTTATACTCCAGCCCTTTGTGATGCAGCGCCATTTTGATCCGCCAGCAGTAGGGGCTGAATCGACGGTCTTGATCCGCCCCCGCAAGATCGAACAACTCAATAGCCAATACGCTCTCCCGACCGGCACCCTGGCCAGCATGATTCTTGAATGCCGAGTGAGTATCCCGCAGGTCGCGACCCAACCCAAGCAGGCACCCGGCCGCGGGGTGCAGTGCGAGCCTTTGATCGGGATTGAGGTAGACTGGTCCCGCTCACCCACAGGTATTCTGATCTATGGCCCACAATAGAAGAACCATGCGATGGATATCAGCGCTGTCCAATCATTCCGACCTGCCCACAGCCGTGGACGAGACCACCCAGGACATACTGGATGCCCTGCAGGGAAGCACACCGGATCTGGTGGTGGCGTTCGTCAGCGAGCATCATCGTTCCGAGTATCCGACACTGCCCCACCTCGTGCGTGACCGCCTGGGCGACCCGGTACTGATCGGATGTTCTGCGGGCGGGGTGATCGGCGCCTGCCACGAATCGGAAAGCGAACCGGCTGTGGCGCTCACCGCCGCCGTGCTGCCCGGCACCGACCTGGCGCCGTTCTGGCTCGATCGCAGTCTGATGCCCTACTCCGGCGCGCCCACGCCGGTCTGGGAACAGGCGCTGGGGGTGACCACGTCGGCGGATCCCGCATTCATACTCATGGGCGACCCGTACAGCTTCGACACCGAGCAGCTGTTGCCGGTGTTGGATCGGATGTTTCCCGCCAGTCCGAAAGTAGGCGGATTGGCCAGCGGCGCCGAACGGGCCGGCGATGTAGCGCTGTTTTTGAACGATCAGACCTACCGCTCCGGCATGGTCGGCTTGGCGCTGAGCGGTTCAGTGACCATGAGCACCATAGTCGCGCAGGGCTGCCGCCCCATCGGAGACCCTCTGTTCGTAACCGGTCTGGACGGCACCACCCTGACCGGTCTGGACGGACAGCCGCCTCTGGTGGCGCTGCGCAAAGTGCTGAGCGGGCTTTCACCTCAGGACCAGGAGCTTGCCGGCCATTCCTTACTGGCCGGGATCGCCATGGAGCCGGCGCAGCAGCCGTACGCCCGCGGTGATTTCGTCATTCGCAACATCACCGCGCTGGATACCGACAGCGGCCGGCTGCAGATCAGCGCCCGCCTGCGGGAAAACACCATCATTCAGTTCCATTTGCGGGACGCCAAAACCTCTACCGAGGAACTGGAGGATTTGCTGCGGGCCTACCGACGCAATGTCAATCAGGCGACCCCGGTGGGTGGCCTGTTGTTTTCCTGTCTCGGGCGCGGCCGTCACCTGTACGGCGTGGAAGGTCATGATAGCGGCCTGTTTCACGATCTGCTGGGTGATATCCCGTTGTCCGGTTTTTTCGGCAACGGGGAGATCGGGCCGGTGCACGGAGAAACCTTTCTCCACGGCTACACCAGCGCGTTCGGCCTGTTTGCACCCAGCCAGCGGGCGCACTCCAGGAGCCGCGATGCCCAGACACGGGCAGAGTGATCGATGCGGCGTCGACTGGATCACCGTCTTATTCACGGATACAGATGCGGCGCGCAAGCGGTCCGTCATACCTGCCGGTGAACCTGTCGCAATGAGATCAGCCGCCGCGGGGCTTCAGCCTGAGGACGGGGCATCCCGGGGACTATGGTGGCCGGTGTCCCTGATGGCCGGTGCGCTCTGCGCGGCCTACGCTGTGGCCTGCGCCGGAGATCCGCTACCCGATGAAATCAAGCGGGCGATGGCCGCCCAGAATGTGCCAGGCAGCGCCATCAGTCTGGTGGTGGAGGATGTAGACACAACGCAGCCGATCTTGAGTGTGGAGGCCTCCAGGGCGCGCCACCCGGCCTCGGTGATCAAGTTGCTCACCACCCTTTCCGGTCTGGAACTACTGGGACCGGACTACACCTGGAACACCGAGGCATACCGACGCGGCCCGCTTCGAAACGGTACGTTGTCTGGCGACCTGGTCATAAAGGGCTACGGCGACCCTTTTATGGTGACGGAGCGATTCTGGTTGTTTCTCCGGGCGCTGCGCGATCGTGGCGTGCGGGATATCGAGGGCGCCCTGGTGCTGGACAGCAGCTACTTCGAAACACAACCGGGACAGCCCGGCGATTTTGACGGCAAGCCATACCGGGTTTACAACGCGATTCCGGATGCGCTGACGCTGAATTTTCAGTCCACCGAATTTCGGATGATTCCGGACGCGGAGACGGATGGGGTGCGGCTGACCACCATGCCGCCCCTGGCCAACCTCAGCCTGGAGAACGGGCTTCGCCTTGTATCCGGTCCCTGCCGCTCCGAGCACCGTTACCCAAAGTTCGATATCGACTCCGGACAGGACGGGGCACGGGTTCGACTGACCGGCGCTCTTGCCCTGGATTGCGACAAGCTGAGTCTGAACCGGCTGACATTACCCCCGTCGACACACCTTTACGGCGGATTCCGGGTCCTGTGGTCCGAACTGGGCGGTCAATTCGACGGCGCCCTTCAGCTTGGGCGGGTTGGTCCGGACGACGCCCTGCTCTACCGCCAATCCTCCCCACCCCTTGGCGAGCTGATGCGGGGCATGAATAAGTTTAGCAACAACTTGATGACCCGCCAGTTACTGCTCACCATCGGCGCCGAAATGGCCGGGCCGCCTGGGACCGTGGCCAAGGGCCGTGAGGCGGTCCGGGCCTGGTTGGACAGCCGCGGCCTGGCACTGCCCGAACTGGTTCTGGACAACGGCGCCGGCCTGTCCCGCGAAACACGGATTTCAGCCGCCGGGCTGGCGCGTCTGCTCCAGGCGGCCTACCAAAGTCCATACATGCCAGAGTTCATCTCCTCGCTCCCGTTGGCCGCGCTGGACGGGACCATGCGGCGGCGCTTGAAAACGGATGCGCTTGCCGGTCGCGCGCACATCAAAACCGGCTCTCTAAGGGACGTCAGCGCCATGGCCGGCTACCTGACCCTGCCGGGCGGGCAACGACGCATCGTGGTGGCGCTGATCAATCACCCGGGCATTCAGCACTGGCAGGGTTGGGAGATACAGGATGCGGTGCTGCGCTGGGCCTACGACCAGGACTGAGGTTTGCTCGCGGGACCTCCCGGAAGCGGCAACTCGATGGGGCCGCGCAGTCGCCGCCGAGTTCGTGGAGCTATATCAACCACTCGACGACATCGCGAAAATGCTCGGCCAACTGCTGTCTTCCAGGTTACAAATTCGACGGTGGTGTCACCGTTCAAAAGCGGACGCCCCAAGACAAACAGGCGCCGGTAAGATAATGAGCCCGGCGTATTGCCGGGGGCGCCATGCCGGCTGCCACCTTACGATCACGCATACCATCAATCGCCGGACTGAGCCGCACGTGAAATTGCACTGACAGCTGACGCGTCAAACCAAGCTAAACCGCTGAGTGACTGCACTTTGTGCCACAGCATCGGCACTCCAGAAACCTTCGGGTCGCGATTTGTGCGTGCAAAATGAGGCCTTTAAGGCGTCTGATTGGTCAGTGTCGCAGGCCAGCTCTAATTGAGTCGCGGTGTTAATCTGGTTCGATCCTGATCGCGGGATAAGTTTGTTACGTTGCAGAGCCCCCCGCATCCGCCAATTCAACGCGCCGATGCTAAGGCATAGCAGACTCTTTCGAGCAGCGGCAACGCCGCAGTGGTGGATATGGGACGCCATCCGTGATGCAAGAGGACACGAAAAACCAGATGTCATCCGCTCCGCACACCCTAATGGGAAGACCGATTGATGCCGGACGCGGTGGTCGCGCCCTGCCGGACTGATCGTCGGTTCTCCGACCCATTGTTGCCTGTCATGATTTGCGGCTGTGTGGCTGCTTTGACCCAGCCAAGCGACACTGGAACGACGTAAGAGGGTCAAATGACAGACTCTCGAAACGAGGCATAGGCTTCACCAGAAGCCAGCCGTCTGGCGATCCACCGTGATGGACCAGGTAACTCCCCGGACTTAAACGCCGACAGTCCGAAGGGTGCTGCCGGCGGACGCCTTCGGGTCTGGTGAATACTCCACCGGCTAAAGCCGGTGGCTTCGGGTTACGGCTGAAAGCCGGATCGATCGGCCATTCGGCCGATTGCTGTCGCTACACAACGTGAAAATCATCGTCCGGTTCCGGCGGCGTCTGGTTCTTGATGTATTCCTTCCACACCTCATCGGTCACATTGC
>JAHEDQ010000284.1 GCA_024641125.1 Candidatus Competibacteraceae bacterium | reverse complement strand
TAGGGGGATTTCGCATCGATCGCGCCGGCAATCAGCTTGATCAGTGCGTTGAGCAGTTCCTTCTGGGCCTTGAACAGACTCTGGTTGTCGATCGCCACGGCGGCCACACCCGCCATGGCTTCCACAAAGGCCAGCCGCTGCTCGCTGGTGACCCACTTCAGATCCACGCGATCCGAACGGTGCACCAGCGTGAGCAGACCGACAACGTTGTCCCGCGCGGTCCGCAGCGGAACGATCTCGCAACGCTGTTCGCCGCTCGAAAGCACCCGCTCCAGGATTCGGAACAGATCGGAAAGGGCATCGTTTCGGTTTCCGTCGAGTTCGATGCTCATGCGCGTCTTGCCATGGGCGGCCTGGCTCAGGGCATCATCGACGCCAGGCTCCCGAAACGGGCTCGAGGGCAACTCCGCCGGGGTCGGGGCGGGCTTGGCGCCAGGTACGCGGATCGCAGCCGGTTCGAAGGCCGTTTCGTCTTCGCTCAGCAGATACAACAGTCCCGCGTCCGCACTTACCGCGCCCATGGACTCCTCCAACACGCGCTCCAGCAGCGGCTCGAAACGGTGCTCCGAGGCCAGGTCCACCGACAGATCGAGAAAATTGCGTATGGTTTGTTTGGCCGAATCCATGGCCTCCGCAAGTTGATCGATTTCCAACACCACAGAGTGCCCATGGATCGGCTCGGCAAACTCGAACTGTTGGATCGCCCGGGATTCCGCGGCCAGTCGGGTGAGGGGCGTGGACAGGAGTTTGGAGGTCAGCCAGCCAAAGGGCAGCGCAGCCAGGATGAGCAAACCGGTGACACCCAGGGACTGCCAGCGGATGGTGGCCGCCTCTGCAACCAGCTCACGCTCGGGCGCCGCCATGGCGAGGCTGATGTGGCGTTCATCGCTGACCGGCAGGCGCCGAACAGACCCTTTCCACAATAGCCCGTTCTGTTCAAAGTCAACCCGCTCAGGACTGTCACCGGCCTGGGCAATCAAATTGCCCAGGATCGGGCTGTCAAGTTCCGTCAGGGTTTTCAGCCCCGTGGGTGCCCCGGTGGCACTGTACTCCACCACTTGGTTTGCGTCCGGGTAGGCGATCAAGCGCTGCTGCTCGTCGAAAATCGCCAACTCCACCGACTGGCTCAGCGCATGGCTGGCCAGAATCTGCGAAAGGCGGTGCAGTGGTGCATCTCCGGCGACCACGCTGTTCCCCCCGCCGTTCCTGCGGGACAGTGTGGTACCCACCTGACCCAATGCGATGAATACGTAGGGTGGCGTTATGTACAGCGTGTCGCCCAGATCGCGGTCCACATACCAGGGTCGTTCGCGCGGATCGTAGTCCGGCGCCAATCCCGGTGCGACGTTTATGGGCGACATCGCCTGGTCGAAATAGAGGTAGCGTGAGTTCATCTGCCCGATCGGATTCGATTCCACCGACCAGACCACATAAGCTGCCTGGTCGGGCGCGGAATAGTAACGGCGCTGCGCGTCGCTGCGCAGAATAACGACCTGAAAGAACTCGCCGTCGTCGTAGCCCACATACAGCGATGACAGCCGACCGTTTGCTTGGAGCGCGTCGGCAAACAGCGGCAGGCTGTCGAGACGTGTCTCCAGATCTTCGGCGCGGCTGACCGCGGCCGAGGCCAGCATGTCCACGGTCACGTGACTCAAGCGTGCCCGGAACTCCAGGTCTGCCTGTAGCTTGAGGAACAACTCGTCGAACACCCGATCGGCCGCGCTCAGGACTACCTTCGAAGTCTGGTGGTAGTTGAACCAACCGATCAAACCGCCGCTGGCCACGATCAGCAGAGCGAGCAGAGTCGAAATGTGCACATGCAACGGAAAACGTGGGCTGTGCGATTTGCCTGTTGAAGGCGTCGCGTTGGACACGGCCATCCCCTGGGTGTCTGATCACATCGCCGGCCATGTGAACTGACCCGGCACACTGCCGCCCAGTCTTGACCCTGCATGGCATCCACGCAAGCCGTGAGTGCTATTCCGCGTCTACACTTGCGGGGTCGGGCTGCCGGCGGGCCCGGTGCTCAATCAACGCAAACAAGGGGTGACCATGAGCGCGACATTTAACCGGCACCGGCCCGCGTGGCCCGCGGTGCCTTCGAGATGAAGGCTTCGGATCTGCTGGTGCAGTGCCTGACCGGGGAAGGCATCGAGTACATCTTCGGGGTGCCGGGCGAGGAGAACGCCGATTTCATGATGTCGCTGGAGCAATCCGGCGCAATCCGGTTCGTGCTTACCCGCCATGAACAGGGCGCTGCGTTCATGGCCGAGGTCTACGGACGCCTGACTGGCAACCCGGCGGGCTGTCTCGGCACCCTGGGGCCCGGAGCCACCAATCTGATCACCGGAGTGGCGGACGCCAATATGGATCATGCGCCCATGCTGGTGCTCACGGGCCAGGGCGCTTTACGCAGACTGCATAAGGAGTCGCATCAGGTCATGGACGTGGTGGCCATGTTCGACCCGGTTACCAAGTGGGCCACCAGCGTGCATCATCCGGATACCATTCCGGAGATCGTGCGCAAGGCGGTGCGGGTGGCGCGCACGGAGAAACCCGGCGCGGTGCACATCGAATTGCCCGAGGACGTGGCCAAGGCACCCACCACCCAAGAGCCTCTTGCGCCCCGTCGCTTTCGCCGATCGGTTCCGGATGCCGGGATCGTCGACCAGGCATTCGATCTGATCGCAGCGGCGTCGCGCCCCATTATTCTGGCGGGCAACGGTTGCATACGTCGCCGTGCCAGCCGGGAATTGCGGGCCTTTTGCGATGCCTCCGGAATCGGTGTCACCAGCACCTTCATGGCCAAGGGCTGTGTGGATGTGGATGCCCCCTATTGCCTTTACACCATCGGCCTCGGCACCCGCGACCGCATGTCCAAGGCCCTGGATGAGGCCGATCTGATCCTGACTCTGGGATTCGACATGGTGGAGTACCATCCCCATCTGTGGAACCCGAATGGAGACAAGCGGATCATCCACGCCGATTTCCTGCCGGCGGAGATCGATGCCTGTTATCTGCCCGAGGTGGAACTGGTGGGGGATCTGGCCGCCACCCTGGCCATGTTGAATCAGCGCCTGGATCGGCTTGCCTCACCCCCCAGGTATGATCTGTCGGGACAGACGCGGGTGCGCACCGAAATGGCGGCCGACCTGGCCGAGCACGCCGACGACGACACCCAGGGGGTTATTCGGCCGCAGAAGATCCTGTGGGACGTGCGCCAGGTGCTGGCGCCGGAAGACATACTGTTGTCTGACGTGGGTGCCCACAAAATGTGGATCGCCCGTCACTATCACTGCCACCTGCCCAATACCTGTCTTATTCCCAACGGTTTTTGTTCCATGGGTTTTGCGCTGCCGGGCGCCATCGCGGCCAAGCTGATCAACCCCGGTCAGCGGGTGCTGGCGGTGTGCGGCGACGGCGGTTTCATGATGAATGTGCAGGAGATGGAAACCGCGAGACGTCTGAACAGCGACATCGTGGTGATGGTGTGGGAGGACGGGGGCTATGGGCTCATTGCCTGGAAACAGGACAATGAGTTTCATCGGCATACAGATCTTGCTTTCGGCAATCCCGATTGGCTGCAGTTGGCCGCGGCCTTCGGCTGGCAGGGTCACAAAGTGGACGCGAGCCGCGATTTCAAACCCACGCTGGAGCAGGCGCTGGCCGAATCGGGGCCGAGCCTCTTGGTGGTGTCGATAGACTACCGGGAGAACGCCATACTGACACGAAAGCTGGGGGAACTGATCGCCGGCAATGCCTGAGTTGGATTTCGGTGGACGGTGGCGAACATTCGGCTTGGCTGCGCCCGTTCGTTATAATCTCGCCCCCTCTTTGTTGCCGGGCAGATCGGGAGCCTCGTCAATGGATAAGAGCCGGAAGTCTTTCATAGACCCGCGATTTGTCGACACGGCGCTCGAGGCCGCCCTCCGGATTGGGATGGTGGCGCTGCTGGGCGCATGGTGTTTCAGCATCATGCGCCCATTCGTCGGGCCGGTGACCTGGGGCGTTATCATCGCGGTGGCGGTGTATCCCCTGTACCGCCAACTGGTCGAATGGCTGAGCGGCCGCACCAAATTGGCTGCGGCCTTGTTTACCCTGCTGGCGCTTGCGCTTTTGATTACACCGACCGTATTTTTGGCCCAGTCCCTGGTGGGAAGCGTCCAGATTGTTTCCAATCAGATTCGTGATGGCGAATTCCACTTGCCGCCGCCACCGGACAGTGTGGCTGAGTGGCCCCTGGTGGGTGAGCGTATCCATGACTTCTGGGACTTGGCGTCGGACAACCTCGAGGTTGCCGTGACCCGCATTGCACCCCGTCTCGAGGGTTTCGGGAAATGGTTGTTGTCGGCCGGCGCGGGCGTCGGCATCGGTGTGCTCCAGTTTGTGGTTTCGATCGTAATCGCAGGCGCTCTGCTGGCCAATTCGGAGTCCGGCGCCCATGCTGCACAGATGATCGCGCACCGCCTAAACAGCGCCCGGGGCGCGGAGTTCATCGACCTTGCCCGCGCCACCGTGCGCAGTGTCGCTCAGGGGGTACTGGGGGTGGCCGTCATCCAGGGTCTTCTTGCAGGGATCGGACTGCTGACCATGGGCGTGCCCGGCGCCGGTCTCTGGGCGGCGCTGGTCTTGTTACTGGCAGTCGTGCAGTTGCCGCCCCTTCTGGTGCTGGGACCGATCATGATTTATGTATTC
>JAHEDQ010000283.1 GCA_024641125.1 Candidatus Competibacteraceae bacterium | reverse complement strand
GAAACTACAGACCATCTTTAAGGCCGTGAAAGTAACCACCAATGTGAGGCAACGTCTCTGACCTTCGGTAACCTTTTTCAATGAGGCAACGCGACCGCGCCGGATTCGATCAGGGCTTCGATCTCAGTTGCGGCATAACCTAACTCAGCCAGCACTTCCCGGGTGTGTTGTCCCAACAACGGAGCTGGACGCCGGACACCGCCGGGGGTGCCATGGAACTTAACCGGCAACCCAAGCGTTGAAACCCGCCCCGCCAGCGGATGCATCGTTTCCACCACCATGTCTCGGGCCAGAGCCTGGGGGTCCTGTTGCATCTCGGCGATGGACAACACCGGGCCAGCGGGAAAGCCACCGGCCTGGAGTACATCCAGCCAGTATGCAGTGGTCTGAACCGAGAACACCCGATTGAGGGTGTCCTCCAGCACCGGCCGATTGGCCATGCGCCGGTCGTTGGTGGAGAAACGCGGGTCGACCCTGAGTTCCGGCACCCCGATGAGCTTGACCAGACGTTCCCAATTCGCCTGGTTGGCTGCCCCTATATTGATCCATCCATCGGCGGTCCGAAACGCCTGATACGGCGCATTGAGCGGGTGGGCCGAGCCCATAGGGCCCGGCGATACGCCTGTGGCAAAAGTAATGGCGGACTGCCAATAGGTCTGCACGATGGCAGCCTCGAACAAGGAGGTATCCACCCGCTGCCCCTCGCCGGTCTGCAGCCGCCGGGCATAGGCTGCGGCCACTCCCATGGCCCCCAGAATGCCCGCGGTGATATCCGATACCGGCGCCCCGACCTTCACCGGCGGCCGCCCCTCCCCCTCACCGGTGATGGACATCAGACCTGACATGCCCTGGGCAATCAGATCGAACCCGCCCCGTTCAGCATAGGGCCCGGTGCGCCCGAACCCGGAAATCTCGCAGTAGATCAGCCCGGGGTTGTGGCTGCTCAGCGTCTCATAGCCCAGGCCGAGACGCTCCAGGGTGCCCCTGCGATAGTTTTCGATCAGCACATCCGCGTCTTTGATCAGACGCAGCAGGGCCGACTTGCCCTGGGGGTGCTTCAGGTCCAGCACGATGCCCCGCTTGTTACGGTTCATCATCATGAACGCGGCGGACTCGCCTTGTATGTCAGGGGGAACGCTGCGGCGCGTGTCATCGCCGGTCGCCTTTTCCACCTTGACGACGTCGGCGCCCATATCCGCCAGCATGAGCCCGCAGACCGGACCCGCCATGATGTGGGCGAGTTCGATTACGCGACATCCTTCCAACGGACCCGCCATGAGACTCAGTGTCCGGTCCAGTTCGGTTTGCGTTTGCCGAGAAAGGCCTCCAGTCCCTCCCGGAAGTCGTCGCTGGTGTAGCACATTACGATGAGGTCCTGATCCTCCACCTGGTCGGCACCGCCAAGCCGGCGCAGGGCTTCCTTGGTGGCCCGTAGCGTCAACGGCGCCTGCTCCTTCAACTGCAACGCCAAGGCGGTGGCGCGGCTCATCAGCTCTTTGTGATCGTCCACCAGTTCCGACACCAGGCCCAGCGCCAGGGCCTCCTGGGCCTCTACCAAGCGACTGGTGAAAATCACCTCCCGGACCCGGCCGGCGCCCAGCAACGCGGACAGCCGCGCCAGGTTCGCCGCCGACAGACAGTTGCCCAGAGTGCGGGCGATGGGAAAACCGAACCTCAGGTCCTTGGTGGCGATTCTCAAATCGCAGGCCGCGGCAATGCCAGCACCCCCGCCGGTGCAGGCCCCGGCCACAGCCGCGATGGTGGGCACCGGGCAACGCTCCAGGGCGCCGAGCACGGCGTCTATGCGCTGTTCGTAGGCAATGGCGTCATCGGGGGTCGTGAATGCACGAAACTGGCTTATGTCGGTGCCGGCAGCGAACGCCCTATCGCCAGAACCGGTTAGCACCAGTACCTTGACCAGCCCGTTGGGATCGACGCCCTGGCAAATCTCCTGAAGCCGCTGATACATACCGAAGGTCAGCGCGTTGCGCGCCGCCGGCCGGTTGAAGGTCACTGTCCCCACGCCCGCCTCAACGGCAAACAACAACTCGTCGGTGGCGTCATTTGCTGTCGCCGGCATAACCTTCACCTATAGAAATATTCGACCAGAAACATGGGGATGGCCGGAATGTAGGTACACATCAACAAGACGGTGAGCAGCACGGCCACAAAGTACACGTTGACCTTGGACACCTCCCAGATGTTCGCCCGCGCGATGGAACAGGAGGTGATCAGGACGCTGGCCACCGGCGGTGTCTGCTGTCCGATTGCCAGGTTCAACGTCACGACCAGGCCAAAGTGCACCGGATCGATACCCACCTGCTGAATCAGGGGCACCACGATGGGCACCACAAGGATGATGGCGGCCGCCGAGTGCAGGAAAAAGCCGATCACCAGAAAAAATACGTTGAGAATGAGAAGAATGACGTACTGATTGCTGGTGAACGCCAGCATCGCCGCAGCCAGATCCTGCGGTATCTGGGCCCGGGTCAGAAACCCGCCCATCAGCACCGACGCCGCCACCAGCAGCATCACCACGGCGGTTTGCATGCCCCCGTCCAGCATCGCGCGCTTGAGGTGCCGCAGGTCCAGCTCCCGATACCAGAGACCGATGGCAAGGGCCGCAAGCACCGCCAGGCCGGCTGCTTCCGTTGCCGTCACCAGACCACCGAAGATACCGCCCAGAATAATGATCGGCAGCGCGAAGGTGGGCAGCGCCTCGATAAAGGTTTCCTTGAGTCTTTTGGTGTCGAAAGCCGATTCCACCGGCAGGTCGTAGCGCCGGGCGAACAGGTAGGCGACGAACATCAAACCGGCGGCGCCCATCAGACCGGGAATCAGTCCTGCGACGAACAGCTGCTCGACACTGGTGTTGGCGGAAACCGCGTACAGGATCATCGGGATCGAGGGCGGGATGATGATGGCCAGGGAGGCGGATGACGAAGTGACCGCGGCCGCGAAGGGCGCGGAGTATCCGCGTTTTTTCATCTGCGGGATCATGATCGACCCCATGGCTGCCACATCGGCCACGGCGGAACCGGAGATCTCGGCAAAAAACAGGGACACACCGATATTGACCATGGCCAAGCCGCCACGGACGAAACCGATCAGCGCACTGATAAAATTGATCAGCCGGTCGGTGATGCCGGCCGCATTCATGATCGCGCCGGCCAGAACAAACATGGGGATGGCGATCAGGGAGAACTTGGTCGAGCCGTCGTACATGTCCAGCGCGACCGTCACCAGGCTGTTGAGGCCCTCGGTGGCCACCAGACCGATGATCGCGGACACCGCCAGCGCCACCGCGATCGGCACATTGATGCAGATCATCAGCAGCAGCGCCAGAAACATCCAGAGGATCAGCACGACTCAGGCCCTCTCTTCTTCGTGAATCTCCGGGTGCTCCAGGGAAATTCCCAGTTTCGCCGAGCGCCAATAATCCGGCAGGCTGATCAGTTCGGCCAGGATGAACAGGACCGCCCCGATCGGGATCACCGACTGAGTGATCTGCACCGGCATCCAGGTCAGAGATACCAGACGGTCGCCCTGTAAAACCTCCAGAACCTGTAGGCCGGTTGTAGCCATCAGGTAGAAGAATCCGATGACGATCACTTCCGCAACCACGACGGCGCCCATGCGCCACGGCATGGGGAGTGACAACAGCACGCTGTCGAAGCCTATGTGCCGTCGCCTGAGGGCCGCCAGGGCGGCCCCGTAGTAAGTGACCCAGGAAAGCTGTATCGCCGCGACCTCGTCGTACCAGGACAGCGAACTGCCGAACATTCGGAAAAAAACGCCGACGATCACGACGACGGCCAGGGACACCATCAGCAGGATGGTGGTCCATTCCAGAAAAGTTTGAAGCGCAGTGCCTATGATTCGACGCATTTGGGGGCAATCTGACTCAAGCCGATCCCGTCGTCTCGGACGGGATCGGCGCGGTTGCGAAGAATTTCAGAGAAACCGTTCGGCTTAACGCGCAAAACGGTCCTGCCGGTGACGTCTCTGATGTGTGGCCCGACCGGGTAGACCGTCGTCTCACATGCACAACGCCGGCATTCCCGGCCTGTGCATGTGAGGGCAGAATGCCAATTGACGGACAGACCGGAGGGCCCTATGACCCTCCCGCCAGGCCCTGAACCGTATCGATCAGTTCCTGACCGCCGGTGACCGAGGTGGCGAACTCTTCGTATATGGGTGTTGACGCCTCGATGAAGGCCGCCTTGTCCGCCTCGTTGACCTCGATGCCCCCGTCTTTCAGCTTTTGCAGCAGATCGGTTTCGAGCTGTGCGGCGGTTTCATAGACAAAAGCCTGAGTGTCCGCTGCACACTGGGTCAGCGCATCCTGCACATTCTTAGGCAGTGCAGCGAAGTGCTTGTCCGACACCACCACATAGGCCGGTGTGTAGACGTGGCCGGTGATCGAGAGGTACTTCTGCACTTCCTGGAACTTGGCCGACCAGATCTGGGCGTAGGGGTTTTCCTGACCGTCGATCACGTTGGTTTGGAGCGCGGTGAAGACTTCGGAAAAGGCCATGGGGGTCGGATTGGCACCGTACAGGGTGAACATCTTGACCCGCCACGCGCCCTTGGGGGTCCGCAGCTTTATGCCGTCAAGATCGGCCGGAACGCCTATCGGGCGCTTGTTGTTGGTGATGTGGCGGAAGCCATTTTCCCAGACCCCGATGATCCGGTAGCCCTGGGC